>CAYPQX010000185.1:0-11662 GCA_964412975.1 uncultured Steroidobacteraceae bacterium
CGCGGCGATCGCCGCAGCCGTGACGAGACGGTCGCTCGCCGTGGGCGGGGGATCGCTGTCTTCCGTCGATTCGTTGGCAGCAGCCGGTTCGACCGAGATCAGGAGCGCAAGCGAAACGCCGCCGCGCAGCCGCTCGGCGACGGCGATGCGATCGTCCGTGACATGGCCCACGCACTCGGTATGCGTGCCGTTGCAATGAGGCGCAAGCACGAGTCGTTCGCAATTGCAGCTACCGCCCTCGCGCATGTCGCCTACAAAGTCGCCGGCGCGGAGCGGTTTCGCGCTTGCCGGCGGCGCATCGAAACAGGAGGCTTGCGGTCCGCTGAAATCCAGAGGGATTGCGATCGAGAGCGGCCTTGAAAAGTCGGCCTGAAGCCGCCGGCCCCCGGCCTCGAATCGCATGACGGTCATCCTGTCATTATAGTCACCCGATGGAACCCGACAGGCCGCGCCCGGTCTGAGGTACAGAACCGTTGAGAGGAGCCTTTTGACATGGCGTCGCGCGCCGTAATCGTGATGTGCGCCCTGCTGGCGGCGACACCCGCCATGGCGGACGACAGCCTGCCGACCGAAGAAGCCGCCGCCTGGACGAAGCACGAGGTGGACTTCCAGTACATGGGGTTCACCACCCGCTACACCTGCAGCGGGTTGAGGAGCAAGGTCCGGTTACTCCTGAAACATCTCGGCGTCCGCGAGGACATCAAGATCATCGAGCGCGGTTGCGAGTTCGGCTACCAGAAGGTCGCCGACTTTCCCCGCCTGAAGGTCACATTCTGGGCACCGACGATTCCGGAGCCGGGTGACCGCAATGTCGGCGAGCCCGTGCTCGGCGTCTGGAAGCCGGTCGTCATCAAGCGCAATTCCCCGAAAGGACTGGAGATGGGCGATTGCGAGATGGTGGAAATCTTCCACGACCGCGTTTTGCCGAAGTTTCTCACGCGCTCGGTCGAAGGCGGCATCAATTGCATCCCGCACCAGCTCGTCGGCAACCGCATCGACCTGCGATTCGAAGTCCTGACGGGCATCCAGTCGGTGGACAGCGCGCAGCGCCAGAGCCTGCAACAGGACGGCAAGCAGAATCCCTGATCAGTCGGTTACGCGCCGGTTGCCGCGGCAGGGCAGCATCACCGGTTCTTCTACCCGGTCCAGCCTGAGCGCGCAGAGCGCGCCGCCCCAGACACAGCCCGTATCGAGGCAACGGAGCCCGGGCTCCGACAGATAGCCGAGCGCCGACCAGTGCCCGAACACGAAGGCATGCTCTTTCGTCGCGCGCGCGGGGTGCCGGAACCAGGGCATTGCCGCGCGGGGCGCGTCCGCCACCGTGCCCTTGTGTGCGAGCAGGAGCCGCCCTTTACCGTCGACGAAGCGCAACCTCGTCAGGCAGTTGATCGAAAACCGCAAGCGCTCGACCCCTTTGAGCGTGGGCGACCAGCGGTCGGGCTGGTCGCCATACATTTCATTCAAGAAGCCCGCCGCATCCCGGCTGAGTGCGCGCTCGACTTCTCTTGCGCATTTCTCGGCTTCCGCGAGCGTCCACTGGGGCGGGAGCCCGGCATGAATCAGCGTCCAGCCGAGCGCGCGGTCACGGTGCAGCAGGGGGCGCGATCCGAGCCAGGCCAGGAGTTCGGCGGAATCCGGCGCGTCGAGGACGGCTTCGAGTTCAGGCTCGCGCCGTCGAACGGTCTTGGGCGCCCAGGCCATCGCGAGCAGGTGAAGGTCGTGATTGCCGAGCACGACCGTCGCGCAAGGCCCGAGTGCGCGAACTTCCCGCAGCACCGCGAGCGAATCCGGCCCGCGATTGACGAGGTCGCCGGTGAGCCACAGGCGGTCGCGGGAAGGATCGAAGCGAATCCTTGCGAGCAGGGCCATGAACTCGGCATGGCAGCCTTGCAGGTCGCCTACCGCGTAGTGGGCCAAGACGGTGTCCTAGTGAATGGTGCCGGGAATCGCGAGCGTGAATGCCGGGATCGGCGCATCGAACCGCACGCCGTTGTCCGCCAGCATCTGGTAGGAACCCTGCATCGAACCGACCGGCGTCTCGAGTACCGCGCCGCTCGTGTAACGGAAACCCTGCCCTGGCATCAGGTGCGGCTGCTCGCCGACGACGCCATCGCCGCGCACTTCCTGCACCTTGCCGTTGGCGTCGGTGATCACCCAGTGCCGGGTAAGGAGCTTCGCGGGCACCGTGCCGCGATTGCGGATCGTGATCGTGTAGGCAAACACGAAACGGCGCTCGTCGGGATCCGACTGATCCTCGAGGTAGCGCGTGTCTACGTCGATCGTGAACAGGTTGTCGTCCGATTCCGCCATGGCCTGCGCCTAGCGCAGCCGGACACCCAGCACGTCGCAGGGCGCGGCGTGCAGCACCGTGTCTTCGGTGAAATTGACGAGGATCGATGGGCCGCGCCGCTCGCGGCATCCGAGCACGATGAGATCAGCCTGCTGTTCCTGCGCCGCGCGCACGATCTCCGCCTTGATGTTTCCGGCGGTCACCTGGCGCTTCACCGAGTCAATGCCGAGCTTCGTAGTCAGTTCCGCGAGCCGTTGCCGGGCGCGCTGCACCAGTTCTTCTTCGATCTGGACGGCCGGCAACAGGGTTTCACCCATGGGTTCGACCGGGACGTATTCGACCACGTGCAGGACCGACAACTCGGCTCCAAGCAGGGAGGCCAGGTCGCGTGCGCGAACCGCGATCTGATCGGACTGATCGCCGAGGTCCACGACCAGGAGGATTCTTCGGTAGATGCTCATCGTGCGGCCATTATAGTGCCTCGGGCCCGGTCGGTTCGGCCGCGAGTTTGCCGAATTCGGCGGGGGCGAGGGTTTCCGGGCGCCGGTCGGCGTCGATGCCTGCCGTGGCGAACTGTGTCGGCCCGACGAGGCCGCGCAGCGAATTCCTGAGCGTCTTGCGGCGCATCGAAAAGGCGGCGGAGACGACGCGTGCGAAGCGTGCGCGATCCGGAAGCGGAAACGGATCGGCGGTGTGCGGCACGATCCGCACAACCGCGGAATCGACTGCGGGCGGCGGCTGAAATGCGCCGCGCCCGACGCGGAACAGGGCTTCGGACCGGCAGGCGGCCGCAAGCATGACGGTGAGCCGGCCGTAGGTCTTGTTGCCTGGCGGCGCAACGATACGGTCGACGACCTCCTTCTGGAGCATGAAATGCATGTCGGAGATGACCGCGCCCGAGTCGAGCAGGTGGAAGAGAAGAGGCGTCGAGATGTTGTAGGGCAGGTTGCCGCAGACGCGGAGCTTCGGGCCGCCGCCATGGAGCTCCGCGAGATTCATCTCGAGCACGTCGCCCTCATGCACGATGAGCTCCCCGGCGCCGGCGCAACGCTCGCGCAGTACCGGGATGAGGTCGCGGTCGATCTCGATGGCCTCGAGGCGATGGCAGCGCTCGAGCAGCGGCCGGGAGAGGGCGCCACGGCCGGGGCCGATTTCGACGATGCGTTCTCCGGGCCGCGGATCGATTGCCGCGACGATGCGCGCCAGGACGCCCGGGTCATGGAGGAAATGCTGGCCGAAACGCTTGCGCGTGCGGATCATCCGAGACGTTGTGCCAGGCGAATCGCCTCGAACAGGCTTCCGGGATCCGCATGGCCGGTACCGGCGAGATCGAGCGCTGTGCCGTGATCGACCGAAGTGCGGTGAAACGACAGGCCGAGCGTGACATTGACCGTGCGGCCGAAGCCCGCGTGCTTGATCACCGGCAGGCCCTGGTCGTGGTACATCGCGAGCACGGCGTCCGCGCCTTCCAGCGCGGCCGGAGTGAATGCAGTATCCGCCGGCACCGGGCCGCTGACGACGAGACCGCGCTTGCCGAGCGCCTCGATGACCGGGCGGATGACATCGATTTCCTCGCGGCCAAGGTAACCGCCTTCACCCGCGTGCGGATTGAGGCCGCAGACGACGATTCGGGGCGTGTGCAGTCGAAACGCTTCGCGGAGGCCCCGGTCGAGCACAGTGAGCGTCACTTCGAGCGACGCGCGCGTGATGTGCCGCGCCACGTCCGCGAGCGGCAGGTGCGTGGTCGCAAGCGCGACCCGGAGGTCGCCCGCGACCAGGAGCATCACGGGATGGGCGCCGCCACATAAGGCAGCGAGATATTCCGTGTGACCCGTGAACGAAATGCCGGCCTCGTTGATCGAGGACTTCTGGACGGGTGCGGTCACCATGGCCGCAAAGCGCCCCTGGATGCAGCCGTGGGCCGCGGCATCGATGGTATCGAGTACATACCGCGCGTTCGCCGGATCAGGCTTGCCCGGACGCGCTTCCCGTGCGAGCTTTGCAGGCATCACCGGCAGGGTGCCGGCCCGATGCGGGACGGGCGCGGCCTGCTCCTGCCACTCGCTCGGCCTGAGGCCGAGACCGAGGAGCGCCGCGCGCGCGGCGAGCAAGCCCGGGTCGCCGGCAAAAACCAGTTCGCACGGCCAGTCGGAGAGCGCAGCGGCCAGAGCGAGATCGGGGCCGATGCCGGCGGGCTCTCCGGTCGCGATGACGAGGCGCCGGGTGCTCAGGGATTCCGGATCTCGACGTAGGCCTCGTCGCGGAGTCGTCGCAGCCACAGCTCGGTTTCCTCGTCGACCTTGCTTTCACGCAATGCGGTCAGCACACGCTGCCGGCGCAATTCGTCGCTCTGGTCATACGTGCGCCGGCCGATGAGCTGCACGATATGCCAGCCGAACTGGCTGCGAAACGGCTCGCTGATCTCGTCCTGCTGGAGCATTGAGAGCACATTCTCGAATTCGGGGTCGAAAACGCCCGGCGCGTTCCAGCCGAGGTCGCCACCGCGGCTTGCAGAGCCCGGGTCCTCCGAGGTGACGCTTGCGAGCGCGCCGAAATCCTCGCCGGCCAGGATGCGGTCGCGAAGCGCCGAGAGCCGCTGGCGCGTCGTCGCATCGTCCTGCACCTCATTGGGCCGCATCAGGATGTGCCGGGAGTGGACCTGCTCGACCAGCACGGGGCCGCTTTCGCCCCCGCGCGTCTCGTCGAGCCGGACCAGGTGGAATCCCGTCGGCGTGCGTACCGGTTCGCTGACGTCGCCGGTCTGCATTCTGCCCACGAGTTCCGCAATGAACTGCGGCAACTGGTTCATACGCCGCCAGCCGAGCTTGCCGCGCTCGAGCGCGGACTGCGCCTGCGAATACGCGAGCGCAAGCTGGCCGAACTCCTCGCCGCCCTGGGCGCGCCGGTAGATGTCGCGCGCGAGCTCCTCGACCCTCGCCATCTGTTCCGAGGTCGCGGATTCCGGCAGAGACAGCAGGATGTGGGACACATCGTACTCGGTGTTCTCGCCGGCCTGGCCCGACTCGCGTTCCAGGGCCTGGTCGAGCTCGCGCGGAGACACGTAGATGCGCGGGAAGACATCGCGCTGGCGCAGCAGCGAAAGCATGATCTCGCGCCGCATCTCGTCGCGATAGGAGGCGTAATCGATTCCCTGCGCCTCCAGCGCAATGGGCATCTGCTCGAAATCGATCTTGTTCCGTGTCGCGACGTCCCGGAGCGCCTCGTTCAGCATCTCGTCCGATACCTGCACGCCGAGGCGCGACGCGCGCTGCACCTGGATCTCCTGCAGCACCAGCCGCTCGAGCACCTGCTGGCGGACCGCGTCCGCCGGCGGAAGCTCCGTGCCCTGGCCGCGCAGCCGCTCGGTGATCAGCAGGACCTGCGTGTCGAGTTGGCTCTGCAGGACGATGCCGTCGTTGACGACCGCCACCACGCGGTCGAGCGCGATGCCGCTGGCCGACAGCTCGCGCGTCTGCGCAAGCGCCGCACCGGATGCCAGTGCCATGCAGAGATAAACGGTCAGGATTTTTGTCATGGAGTGCTGCCGGAGTATCCCCGAATGCCGCGTTCCAGGAAAGTATCGTTGCGGGTTCCGACCGATGAAAGCCCGGTGAGTTCCACCTGCAGCAGCACGGAATTGTCGCTTTCGCCCGTGCGGTTCGAAACATAGTTGCGCCCGATCAGGCGTACGCGCCAGCAGCAGCCTCCGTACTCGAAGCCCGCGAAGCGGTCGATCGACTTGTTTTCTTTGGTCGAATAGACCTGGCGCGCGAACAACTGCCAGGACGGCGACACCCGCCAGGCGAACGCGGCGTCCCACTGCTCGAGCAGTCCCTCGCGATAGCGGTAGCCCACGTTGACGACGGTGTTCGGACGCGGGTGGTACTGGACGCCGGCTTCGCCGCGCAGCGTGTTCGATTGCTCTCCGTCGTACTCCATGGCGACGCGCGCGCTCCAGTGGCGCCATGCAGTCAACTCGACTTCGCCGACAAGGTTCGAGGCGTTTCGCGTTTCGGCCAGTTCGCCCGGAAGGACAACGCGCGGGCTTTCGAAATAGAACCGCTGGCCGATCGTCGCCGTCAGGTATTGCTGTCCGCTCTCCGCGTGCAGCAGCCGCGTCGTCAGTCCGGCCGCCAGCTCGTTCGCATCGCCGAGCCGGTCCTTGCCGACGTAGCGGTTGCTGCGGAAGAGCTGCACGAGATTGAGGTCGGGCAGCGCCGTGTCGAAGACCGGCAGGTCCGCCTGGTCGCGGAACGGGATGTAGGTGTAGCGCACTCGCGGCTCGAGTGTATGGATCAGGTCATTGCGCGTGCCGGCCTCGCGCTCGAACACGAGCCCGGTGTCGAGCGCAAGGATTGGCGCCGAACGATTGGGCGCGTCGTCCGCGCCGGGCGCCCCGCCCGTCAGCTTGTATGCCGTTGAGTTCCAGGCGGCGCTCGGCTCGAAGTGATAGCCGGGTCCGCGCGCTGGCGAGGCGTTGCGTGGCGTAAACTCGGGGCGTAGTCCGTTCGTGCCGGTGTCGCGCTCGAACCAGGTCGTCTCCGCATCGAGCGAGGCCTCGAATCCGCCCGCGACGGGCCAGAGCCCCGTGAACGCGATCTCGGGCAGTCGCGAGTACGGTCGCTCGAGCGGATCGACGGCGAGGTCGATGGTCTGGAAGTCCTGGACACGGCCGTCAAGCCGCCAGCCTTGCCCGAGCCACGCGAGGTGGATGTAGCGGTCCAGGAAAGTGATGCTCGTGCCGTCGGGCCCCAGGCCGAAATCCTCGAAGTAGTTGGTGTCGCTTGCGTCGGCGAGACTTGCCACGACGCGGAGCCGGTCATTGAGGTCGGTCCGGTGTCGAAGCGTAGAGAGATACCGGTCGCGGCCCGCGAGATCGTCGTACGGGAGGTAGCGCGCGTCGAAATCGCCACGGCTGCGCTCCGTCAGGTAACGATACTCGGTGCCCAGCCCGAAACCGCGCCGCGAAAGCACGATTGGGGTCAATGTGAGGTCGTAGTTCGGCGCCAGGTTGAGGTAGTAGGGCACGCCGAGTTCGAAACCGCTCTTGTCGGAATTGCCGAAGGAGGGGAACAGGAAACCCGACTTGCGGCGATCGCCGACCGGAAACGAAATCGCGGGCGCGTACAGGATCGGAATGCCTTTCAGGTCGACGCGTACATTGCGGCCCTTGCCTTGCAGTGTCTCCTGGTCGATGTCGATCGCCGAGGCGCTGATCTCCCAGTCCGTGTTGCCGGCAGGACAAGTGGTGAACCGCACTTCGCGGAGCTTCAGGTCGCCTGTCGAGGTCATCTGGAGCAAATCGGCGGAGCCCCGCGCCGGGCGTTGCGGCAGCTCGAATTCGGTGCCGGTGAACTCGCCGGTGCCGCCCGCGTCCCACTTGCCTGTGGCGCCCTTGAGGCGCAGGTCCGGCGAGTGGAATTCGACGTCGCCCTCGACTTCGAATCGCCGTTCCGACGCATCGTAGGTCGCGGATTCCGCCGACAGTTCGCGCGCGCCCTGGACGATCGTCACGCCGCCCGTGAGCTGCGCGTCGCCTTCGCGCGTGACCTCCGCGCCGCCGCTTTTGACCTGCACCGGCAGCTTATCCTGAGCCTGGGTGGTTCTGGCGGGAATATCCTCGTATGCCGGCCATACGCATTCGTCGGCACCGGCCGGCGGCAGCATGCCGGTCGCAGCGAGCAATGCGATGAAGCGTCGGGAAAGCACTGGAGTCGGGAAGTCTATAATGCGGGCACCCCGGCCGTCGCCCCTGCATGACAACGAACGAAATCGCCGATCCGCGGCTGCAACGACTCGAACGATGGATCGCGGGCCTGCCGGGCCCGCCGGTCGATCGCATCGCGCCTGCGTCCGCCGACGCTAGCTTCCGCCGCTATTTCCGCGTGCACCGTGGCGGCGGGACCCAGATCGCAATGGATGCGCCGCCCGAACGCGAGAGCCTCGACGGTTGGCTCCGTGTCGCGCGCATCCTCGCGGCGACCGGCGTCCACGTGCCGCCGGTGCTCGCGGTCGATACCGAGCAGGGATTCGTGCTGATCGGGGACCTCGGCCGGCACCATTATCTCGAGGCCCTCGGCAACGGCGCGGATCCGGAACCGCTCTATGCGGACGCGATCGATGCGCTCGTGCGCATGCAGTCGGGCGACGCCGCTTCCGCGGCGGAGCTGCCGCTCTACGACCGCGAGCTCCTGATGCGCGAGCTTTCGCTCTTCATCGAGTGGTTCGCCTCCCGGCACCTCGGACTTGCGCCAGGTCGAGGCGAGCGCGATACGATCGCGGAGGCCTTCGACTGGCTCTGCGACGAGGCGCTGGCGCAACCCGTCGTGCTCGTGCATCGCGATTACCATTCGCGCAATCTCCTTGTCCGGCCAGAGGGCAATCCCGGCATCATCGATTTCCAGGACGCCGTGCAGGGACCCATCAGCTACGATCTCGTCTCGCTCCTCAAGGATTGCTACGTGGTCTGGCCGCGGAAGCGATTGCTCGCATGGCTCGACCGCTACCGGGCGAAGGCTTCTGATGCCGGACTCGATGTCGGTGCCAACCGCGACCAGTTCCTGCAGTGGTTCGACCGCATGGGATTGCAGCGTCACCTGAAGGTTCTCGGCATCTTTGCGCGGCTTTGGCATCGCGACGGCAAACCGGGCTATCTTTCCGACCTGCCACGAGTGCTCGATTACACGCTCGAAGTGACAGCGGCATTGCCTGCGCTCGCCGCATTCGACGCATACCTCCGAAAACAGGTCGTCCCGGCATTCGCAGCGGTTTCGCGGCGCGCGGGCCATCCCCGTTGAAAGCGATGATCCTGGCCGCGGGCCGCGGCGAACGCATGCGCCCGCTGACCGAGAGGCTGCCGAAACCGCTGCTCGAAGTCGGGGGCCACCGCCTGATCGAATATCACCTCGCCGCGCTCGCGAAGCACGGGTTCGGCGAGATCGTCATCAACCTGTCCTGGTACGGCGAACGAATCCAGGAGGTTCTCGGCGACGGCAAGGCCTATTGCCTCACGATCCGTTACAGCAAAGAGGGGCCCGTACCGCTCGGCACCGGTGGTGGCATGTTCGCCGCGCTGCCGCTTCTCGGCAGGGAGCCGTTTCTGGTCGTCAACGGAGACGTCTGGTCGGACTTCAAACTCGGGACGCTGAAGCCGCCGCAGGATTCGCTCGCCCACCTCGTGCTGGTGGAGAACCCCGAGCACCACCCCGGCGGCGATTTCGGACTCGATGCCGGCGGGCACCTCCACGCGGAGCCGCAGCGCCTGACTTACTCCGGCATCTCGTTGATCGATCCGCGCCTGTTCGAGGGATGTGAGCACGGCGCTTTCCCGCTGAAGCCATTGCTCGATCGCGCGATGGCCGCGGGCCGGCTGACCGGGCAGCGGCACACTGGCGCCTGGACCGACGTCGGCACGCCGGCTCGGCTTGCGCTGCTCGATTCGGAACTCCGCCTTGGAAAGGCGAAGCACCCCGTGCTCTCGTCGCCGGTCGGCTAAAGTAAGCAGATCGGCGGCACAGGATACTTCGTAAGTGTCTGATCTAAAAGGTATTCCTATACAGGTTGGGCGGCGGCCCGCGAAAAGCGGCGAGAAATTCGTCACGCCGCAGGGATTCACCGCGATTCGGGACGGCATCAAAAAGGGCGCCGCCGCCGCGGCATTCACGCCTGCAGCGAAACCGAGATGGCTGCGTGCGCCGCTCGCAACCGGCGCGCGCTACGAATCGCTCCGGCAGTCGGTGCGCGAGCATCGGCTCTCCACGGTCTGCGAGGAAGCGCATTGCCCGAATATCGGCGAGTGCTGGAACGCGGGCACGGCGACCTTGCTGCTGATGGGTTCGGTGTGTACGCGTGCCTGTCGATTCTGCGCAGTCGACACCGGCAATCCGCGCGGCTGGCTCGATGCGGAGGAGCCCGCGAACGCGGCACGGACCGTCGCGCTGATGAATCTTGGCTATGTCGTTCTCACCTCCGTAGACCGCGATGACCTGCCGGACGGCGGTGCGGCCCACTTTGCCGCCTGCGTGCGGGCGATCAAGAAGCAGAATCCGCGGACTGCCGTCGAGGCGCTGACGCCGGACTTTCAGGGCGTGCGCGCGGACGTCGAGACCGTCGTCGAATCGGGCATCGAAGTGTTCGCGCAGAATGTCGAGACGGTCGAACGACTGACCCACCCCGTGCGCGACCCGCGTGCGGGCTACCGGCAGACGCTCGACGTTCTCGCGCATGCCAAGCGCCATCGCCCGGCGGTGCTGACGAAGACGAGCCTGATGCTCGGACTCGGCGAGTCGAACGACGAGGTGCTCGCGACGATGGACGACCTGCGCGCGATCGGCTGCGACCTGCTGACGCTCGGGCAGTACCTCCGGCCCACGGCCAATCACCTGCCGGTCGAGCGCTTCGTGACGCCCGGGGAATTCCTTGCCCTTCGCGAGGCGGCGCTCGAGCGCGGATTCATCGAATGCGTTTCCGGGCCGATGGTGCGCTCGAGCTATCGCGCCGAGCGCGCGCTCGCCGGCGACAATTGCGGGATTCCGGCGTCCTGATGCATCCGTTTCCGCATCGTTACCACGTGAGTATCGGCGCGACGCCCGAAGGCGCGCTGCGATTGAATGCCGAGGGCCTCCCGGAGATCGCTTCCCTCCCGCCGCCCGAGTTCGACGGTCCGGGAGGCTACTGGTCTCCGGAGACGCTGCTGCTCGCCGCGGTCGGCGACTGCATGATGCTGACGTTCCGCGCCATCGCGAAGGCCTCGCGCTTCGAATGGTGCGAACTGTCGGCGAACGTCGAAGGGCTCCTCGAACGCATCGACGGCAACAGCCGGTTCACACGCATCGACACACGCGTCCGGCTCGTCCTGCCGGCGGGCGCGGATGCCGCGCGGGCCCGCAAGCTCCTGGAGAAAGCGGAACAAGGCTGTCCGGTCTCGAATTCGCTGACGGCGGAGCGCCACCTCGGGTGCGAGGTGGTCGAGGCGGAATGAACGCGATCCTGCGCCGGCTCCTCCGCGCCGACTACGCGCCAACCTGGCATGCGATGCAGGCGTTTACCGATGCCCGCGATGCGACGACGCCCGACGAGCTCTGGTTCCTCGAGCACGCGCCGGTATTCACGCAGGGGTTGAACGGAAAGCCCGAGCACCTGCTTGCGACGGGCGACATTCCGGTGGTCGGCATCGATCGCGGCGGGCAGGTGACCTATCATGGGCCGGGGCAGCTCGTACTGTATGCGCTGGTCGACCTGAAACGCCGGGGCATCGGCGTGCGGGAGCTCGTCGTCGCGCTCGAGAACTCCGTGATCGCGCTCGCCGCCCGCCACGGCATCGAAGCTTCGGGCCGGCGCGACGCGCCCGGTGTCTATGTGCGCGACCGGAAA
>CAYPQX010000186.1:0-12337 GCA_964412975.1 uncultured Steroidobacteraceae bacterium
GCCACTGTTCAATACGCACGATCAGGTGCGGCGGCTCGCCGACGGAAGCCTACAGTTCGTCGGCCGTGTCGATCACACGGTCAAAGTCAGGGGATTTCGCGTCGATCTCGGCGAGGTGGAGAGGACACTCCAGCTTCATCCGGATCTCAAGCAAGGCGTCGTGATGCTCGGCGGACCTGCGGTGGACAATCCGCTGCTTGTCGCCTTCTACGCGCCAGCCACGGTCGATCATGCGGTCTTGCTGAATACCCTCAAGGGTCGGCTGCCCTCTTACATGGTGCCGTCGGTCCTCGTGGGTCTCGAGTCGTTTCCGCTCACGGCAAGCGGAAAAGTCGACCGCAAGAGGCTTCTTGAGGAATGGTCGAGGCGCCCTGTGGCCGCGGCTTCGGGTGAACCACTTTCGGACACGGAGTCGCGCGTCGTCGAAGTCTGGCGGAATGTGCTGAAGCACGCGGAGATCCGGAGCGACAGCAATTTCTTCGAGGTGGGCGGTACTTCGTTGTCCGTCTTTAGCGCAGTTCATCAGCTGCGGACAGTGTTTGAGCTGGATCGAGCCCGATTCTCCGACCACCTGGTGTATCAGTTCCCGACCGTCCGGGAACTGGCCGCTTGTATTGAAAGGCTCAAGCTAGGCGGGGCGCCGGCGCCGCCGGCGAAATCGGCGGTCGCCGTCACACTCCGCAGGGGCGATCCAGCGCGGCCGCCGCTCTTCGTGATCGCCTCGTCGGGCGGAACGCTCGGTGCCTACGAGAAGCTCTCAAGGACCCTGAAAACGAGCCGCGAGATCGTCGGCATCCGCGATCCGTTCGTCTGGGGTGAACGGGACCCGACTGCGGGATTCCAGGACTGGATCACGATCTATGTGGCGGCCATCCAGGAGCGTCAGCCCGCCGGTCCTTACTTCGTTTGCGCATTTTCATCCGCAGGGGCGTTTGGGTACGAGATCGCGCAGCGGCTGCGGCAGGCCGGCCATGAGGTCGCGCAATTGCTCCTGATCGATCCGATCGGCATCGCCGGCGAGGCGACCGGGGACTTTGGCTACCAGGTATTCAAGGCGCTGTTCGCCGGCCGTCGCAGCAAACTGCTAGTGCGACTGGCCGGGTGGTGGCGCCACGTGACGGGCGCCGGACGGCGAAGCAGCGCCGCAGCTGGTGACAACGATTACGCGCTGTCACGAGAGGACTTCGAGCGGCGGGTCGCGGCCGTGCGCCGTGACCCGAAGATCATGAAAGACCTGTCGTCGCTATTCGAGCTGAATACCGGGCTGCCTTTTACGATGTCTGACGACGACCTTGCCCGCAAGGAGCCGGACGAGTTCCTGGCGGCCTTCCTGGCGCGCGTCAGGGCGGTCACGCCCGACGTTGATCCGGAGACAGTCGAGAGGATCCTGATCCAGTACTACTGCCTGCAGCTGCCGGCGACGCATTTCTACCGGCTCAAGATATACGACGGCAGGGTGGAGATCTTCGAGCCCGAGGGCCCGCAGATGGGGCTGCTGGCGGCCTACTTCAGGCCGTATGTCAGGAATCTTCGCATGCGCGTCCTGAAGGTGGGCGCACCGTCTCCTCGGACGCAATTCGTATGCGGCAATCTCAGTCGTAGCCTCCGCACACATTACCGCAGCATGCGGGACGACACGTTCGTGGCTAATCTGTCCACGGAGTTGGAGAACTTGCTCGGCTAGGGGACCAGGCCCATTGCCAGCAGTGCACGTTGCCAACCGGTTCTGTCGTCGCAAATGCGGCAACAAAATCTTCGTTCGGTGGTGCAATCGGTATCAAGCGATAAGCGCCGTCGATACCGACATGCACGGAACCGATGCCGAGGCCAAGCAGTTTCACAAAAGCTTCCCTCCGGACCCAGTGCTCCAGAAAACGTCGTTCACGCAAGGTCTCGGGAAGCGATGCAAGCTCGTCGTGCTCTTCGGCGGCAAGCATGCGTCTGGCAAGCGCCAGTGCATCAGCGATACTGCGGAGACGCTCAATGTCGACCCCAACCTCCGCATCCAGACGCACCACCACGAGTGAGAGGGCATCTGACGCCGAGGCGTTGAATCGAAAGCGGCCAAGTCCCATTGCCGGCGCAAGCGAAGGCTTGCCGAAGGCGGAGTAAACGAATTGCAGCGATTCCGGCGCAAGACCAGCATAGTGACCGAGAATTGTCCTCAACAGTCCGCGGGCCGCGATGAATCGTGCGCGGTCCCGTTCGAAGTGGAACCGGCCGGCGCGCTCGAGTTCGTCGCTGGATAGCAAGCTGTCCAGGGCTGAGAGTCGAGCAGGTTCGACGTCGATCTCGCACGCCCACACATGCGTTTCGCCTGCGCCAAGGGCAGGGAAGGACGACGGAACTGTCCAGTGTTCGGTCTTCAGCGCGAAGCCGCGGTACGTGATGGCCGCGAGTTGCCGAAATGGGCAAGCTGCTCTGCGCGCAGCTGATCGCACACGCGGCCTGCCGGCAGGGTCACGTCCGCATAGCGGAGCGGCTGATCCTTGGCGATGTCGCGCTTCAGCGTGCAATCGACCGACAGCGACATCGGCAGGTAATCATGCGCGAGGCTGTTCTCGTACGTGTCGATCAGCCCGTAGTTCGTAAACCCTCCCATGCCGTCGAGCGTCTCACCCGCCTTCAAGTCGCGCTTGGCGTAGGCGACGGCTTCGCAGACCGGCGCGCCACGCGGGGTCAATGTCGGGTCGTTGAACAGCACCGCGCGCGCAACGGAATGCGGCAGTTGCAGATGCGGCAGGTGATAGGGCGTATAGAACATGTAGAGAGGGCCGTCGCCAAACTTGAAGTACGCCATGTAGCTGCGTAGCACCGGGTTGTCGTTGTAGCCCATGACGAATGCGCCCGTGTGCGGCTCGGCGCCCAGCACGAAATCCACGATGCCGCCGTTCTCGAAGTCCCGCGGCTTGAAGAGCTCGAGGAGGTCTTTCACGTGCTTGCATTCATGGCCATGCATGCCGAGCTTGGCGGGCTTGAAACCGGTAGCGTTGCCCATGATTGAGGATTCGAGCGCGAGCTTCGACCCATCGGCGAATGAGGCGACCATCGAAGGCTTCTGCTTGTGTTTTGCAGCAAACTCGCGCTGCGTATCGGGATTCCGGTAACGATTCAGGAAACCCTTGATCTGGCCCATCATGACCGGCTTGTAGCCGATGCTGTCGACGAAACGAAAGAGGTTCATGGCGACGCCGGGCTCGTCGCCGTCCGTGTAGGTGTACACGGCGTTGTTGCGGTCCGCATGCACCTTGAGGATCGGGCCGACTGCGGCGTCCGTCTCGGCGTTCATCAGGATAATGTGCTTGCCGTTTGTGACGGCCTCGAGCGCTACGCGCGCGCCGAACTCCACGTCGCCGCTCGTTTCGATGACTGCCTCGACGCCCTTGGCGCGGCAGACGACTGTCGGGTCGTCCGTGACGGCATAGATGCCGTCGGCCATGGCCTTCTCGAGTTGAGCCGGGGAGGAAACCGCGCGGAAGTCGTTCGCGCCGGCCTCACGGTAGGCGCGTTCCGCCTGATCCACCGTGCGGTTGGCGATCGCGACGAGCCGCAGCCCAGGATTTGCGCTCAGGATCTGCAGCGCAATGGCGCGGCCCATGTAACCCGCGGCGACGAGCGCGACGCGCACGGGGTTCTTCTGGTCAAGGCGTTTCCTGAGGGCAGTGTCGACGATGATCATGTGGGCGTCACCTTGAAGTCGGGCCAGGCAGCGTCTGCCGGCGAAATCGTGGAAATCGGGGCCGGCCAGTCGATTGAGAAGGCCGGGTCGTCATAGCGAACGCCGCGCGCCGAGTCGGGCGCGTAGGGCGTGGACGTGAAGTACATGAGTTCCGAGTTGCCTGTCAACGTCAGGTAACCGTGCGCACAACCTTCGGGGATGTAGAGCATGCGCCCGGTTTCTTCCGACAATTCGCAGGCCTGCCACTGCCGGAAAGTCGGCGAGGCCGGCCGCAGGTCCACGGCGACGTCGTAAACCGCGCCGCGGGCACAGCGCACCAGCTTGACCTCCACATGGGGCGCAGTCTGGTAGTGGAGTCCGCGGAGTGTCCCGGCGCGCAGGCTGACGCCGACGTTCACTTGCGAGATGTGCGTGCTGAGCCCGTGTTCGGCGAACTCCCCCGAACACCAGGTGCGAGCGAAATAACCGCGGTCGTCGACCCGCTTGTCGAGATCGATTACGAAACTGCCGGCGACGCGGCCAGGGGAGAATTTCATTTCTTCCACAACATCCAGGGACAATTCCCGCTCGACTCCATGCGGTCGAACGTAATCTTGTCCTTGAACGTGTCCATGGCCTGCCAGAAGCCGTCGTAGCGGTACGCGCCGAGCTGCTTGTTCTCGATCAGGCGCGCGAATGGCTTCTCTACCAGTTCCTCGCCCTCACGGATGCTGTCAAAAATCTCCCGGCGCAGGATGAAATAGCCACCGTTGACGAGCGATCCGTCCGTGCTGAGCGGCCCGATGTCTTTCACGAGTCCGGAAGCATCCGTGCGTACTGCGTGCAGGCTCGACGATGGTTTTACGGCCGCGAAGCTCGCGGTCCACGGCTGCCCGTTGAATGTCTGCACCATGCGGTCGAGTGGGAGGTCGGACAGGCCGTCCGCGTAATTGGCCAGGAACATGGGCTCGTTTTCGACGTACTTGCGCACCCGCAAGAGCCGCTGCCCGATGTTCGAGTGAAGCCCCGTATCGACGAAAGTGATGCGCCAGTCGTCCAGGTCGCGGCTGTGCAACTCCACCTTGCGGCCGCGATCAGACAGCGTGAAGTCGTTTGACAGGGCCTCGTTGTAGTTCAGGAAATACTCGCGAATCATGTCGCCGCGATAACCGAGCGCCAGCACGAAATCCTTGTGACCGAAGTGCGCGTAGTAGCGCATCAGGTGCCACACGATCGGCCGCAAGCCGATGTAAACGAGCGGCTTCGGGATCGTGTCCGAATGCTCGCGCAGCCGCGTACCGAGTCCGCCACAGAACAGCACGACTTTCATGGCTCGATCCTCCCGCGCCCAATGCCTTCATATGCGGCAAAGGCACCGGGAGACAATACACGCCTGCCATCGATGACCAGCGGTACGTTGCCCGTTTTGGGAAGCAGCTCCGCGAGCCGCTCGAACTCCTTCCAGCGTGTGACGAGCACCACGATTTCAGCCCCGTTGACGGCCTCGGCCAGGCTGTCCGCAATCTTCACGCCGCGGAGCGCCTCGTGGTCCGTGGGGCGCGCCACCGGGTCGTAGGCGCTCATCCGGGCGCCGGCGTCGCGGAACAGCTTCAGCACGGGGAAAGCCGGGGATTCCCGGATGTCGTCCGTATCGGGCTTGAACGCGAGCCCGAGCACGGTGACCCGTTTGCCGTGGAGATCCGGAAAGTGCCGGGTCGCGAGCTTGAAGAGCTCCGCCGGCTGCGATTGGTTGATCTCGAGCACCGAGCGGAGCAGGGGCATCTCGAGTCCCAGCTCGCGGCCCTGCGCGGTCAACGCGGTGACGTCCTTGGGCAGGCAACTGCCGCCAAACCCGCAGCCTGCCTCCAGGAAGCTCGCGATGCTCGCGGTCCATGGAGCCGCGCCGTCTCGCCGCGCTGTCAGGTAAGTGGAAGCATGAACGCCCCGCATGACGTCCGCCACGTCGACATTGCCGACGGCGGTGCAGAGCCGGGCAATCTCGTTGGAGAAGGAGATCAACGTCGCCAGCAACGAGTTCGACGCGTACTTGATCATTTCCGCGGTGCTGTTGTTGGTGCGTATCCGGGGAACGGCGGAATCGAAAGGCGCATAGAGACGTTCGAGCGCGTCCTGCGTGCGAGAATCGATGCCGCCCAGCACCAGGCGATCGGGCCGCATGAAGTCCGTAACTGCGGTTCCCTCCGTCAGGAACTCGGGGTTCATGCCCAGTCCGAAGTCTACGCCGGCCCGCCTGCCGGAAGCCGCCTCGATCGCACGACGTATGGCGCCATCGGTCGTCCCCGGGATCACCGTGCTCTTGACGACGACGACGTGGTAATCCCGCTTGCCCTTGAGCGCCACGCCGATCGCCGCCGCCGCGCGCTCGACGAATTCCAGGCTGATCTTTCCGGCGACCGCCGGTGTGCCCACGGCGATCAGGGTCATCTCGGTCTGGCCCACGGCATCCGCGAGGTCTCCCGTGGCGCGCAGCCGTTTGCCGACTTGCGCTTGCAGCAGTTCAGGCAGGCCAGGCTCGTGGATCGGCGCTCGCGCTGCATTGATGCTCACGACCTTTGCGGCATCCACGTCCACACAGGTGACGTCATGGCCGCGGTCGGCGAGGCAGGCACCCGACACGAGACCGACGTAGCCGGTTCCAACGATCGAGATCTTCATGCCGCCGCCGCAACGGGATTGTGCTTATACCAGACGAGCGACCGCCGCACGCCGTCTTCCACGCCGACTCGCGGGTCGTAAGCGAGCTGCTCGCGCGCTTTCGCGATGATTGGACAGCGACGATTCGGGTTGTCCACCAGGTAATCGGCTTCCTCGGCGCGCCCGAGCACGACCTTGCCCTGGTAGCCGAAGAGTTGTCGGGCGTTTTCGATGACAACCCGCGCCAGTTCGGCCATCGAGATCTCGGGTTTCTCGATGCCAATGTTGTAAGGCTCGCCATTGCCGCCGCGGATCAGGACCTTGTAATAGCCGGCGATCGCATCGGTTGCGTAGCAGAACGTCCGCTTGGGGGAGCCGTCCGAAAGCATGACGATGTCCCGGCCGGCGAGCACATTGCCCGCGAAATCCGGAATTACGCGGCCATCGGTTATCTTGAGTCCGGGTCCGTAGTTATTGAAAGGTCGGGCAATCTTTACCGGGATGCCTTCGTGCTGCGCATAGGTCACGCAAAGCGTCTCGCCAAAGCGCTTGGACTCGTCATAGCAGGCTCTGGGCCCGGTGCAGGAGACGTTGCCGCGGTACGTCTCGGGCGTCGGGATCGCGTTCGCGGCCGGGTCGCCGTAGATCTCACTCGAGGAGTAAAACAGGAATGCCTTGACGGGCCGTCCTGCCTTGCGCTCGGCGACGGCGTAATCGAGCAGATTGCGCAGCCCGTTGATGTTCGCGTCAATGCACTTCAGCGGCTGGGCGCGGTAGAAGATGGGCGAGGCGATCCCGGCGGCGTGCACGATGTAATCGAAATGACCCATGTCCGCCGGCAAGGGCAGGATCATGTCCTGGCGCACGAGTTCGAGATCGGCGTTTCCCCGCAGCGCTTCCAGCCATTCCGGGACGCCGCGCGCGTAGTTGTCGTACACGACGACCTTGATACGCGCGCCGCCAGCGTGCGTGTTGTTCCAGTGCAGCACCGACTGAATCAGGTAGTACCCAAGAAAACCGCCGCCGCCGGTAATCAAAAGCCGGCCTCCACCCATCTGGGAGAACTCGGCCTTCAAGTCGGCGCAGAGTGTTTCAAGGTCATCGCGCAGCAACTCTGCGAGCGGAACCAGTGAACTGAACTTTCGCATGATTTCTCGGCGCCTAAATCGTGATCTTGCGCGCGTGGAATGCCTCGGCATGGCCTGAGGACGCATTGCACTCGATTCCGCGCAGTCGGAGGTGTGCCTGGAACATGTCGCGGCTGAACCAGGGCCGCGTCTGCTGGGAGGGGAAGCAGGACATCAGCATGTCGAGTTTCCGCGTTACGATCGCATCGCTCAACGGCACGAAGAAGTTGGGGTGGCCGAGATCGCCCTCGTACTTGGGTATCTCGTATTCGAGCACGAGGTGATCCCGGAACGTGTTCCACGTGAGCTCTGCGATCAGCTTGTGATCCTGATGACGATCCTGGACACAGTGAGTGAGGATCAGATGCGGCTGCACCCGCTCCTTGATCCGTTCGAACTGATCCTTGACGTCAGCGCCGTGGTAGGGGAGGTAGCTCGTACGGAAGTTCAACACATCGACCTTGAACGAGGCGCTGTATTGATGGATTGCGGCCGCTGCTTTCCTTGATTCCGTCGCGCGTTCGCCCTCGCTCGTGAAGATTACCCATTCGAACGCTGCATTGGGGAATCGCTCCTGAAGTGTCATGAGCGAACCGCCGCAGCCAATCTCGATGTCGTCGCAGTGTGCGCCAATGCACAGGACGGTGAGCGGCTCGCTCGCGGGCAGATTCAGCGACAACATGCCGGCTTTCCCCAGTACTTGATTCCAGGCTCTGCAAGTGTCGCCCGAATGCCCCCACGCGACAATATCGGCCGTTCGATACCGTTCACAGTTTCGTGACTTCCGTTCGCCGCCTTCCCCCGTACAAGCGACGGCCGAACCACGCCGCGATCCGGGCCAGGAACGGACCCGGATCGTCCACCGCAAAGTACGCAAAGCTCCTGCAGGCGATGAGAGATCGAAGCCATGCGCCCAACGTGAGCGAGCCGGTTTTTCGGAGCTCCTTGTACGCGCGATAATCCGGGCCTAGAAAGACCCAGTGCATCGGCCGGGCAGGGCCCACGGACGGAAGTGGCAATCCTTTCGCATCGTGGTACGCGAGCAGGGGGACGTCGAGACCGGAACGCGTGATCATTTCCTGGCCCAGGATCGTGCGTGCATTGATTTCCATCAGAACGAATCGTCCATCACGCGGGTCCCGGCGAAACTCGACTGTTGCCGGCCCCCGATGCCCGGTAATGGCCAGGAGCTTGAGTCCGAGATCCGCGACGACCGGCTGATCAAAGATTTCCTGTGCGCAGCCGTCGCCGGCATTCACAGGGAATTGACGAAGCTTGCGCTTGGTTCGCCATCCGACCACATGGCCATTGCGGTCGATGTAGGTTGAGAGGGACTGCACATCGGCGTCGCTTCCAGGAACGATCTCGATCGGAATGGCGACCAGGCGAATGTCGATGAAGCTCAGCAGGATCCGGCGCAGTTCCTCGGGTGAGTTCGCCCGTACGAGCTTTCCGCGCCTGAACCGGCGCCACTCGTGCGCGAGCGCGGGCTTCACGTAGCAGGGCGTACCGACAACGGCGATGGCCGCATCGATATCGTTCGCTTCCCTGACGACATGGAATTGCGGGTGCGGAATGCCGTGCTGTTTTGCGGTGGTGTAGAGCTTCGCCTTGTCGATGATGCCATCGAGGGTGGCGTAGCTTGGACTGACAAAGCAGAATTTCTCGCGAAGCCTGTCCTGGTGCCTTGCGACCAGCAAGGCATCCTCGTCCCCGGTAGCAAGAAGAAACGGCTTTTCGCGCTGAGGGGGTAGGTCCAGCAGGAGCGCCTCGATAGCCCGGTCATCGATGTGGTTGAGCTTTTCGAATTGCGAGACATATTTGCTGTGCTTGATCGCGGGATCGGCCCCGGTTCCCGCAACAACGACTTTCAGCCCGGTCCGACCCAGGGATCGCGCGGCACTCAAGGAGTTGGGACTCGACCTGAGAATCAACGCGTCCATGGAATGCCTTGCACCGGCGGCAACCAGGGCTGGAATCGGAACGGGACCGCCGGGCTCAGTCGGCTGGGCGGCGCCCGCGGGATTTCCTGCGCTGACTCCCGGCATACCACGCAGCACTTTCCTGACCGTAGCGGAATCTGCGACCCTGTTCGTCTTCGCGTCGGTCGGTGTACTTCTGGAATCGGCAGCGGCATTGGTCGGGCATCGTGCAGTTGGCTATCGGAAGTGACGGCGCATGCGCGGCGAGGATCCTCACGCCTTCCAGCACGCTGACTGCTTTGCAGCACCTGGAAGGTACCGCAATGGTAACAGCCGGGAACTTCTTGCCTTGTGCCATGTTAAAAAAGGGGCGGCCGTAGCCGCCCCCCATTACCCAGCGGAACACTCCCAATTTTTACTTCTGACGACTCCCCCCCCTTCGATTCGATCGCGGTGACGGCGCCAGCCAAGGCCTGCGCGCAGGCCACGAGGCTGTGGCCGCAACGATCTGTCACGGCAGTAATTCCGTCGATTTAACCAAGACCGCAAGCTCCATGGCCGGTTACGGGACAGTCAGGCCTGTTCGGTGACCCGGCAGTCTTCCCATTGTGGGGAGACCCGTGGCTTTGCGACCCCGCCTCGCAGCGGGTGTGCCATTTCGGCAGGATGTCTGGTCGGCGCTTATCCTAGCATTGCGTCGCCAATGAGCGACAACCGGTGTCACAATAACTGACGCCATCGGCATCGTAGGTCGATGGTTTGTCAAGAATTTTGCAGTGTGTTCCCTCGCGTGACGCAGACCTCAGTTTGACGGCGGAGTTATGACTAGACTCACCCCAGTAGAAAGGGCAAACCCATCGAAAGGTGGGGACGCAAAGCTTCCGGGCTAAAGACTCCTAGCGAGTCCATGCCAGCGGGGTTGCCGGCAGGAGAGTCCGCGACGATTCGCAGCCATCACGCTCCGCTTCGCGCTCGAATGTCGTCAATAACCGGCTAGCGGCTGCTGACAGGTTTCCATCTGCCCGATCGGTTCCGCCCTTTTGCGCGACAAAAGGGGCAGACATGCGATCGAAAACCATACTTGCAATCTTGGGCGCGGCAGTCGTTCTGACTGCGTGCTTCGACGACAGCAACAACAGCAATCGGGTAGACGAAGGTGGCACGCCGCCGCCTGCGCAGAACATTGCGCCGACGATTTCCGGCTCACCGCCGCCAAACGTTCTCGAGGGCGAACTCTACGAATTCACGCCGACCGCAGGAGACGCAGACGGCGATACGCTGGAATTCACAATCAACCGCAAGCCGGCCTGGGCGACCTTCGACCGGACGACTGGACGCTTGAGGGGCACGCCCGACGCGGCAGACGTGGGGAATTTCACGAACATCGGCATCGCCGTATCGGACGGCCAGGCCTCGGTCGCCATGACCGATTTCGACATCAGCGTCAATGGGATCGCGCTCGGTTTGGCCACGTTGTCGTGGAACCCTCCGACTCAAAATGCCGATGGTTCAACATTGACCAACCTTGCCGGCTATCGGATTTATTGGGGCACGAGCTCGAGCTCACCGGGCCGCGTCATCGTGGTGAATAATCCGGGGCTGACCCGCTACGTCGTCGAGAATCTTTCGCCAGCACGATGGTACTTCACGATGACTTCCGTGAACGCGGACGGAATTGAAAGCGCGCGTTCGCCGATCGTCAGTAAGACCATCACCTGATCGCGGATGTCGCCGATCGACGACGTGTAATGGCTGAGTAATTTTCTACAGGTCAATACGGTGCCCCCTCGTTCAAGAAGTACGAGGGGGCTCGTATGCGGAAACCACCGCAGAGTTTTACGTGGTGCATTGTCTTGCTGGCTACCGGCTGCCAGGGATCGGGCGGCGGCCACGGTGATAAATCGGGCCGAGTTGACCCGCAAGGGAACAATCGGCCACCCACCATCACGGGATCGCCACCGCCCAGTATCCTGGCGGGCGAGCCATACGAATTCACACCGACGGCCGCTGATCCCGACGACGACACGCTTGTCTTTCAGATCGCCGGAAAACCGGGCTGGGCCCGCTTCGAGCCGGCCAGCGGCCGGCTCTGGGGGACGCCCGATGCGGCCGATGCCGGAAATTTCACGAACATCCGGATTTCAGTCTCCGATGGGCGGGCCTCGGCGGCGCTTGGCGCCTTCGGCATCGCCGTCAATCAGGTGGCTTCCGGTTCGGTGACCCTTTCCTGGCACCCGCCGAATCAAAATGGCGATGGATCGCCGTTGAGTAATCTGGCGGGCTACCGTATCTATTACGGCCGTGACGCCACCGCGCTCAATCAGAGAATCGTCCTGAGGAATCCCGGACTGACGCGCTACGTGGTCGAGAATCTGGCACCGGCCAAGTGGTACTTTGCAATGACGTCGATCAACGCGAGCGGCGCGGAAAGCAAGCGATCGGCGAGGGTGAGCAAGACGGTAGCCTGAATCGGCGCGCTGGCATTGACGCCCCATGTAGCCCGCGCGACTATCGTGGCCGCGGCAAGGAGACGTGTCATGGCCAGTCTTGAAGAGCGTTTCGAGGTGGCGCAGGCAGCGGCCAGGAAACTGCCGGTCAAGCCCGACAACGAGACGCTTCTCGAGTTGTACTCCTATTTCAAGCAGGCGACGGAGGGCGATGTCAGCGGCACGCGGCCGGGCAGCTTCGATTTCGTCGCACGAGCCAAGTATGACGCCTGGGAGGCCCGCAAAGGCATGAAGCGGGACGTTGCGATGCGCGGCTACGTCAAGCTCGTGGAGCATCTCCAGTCGTCGTAGGAAACGGCTTGCATGCGAATGTCGTCGATCGCCGACATCGACTGCTAGAAAGATTTTACCAACCCGATAATTTGCGCCCTCTTTCAGAAAAGAGGGGCGGGCATGCAAGTGAGGTATTCGCGGGTAATCAACTTATGTCTTGCATTCACAATTGCAGGGACACCGGCCTTGGCGGCT
>CAYPQX010000187.1:0-5242 GCA_964412975.1 uncultured Steroidobacteraceae bacterium
TGCTGAAGAGCGGCGTGTTCGGCGTCGCCTGCAGCCTGGTTGCCGTGTACGAGGGATACCACGCGGTGCCGACGGCCGAGGGTGTGGGCCGGGCGACGACCCGGACGGTCGTGATTTCGTCGGTGGTCGTGCTGCTGCTCGACTACATGCTGACTGCGGTCATGCTTTAAGGAGTATTGCCATGCGCCAGACGCGCGCCATTGAACTGGGAACCGGGCTGTTCGTGCTGCTCGGCTTCGCGGCGTTGTTCTTCCTGATCACGCAGATCACGAGCCGCGAGTTCGGCTTCGGGGATGCCGGCTATCGCCTCACGGCATCGTTTGAGCAGGTCGGCGGCCTGAAGCCCGGCGCGCCGGTGTCGATGTCGGGCGTCACGATCGGCCGTATCGAATCGATCTCGTACGATTTCAACGAGTACCGCGCGCGGGTGACGCTCCGCATCGAGAAGTCGTACGACCGCATTCCCGACGACAGCGACGCTGGAATCCTCACTGCGGGGCTGCTGGGCGGACAATATCTCGGAATCGGGCCCGGAAGCTCAGAAACCTTTTTCAAGGACGGCGATCAAATCCAGTTCACGCAATCCGCCATCGTGCTCGAGAACCTGATCAGCAAGTTCCTGTTCTCGAAGGCGGCTGAAGAACAGCCTGCGGAGTGATCCGCGAAGGAGTCCACGAAATGACGCGACGACTCGCCATGCTCGCTTTCCTGCTGATCGCGCCGGGCGCTATCGCAGGCGCGGCCCTCGCCGCGGACGTCGTCCCTGGGCCCGCGCCGCAGGAACTCATCGAGACCGCCTCACGCCAGTTTCTCGAGGCGCTGGACGCCGATCGCGAACAGGCAAGCAAGGATCCCGCGCGGGTCCGCAAGCTCGTCGATGATAGCCTGCTGCCGTATTTCGATACCGACTACTCGGCGCGACTCGTGCTCGGGAAACACTGGCGGAACGCCACTCCCGAAGAGCGGCAGCGGTTCGTAGATGCGTTCTACCAGTCGCTGCTGCGCAATTACGGATCGGCGCTTGCGGAGTTCACGGCGGATCGAATGATCGTCCTGCCGTTCCGGGGCGACCTGGCGAGTGGCCAGGCGACCGTCAGGACCGAGGTCAAGCGCAGCAACGGCACGCGCGTGCCGGTCAACTACACGCTACGCGCGACACCTGCGGGCTGGAAGGCCTGGGACGTCACCATCGAGGGGATCTCCTACGTGCGGAATTTCCGCAATGACGTCAGCGCGGAGATCGACCAGCGCGGCTTCCCGGCGCTCATCGAGCGCCTCGAGAACGAGAATCGCGGTGGCGAGAAAAAGTCCGCGAACTGATGCCGGCTCGATGCCGGCGGCGCTCGCCACGCTCGGCCCGGGGCGCTTCGAGATCTCGGGAGACCTCGGCTTCGAGGATGCCGCACGCATGCTTCTGGAGGGCGACACCGCATTCGGCAGCCTGGATCATGCCGAAGTCGACCTGGCGAGGGTCGCGCGTGTCGACAGCGCGGGCCTGGCGCTTCTGCTCGAATGGTCGGTTTCGGCGCGCGAATCGGGCAAGGCGCTCGTTTACCTGAACGTGCCGCCGGCCATCGCGGCGCTCGCCGGCATCAGCGACGTTTCCGAGCTGCTGGCGCCCGCCGGTCCGGGCGTCGGCTGAACCTCCGGGACTTCCGGTGCCGCCGGATCTTCCGGCTCCTCCAGTTCCAGTTCCAGTTGTTCGAGTTCCTCCGGAGTGATTTCGCCCCCCGGAACCTTGCCGTCCTTCACCTGGTACTCGCGTCGCTGCAGCCAGGCGTCCCGGATGAACGCATAGCGGTCGAAGGCCGCGTCCAATGGCGCGTCGAACGGCAGGAGCTCGGCCCGGCGATTCACCAGGGACAATCCGGCGAGGGTCCATTCGATTGACTGATCCACGTGGAGTGCGACGCGCAGGTCGGTCTGGCTGTCGGCGTAAATGGAAGGCGCGTCGCGCATCGTGGAAGGGCCGAAGAACGGAACCACGACATAGGGGCCAGCGGGCACGCCCCAGCGGCCGAGCGTCTGGCCGAAATCCTCGTCGTTGCGCGGGATGCCGAAATGCGAGGCCGGATCCAGCAGGCCGCCGATCCCGAGAGTCGTGTTGACCGCGAACCGGCCGAGGTCGATCAGCGTGTCCTTGATCTTGAGCTGCAGCAGGTCGTTGACGATCGTCGTTGGAAACGCCAGGTGCTCGAGGACGTTGTCGATGCCCGTCTGGACAAGCCGGGGCACGTGGTTGCGGTAGCCGGTCGCGACCGGCCTCAGCACGGCACGATCAATCGCGTCATTGAATCGATGGGTCCCGCGGTTCATGCGCTCGAGCGGGTCGCCGGGCGTGGTCGCGCCGGTCGTCGCACAGCCTGCAAGCAGCAGCGCGGCCAATGCGCCGGCGAGGGCACGGTAATGGACGGTCATCCGCAGGTCCCTTGATTCGGATACGGCCGCAATTCTAGCTTTGGCCGCCCCGGTCCGGTTCCGGGGTCGTCGGTTCGGCCACGTCGCGGGCACGCTTGCCCTTCGGAAGGTATTCCTGGAGCTCACGGATCCGGGCGTCGAAGCGCTCGCGCTGCACCGAATTGAGCCCCGGCACCGCCTGCGCGAGCTGCAGCTGGTTGATCGCGAGCGACAGGTCCCCGCTGATGATGTGGTACTCGG
The DNA here is from genome assembly GCA_964412975.1 of uncultured Steroidobacteraceae bacterium. Taxonomy (GTDB): domain Bacteria; phylum Pseudomonadota; class Gammaproteobacteria; order Steroidobacterales; family Steroidobacteraceae; genus SCUD01. The sequence continues at coordinate 2,659 of CAYPQX010000187.1, forward strand.
ACATGTAGTAGTACGAGTCCGCGATGTCACCTGCGGCGTTCGCCGCGATTGCCGTGAAGCGGGCCTGCTCGGCGGTCGGCGGCGTGTTGTTGAACAGGTCGAGCAGCACGACGTGTGCCCGTCGCGCGTCCCCGTCACGCATCAGCGTTTCGGCGTAGCGCATCGTCACGGGCACGTTGCGGGGAAAGAGCTTCATCGCGTTCTCGAGCGTCGCGCGCGACGCGACGGTCCGGCCGGCGGCCAGCTGCGCCTGCCCAAGTGCGGTGTGATAGAGAGTGACGTCCGGGCGGCGGTCGCGCAGCGATTCCAGGGCCGGGATTGCGTCGTTGGCCTTGCCGGACTGCATCAGGAAGAGTGCGCGGCCGTACTGCTCGCCATCGGTCGACGGAAAGTCAGCGCTCTTCGCCGTCGGATAAAGGTCGCGAACGGAGCTTTCGGGCGAGAGCGTCTCCATTTCAAGCCGTACCCGGATCAGACCATAGCTCGTGCTGTCTGGCGTGCGCGGCCGCTCGAGGCGATTGGCGCGATCGCGCGTTTCGGCGATGCGATCGCTGGTGACCGGATGGGTGCGGAGCAAGGCCGGAATGTTCCTGCCGCCGCTGCCGCCGCGCTGCTGCATCGTCGCAAAAAAATCAGGCATGCCGACCGGGTCGAATCCGGAAGCTGCAAGTATCCCGACTCCCACCCGATCCGCTTCGCTTTCATTTGCGCGCGTGTAATTGATCTGGTTCTGGGCCGCGAGCCCCTGGGCGGCCGTTACGGTCCCGAGCACCGCGTCGCTCGGCAGGCCGGTCGTCGCGCCGATCAGGATTGCGGCAAGGACAGCAGCCATCGATGCAAGGTTCGCCCGGCCGGCGTTCTGGATGGAGCGCGCGATGTGCCGCTGGGTCACATGCGCGATTTCGTGAGCGAGCACGCCCGCGAGTTCCGCTTCGCTTCGCGTCGCCGTGACGAGCCCGGCGTTGACGCCGATGAACCCGCCCGGCAGGGCGAATGCGTTGATGCCCGAATCCCGGATCGCGAAGAACGTAAAGCGATGCGCGCCCTCGTGCGCCTGGCTCGCGAGGCGCATTCCGAGCGACTGGAGGTACTCGGTGATCTCCGGATCCTCGACAACCTGGCCCGCGTCGCGCAGGCTTCGCAGGATCATCAGCCCGATCTTGTACTCGTCGATCAGGGAAAGCGTGGTGCTTGCGGGCGTGCCGATGTCAGGCAGGTCGCTTCCTGTCGTCTGGGCCGCGGCCGGCGCCGTGCCAATGGCTAACTGCAGGGAAAGGACGACAATCAGTGCGCGCATCGAAGCGATCCTGGCGAGTGTTCCGGTTCGACCGCGATGCCTGCACATGGTTCGCCGGCCGACGGCCTCAGAGGGCCTCGGACGCGTAATCGGCTAGCCGAGAGCGTTCGCCGCGCACGAGCGTCACGTGACCCGCATGCTGCCATCCGCGAAAGCGGTTGACCACAAAGGTCAGGCCCGAGGTGGTCTCGGTGAGGTAGGGAGTGTCGATCTGCGCGATGTTCCCGAGGCATATGAGCTTGGTGCCGGGACCCGCGCGCGTGACGAGCGCCTTCATCTGTTTTGATGTCAGGTTCTGCGCTTCGTCGAGGATCAGGTAGCGGCTCAGGAACGTGCGACCGCGCATGAAGTTGAGCGAGCGGATCTTGATGCGGTGGCGCAGGAGGTCCTGGGTCGCGGCGCGGCCCCAGCTGCCGCCTTCCTGGCCCTGCGTGAGGACCTCGAGGTTGTCCATCAGCGCGCCCATCCAGGGCTCCATCTTCTCCTCCTCGGTTCCCGGGAGGAAGCCGATGTCCTCGCCGAGCGGGATGGTGACGCGCGTCATGATGATCTCGCTGAATCGGTTCGTCTCCAGTGTCTGCACCAGGCCGGCAGCGAGCGTCAGGAGCGTCTTGCCGGTTCCTGCCGGCCCGAGGATCGTCACGAAATCGATCTCCGGGTCGAGCAGCAGGTTGAGGGCGAAGTTCTGCTCGCGGTTGCGCGCGGCAATGCCCCAGACCGCATGCCGCTCGCTGCGGAAGTCCTGCGTGACTTCGAGTGTCGCAAGCTCGCCGTCGATCGAGCGGACGATTGCCTCGAACGCATCGGCGGAATTGTCATAGAGGAACTGGTTCGGGTGCCATTCGCGTACCAGCGGGCCGCGCACGCGGTAGAACGTGCGCGCCTGGTCGTGCCAGGACTCGACGTTGTTGCCGTGGGTCTCCCAGAAATCCGTCGGCAGCGCCGTGACCCCGGTGAAGAGCAGGTCGGCGTCCTCGATCGTGCGGTCGTTGTAGTAGTCCTCCGCATGTACGCCGAGGATCGCGGCCTTGATGCGCAGGTTGATGTCCTTCGACACGAGCGTGACGCGCGTGCCCGGCAGCTCCATCTGCAATGCAAGCGTGTAGCCGAGGAGGGCGTTGTCGATGCCGTGTCCCGGCAGCGTGTCCGGCAGCCCTGCGGCGAGACGGCGTGTCTGGAAGAAAAGCCGGCCAGTCGGTGGCTTCTTGCCGTGGTTGCCGGAGCGGCCGGTCGGGAGTTCGAGGCCCCGGTCGATCTGCTCCTTGGTCGCGTTCGCCATCAGCTCGT
>CAYPQX010000188.1:0-10918 GCA_964412975.1 uncultured Steroidobacteraceae bacterium
GCAGCGCGAGGTCCTGCTCTCCGACGAAGCCGAAGGCTACACCGCCACCCGTGACATGCTTTACCAGTGCCGTCAACTGTCGTCGCCACAGGCTGGCACGCTCGTTGAGCGTACTTGCCAAGCACTGGAGGCGCCAGCTCAAGGTCACACTACCTTCGGGCAACCGAAGGTTCGATCTCCACTGGCAATGCCTTGCTCGCAAGGCTTTACCAGGACTTCCGGGATCCACGTAAGAATCGTCGCACGCGCAAAATCCCGTTGGAAAAAAGTTACGGACAGTCGTGCGCGTGCGCCATCAGATGCGCCGACCGGTGAAGAACGTCACGTTGCGCACGACAGTTTATGGACGGTGGTGCTTCATACCTTCATCGTGACCAATCGGAACTGGCGTTTCGGCGTTGCGGTTGCCACCGATCGGAATCAGTGGCGCCGACAACACCTGACCAATAACCCACCTGTGACACGAAGTAACCGCATTTGAAGGAAACCCGCAAATCGCGCGCCCGCGCGCTCACGTTGAACGTGACCGTGATGGTATTCGGAAAGGCAGCCGCGGTTGCCATCGGTCTGGCTGGCCTGGCGTTGCTGACACGCTATCTTGGTCCGGAGGGTTATGCACAGTACCGAACCGTGCTCACGTTCATGGCATTTGCCGTGGTTTTTGCTGGGCTGGGTTTGCAGACTGTCGTGCTGGCAGAGATTTAAAAGCCTGGTACCGATCCGTTGCTTATCGTCGGCGACGGACTGTCGCTACGGATCATTGCCGTCAGCGTCACCGTTATCCTGGGTGCGGCTGTGGGCTTGTTCATGCTCGTGATGCTCTGCGGCGTGATTGCCGCAATCCACTTCGATCGCGGCGTGTTGACGATGCTCGCAGCGTTGGTTGTCGGCGGCCTGACGCAATTTGTCCTTTCGTGGTACATGGTCGCAAGACTGCAGCCTTTCCGGTTGTCCGTGAACACGCAAATGTGGGGGCAATTGCTACGCTTCGTGGAGTGACCCCCTCTGCTTGGACAGCGGGGTGACGTTCTCGTGCTGTCTATTTTCGATTCCGCTGAAGCGGTGGGTCTTTATGGCGTGCCCAGCAAGATTTTCGAGGTTCTGGCAAGCCTTTCGGCGCTATTCAGCGGCATGATGATGCCGTTTTTTGTGGCTGCACTCGGATTCGCTACACGCGACAGACTTCGCGAGACGCTGACGAATGCACTGGACGTCATGTTTATCTTTGGCATGGGCGTAGTTACCTGCTGCGCCGGGTTCGCACCGGCAATACTCATGCTGATCTCTAGTGCCAAATTCGTGCCGGCTGCGCCGGCACTCATGTTCGTTGCCGTGGCGATTGCCAGCAATGCCGTCAGCCAGCCCTATCGCTTCCTTCTGACTGCAATGAACCTGCAACATCGGGCGTTCAAGATCGACATCAGCTGCCTGGCAGTTGCTGCTGTCGCCTACCTGGCGCTCGTGCCGTTATTTTCGTATGTCGGCGCCGGGATCGGTACGGCCATCGTGGAATCGACGATCGCGGTTTCACTTGCCGCCGCCCTGCGGCGGGAGGGCCTCAGGGGCCTGATACCGTCGTCCTGGTGGAAAACTCTACTCGCCGGGACGGTGGCTGTCGTTACGATGCGCAGCATCGCATCGATGCACTGGCGATGGGTCATCGGCATTGTTACCGGGGGGCTGGTTTACCTGGGTATACTTATGCTGATGGGCGCGATCCCGTTGAATTACCTTCGCGCCGTCATCAATTCGCCGAAGTCGCATTCCGCTTGAAGCCGCTGTAAACCGATGCAGGATAAATTTGATTGCGTCGTAATCGGCGCCGGCATCGTCGGACTGGCAATCGCCCGCGAATTGTCGCTCGCCGGTCACACGGTCCTGGTGCTCGAGCGTCATCGTACGTTTGGCACCGAAATATCCTCGCACAACAGCGAAGTAATTCACGCCGGTATCTATTATCCCGAGAATAGCCTGAAAGCACGTTTTTGCGTTTCCGGTAAACACATGTTGTACCGCTATTGCGAGGAGCGGGCGATCCCGCACCGACGGTGCGGCAAGCTGATTGTAGCAACGACCAACGCGGACATCGACGCATTACGGCGTCTTGCCGTTCAGGCTGAGACTAACTGCGTAAGCGATCTTGCCTGGCTCGACGAACACGAGGTACGCCGGTTTGAACCGGAGCTCCTTGCAAAAGGCGCTTTGCACTCACCTTCGAGCGGCATCATCGACAGTCATGCACTGATGCTGAGCTTCGTCGCAGATGCAGAATCCCATGGCACCCTTATCGCGTACAACAGCCCGGTTGTTGCCGGCCGAATCGTTCCATCGGGCTTCGTGCTTGTGGTGGGCGACTCGGAACAGTACGAAGTTTCCGCGAACTATGTGATCAACTGCAGCGGACTAAGCGCCGCACGCGTTGCGGCAACAATTCGCGGGCTTCCGGCCGTCTGCATGCCAACTGTACATTTCGCGAAAGGCAATTATTTTGCCCTGACGCGCCCCTCACCCTTTTCGCGCCTCGTTTACCCGCTGCCCGTCGCCGGCGGGCTTGGCGTGCACGTTACGCTGGACATGGCGGGCAGAGCACGCTTCGGACCTGACGTAGAATGGATCGACGAACTCGAATACTCTGTTTCAGTGAATCGGATCGGCAGCTTTTATGCAGCGATTCGTGCGTACTGGCCTGATATCGCAGACGGGGAACTGCAGCCAGCATATGTGGGAATTCGCCCGAAACTCTCGGGGCCGGGCGGTAACAATATCGATTTCGTCATCCAGGATTCGAAGTCGCATGGCGTTCCCGGGTTCGTCAATCTTTTGGGCATCGAATCGCCAGGACTAACAGCATCATTGGCCATCGCCGAACATGTTTTACGGCTTTGTGACCGGCACAGCGCCAGGAACACAAAAGTCACATGCAAATGAACAGACACCCAACCGTAAGCATCGGCATGCCGGTCTACAACGGCGAGCGTTTCATTGCCGATGCAATCCAGTCGATCCTTGACCAGGGGGCAGCATACTCATAGCGCAAGCAATTCCGTCGTGACACCAAGCGCCTGCAGGTTGCCCGCAATTTCGTCACGATAAATCGAATTCATGGCGATTACGGTTCGCGGAGCGAGGCGCCTGAGTTCCTGCGGTGAGACGATCGGCTGCCCTGTGCCGAGCATGTAGTTCGAGTGCCGATTCGGGTTGATGTCGACGGCCGCATGAACCGCTTCCGGGCGTTCGAGCGCGCGCAAGAATGCGACTCCCTTGGAACCGGAGCCCCAGATTACGACCGGGCCCTGGCCCGCGCGATCCTCGACTAGTTCACGCCAGTACTGAATTTTGGCGTTGTAGCGTCCAGCAAAAGTGTCCACGAGCGCCGCGAGTTCATCGACCGCGTCTTCATTGGCCAATGGAGTCTGCGCCGCAGCACCGCCGTTACTTGCCTCCACAGTCAGGTACTGGCCAGCGTAGGTAATATCAATGCCAAGAACGTCGAAGCCCGCGGTGCGAAAAAGTCGCGCGGCGGAACCCGGTGTGAAGTAGGAACAATGTTCGTAGTAGATGTCTTCGAATGCGCATTCGCGGAATATGCGTAGTGACTCGGGCACCTGAAAAAATGCGAGCGTTCCGGTCTCATTCTTGAGGGCAAGCCGTGCGGCCCCGACGAAATCCAAACACTCTTCGATGTGCTCCAGCGTCATTTTGCAGACTACGACGTCGGCGTCACCCTTTCCATATTTCGCTCCATACAAGTCCCGTACGACACGTGCATCGACCGCGTCTCCGATGATTCCGCGTTGTTCATCATACGACGGATCGAAACCGACGCCGGAATTGCCCCCCAAGGTGCAGATCAGCGCCAGAAATTCGCCTTTGCCGCAACCGATTTCGACGATCCGCTTGCTGCGGATGCGATGCCGCTCGATCAATTCCTGTGCGAGCTTGCGATGAAATGTATTGAATGTCGGTGAATAGGCCTGCGTCTCCTCGTAGCGCCCCGAATACTCCGTTCGCGCGGGTTCGAACGCAACGTTGCGAATGAAGCCGCAATGATCGCAAAACGCAAGGCGAATCTCCCCGCGTGGAAATGCGCGGGCTTCGTTCTCATTGTCAACCAGGATGCAACTGTTGACCGGAACGGAATTCTGCTGGTGGAAAACGCGCATCGTCCCGCCACAGCAGGTACATTCCGGTTGCGACGCCACGGACGACAACGCCGGCCTGGCGCCGCTCACAGGACGTTCAACTCCGGAATGGGAATCACGAACTTGCCCCCACGCCTACGGAATTCGTGCTGCTCCGCCAGGATCTCATCCGCGAAATTCCAGGAGAGCAGCAATGCGTAATTCGGAGCGTCATCGAGCAGCCGCTCCGGAGCGTAAATCGGCAGGCGATTGCCAGGATAATAAAGGCCCTGTTTGAAACGGCTCTTGTCGACAAAATAGTCGAGGTAGTTACCGCCGATCCCCATGAACGCCATCAGCGTACAGGCTTTCGCGGACGCCCCATAGCCCACAATACGTGCACCGTCAGACTTCAGCTCGTCAAGGAGTCTGATCAGTGCATCCCGATTCACGCTGATGCGTCCGGCGAAGCCCCTGTAAAAGTCCGGGCCGGTGACGCCGGCTTCCGTTTCGTCACGCAGCAGTTGCCGGATGCTCTCTCCGGGTTCGTCTCTCTTGCCGATAAACAGACGGAGTGAACCCCCGTGGATCGAAATGCATTGTACTTCATTGATATAGAGGTCATGCCGGCGAAAAAGAGTGCGCAGGGCATGCAGCGAAAAATAACAGAGATGCTGATGATAGATCGTGTCGAACTGACACTTCAGGATCAGGTCGTGGACGTAGGGACATTCGATGACAACGAGCCCGTTCTCCTTCAGGATCGTCGCGAGGCCACTGACAAAGCCGTTGGTGTCGGCGACATGCGCGAGCACGTTGTTGGCATGCACAATGTCGGCTGCGATGCCGCCAGCATGCAGTTCTTCAGCGAGTTTGCTCGAGAAAAAGGCATGAATCGTTTCGATGCCCAGCGCCCGTGCTTCGCGCACCAGACCCTCGGCCGGATCAATGCCGAGCACCGGAATGCCGGCAGCCTTGTAGTTACGCAACAGGTAGCCGTCGTTGCTTGCCACCTCGACAACCAGGCTGTCTTCAGCGACGGGTTTACGCGCACGCGCCTCTTCGACGCTTCCTTTGAAGTGGCGAAGGAGACCGTCCGATACCGACGAAAAATACGGATAGTTACTTGGAAACAGTATCTCCGGTGGCACTGTCTCGCGAATCTGCAGCAGGCTGCAATCGTGACAGAACACCACCGTGAGGGGACAGACCGGTTCAGGCTCGCCCAGCGTGGCTTCGGTCAACAACCTGTCCGCAAGCGGCGTCTTTCCAAAATCGAGCACTGTCTCGAGCCGCACGGATTCGCAACATCGGCATCGCTTGATGACAACGTGCTCGACGCAATACTGCTCTCTAGACGACGCGCTCATGAGTTGCTGACCTTGCGCGTCCCAGCGGCAGACGCGCGCCGCAAGTCGGGCTCGAGGGTGCCGTCGGTGAGCAATTTCCGGATGTGCGCAATCCTCTTGTAGCGCTCACCTTCGAAGTCCTCGAGAGCGAGCCCGTGTTGGCAAAATGCTTCGTAGAGTTCTACGATACCCCGCCGCACCGTCCACTGCGGCTTGAACTGATGCAGCGTCAGAGCGATTTGATTGCAGTCGACGCGGTAATTGCGCGTATCAGGGCCCGCACTGCCGGCGAAGCCGATCTTGCTGCCGGGTACGATCTCGCCGACGATTTCGGCGACATCCCGGATCTGGTAGTTCTCGGTCGTAATACCCACATTGAATGCACGGTTATGAATCGCTTTTAGCGGTGCTTCAAGCGCGGCGACATAGGCTAAGGCAATATCCCTAACGTGGACCAGCGGTCGCCAGGGAGTGCCGTCACTTTTCAAATGGATTTCGCCCGTTGTAAACGCCCACGCGACAAGGTTGTTTACGATCAGGTCGAAGCGAATGCGCGGCGACATGCCGTAGGCGGTCGAAGCGCGCAGGTACGTCGGGCTGAAGGTCTCGTCTGCCAGCGGCGATACCTGTCGCTCGACATCGACCTTGGACTGCGCGTACGGTGTGACCGGATTGAATCCGGTGTTTTCGTCGAGAAATGTATCGCCTGCAGCCCCGTAAGTGCTGCAAGAAGAGGCAAAAAGAAACCTCGCTACACCTGCCGACTTCGCCAGTCGGGCGAGCCGCACGGATGCATCCGTGTTGATCGCCTGCGTCAGACCGGGATCATAGTCGCCGAGCGGATCATTGGAGAGTCCGGCAAGATGAATGATGGCATCGAAGCCACCGAGGTGTTCGGCGTCCGCATCGCGGACGTCTACGGAAATCGACTCGACGGCGGACATCGTGCCGCAATACGTGCAATCGGCGAACAGGTCCGAATCCAGGCCAGTCACCTCATGACCGCGTTCCAGCAGAATGGGCGTCAGGACGCTGCCGATATAGCCCCTATGTCCGGTGAGAAGGACGCGCATGCGCCTAATCCCAGGTCTTCCAGGGAGCCGAGTCTGAATTCCAAAGTCGCTCAAGCAACTTTTTGTCGCGTAGCGTATCCATGCATTGCCAGAACGATTCGTGCTTGTACGCCATCAATTGACCGTCCGCGGCAAGTTTCTCGAGCGGTGCGCGCTCGAACTGTGTCTCATCTCCTTCGATGTAGTCGAAAACCTGCGGTTCCAGAACGAAGAAAGCACCATTAATCCAACCCTCGCTGGTTTGCGGTTTTTCGGTGAATTGCACGACTCGATTACCATCGAAATCCAGATGGCCGTATCGCGCCGGAGGCCGAACGGACGTAAGCGTCGCCAATTTGCCGTGTGACTCGTGAAACGCCAGCAGAGCATCGAGGTCGACGTTGCTGACGCCGTCACCCCAGGTCAGCATGAAGCGCTCGTTCTTGATCCAGGGTTGGAGACGTTTGATGCGTCCTCCAGTGTTTGTATCGATGCCCGTGTGAACGAGATCAACGATCCAGTTCTGACGCGTTTCCGCGTGACGCACGACTTCGCCAGTTCCGATCCGCACCGTCATGTCGCCCCATAGCTGAGCGTACTCCTGCATCCAACTCTTGATGAATTCGCCCTTGTAACCGAGTGCAACGACAAACTCGTCGTAACCGTAACGGGAGTAATGCATCATGATGTGCCACAGGATCGGCTTGCCGCCGATGAGTACCATCGGCTTCGGGCGAACTTCGGTTTCCTCCGCAAGGCGGGTGCCGACACCGCCGGCCAGAAGTGCAACCTTCAAGTGCTCAGACCCCCGAAATACGCGATATTTAAGTCGTTCGGCCCATAGTTGCCACTACTCAGTTCTCAGATCGCGGAAGAAGTTTTTTTGGAGAGCACAAGAAAGTCAGTATCGGCGAAGGCAGTCCTTTCGGTCATATGTGCTCATTCCGTGACGGTCTCCTGGACGGCCGGTTCCTCGCCAACCACCTCAGCGCTCGAATCGAGGAAACCGCGATGGGTCTCGTCCCCTGCCCGCTTGCTGCGGCGCTGGGCGTGGAAGGAGAAGCCCGTGCCGGCCGGGATCAGGCGGCCGACGATGACGTTCTCCTTGAGCCCGCGCAGGTCGTCCTTGATGCCCCGCACGGCCGCGTCGGTCAGCACCCGGGTCGTCTCCTGGAACGAGGCCGCGGAGATGAACGAGTCGGTCTGCAGCGAGGCCTTGGTGATGCCGAGCAGCATCGGCTCGTAGCTGGCCGGTGCCTTTTTCTCGCCCTCGATGCGGTCATTGAGCTCGAGGAGGCGGGCACGTTCGAGCTGCTCGCCACGGAGCAGGGTCGTGTCGCCCGATTCCTTGATCTCGACCTTGCGCAGCATCTGCCGGACGATCACCTCAATGTGCTTGTCGTTGATTTTCACGCCCTGGAGCCGGTAGACGTCCTGGATCTCGCGTGTGAGATAGTTGGCGAGCGCCGCGACGCCCTGCAGGCGCAGGATGTCGTGCGGGTTCGGCTCGCCTTCCGCGATGACTTCGCCGCGCTCGACGTGCTCGCCCTCGAACACGTTGAGCTGCCGCCACTTCGGAATCAGCTCCTCATAGCGCTCGTTGTTCTCTCCCGTGATGACGAGGCGGCGCTTGCCCTTGGTCTCGCGCCCGAAGCTCACGGTGCCCGTGACCTCGGCGAGGATTGCCGGTTCCTTGGGCTTGCGCGCCTCGAACAGGTCCGCGACGCGCGGCAGGCCGCCGGTGATGTCGCGGGTCTTTGACGATTCCTGCGGAATGCGCGCGATGACGTCACCGACGGAAACCTTGGCTCCGTCTTCCAGTGAGACCAGCGCTCCTGCAGGCAGCGTGTAGACCGCCGGAATGTCGGTGTTGGCAAAGGTGACCTCTTTCCCCTTCGCATTCACGAGCTTCAGCACCGGGCGCAGGTCGCGGCCCGCGGCCGCGCGCTGCTTCGGATCGAGCACTTCGACGGAGGACAGGCCCGTGACCTCGTCCACCTGCGACTGCACGGTGACGCCGTCGACGAAGTCGTTGAAGCGGATGAAGCCCGCGACTTCCGTGACGACCGGGTGCGTATGCGGGTCCCAGTTCGCGACGATCTGGCCCGGCTGCACGGCCTTGCCCTCGTCCGCGACGATGGTCGCGCCGTAGGGAATCTTGTAGCGCTCGCGCTCGCGACCGAATTCATCGATGACGCCGATCTGGCCGGAGCGCGACGTCGTCACGAGGTGCCCCTTCTCGTGGCGCACGGACTTTACATTGTGGAAGCGCAGCGTTCCCTTGCCCTTGATCTCGACAAGCGAAATCGCGGCCGCGCGCGATGCGGCGCCGCCGATGTGGAAAGTCCGCATCGTCAGCTGCGTGCCGGGCTCGCCGATCGACTGCGCGGCAATCACGCCGACCGCCTCGCCGATGCTGATGAGCCGTCCGCGCGCCAGGTCGCGCCCGTAGCACATGGCGCAGACTCCGTAACGCACCTCGCAGGTGATCGGCGAACGCACAGTGATCTGGTCGACGCCGTTAGTCTCGAGCTCCTGCACCCACTGCTCGTCGATCAGCGTCGATGCCGGGACCAGCACTTCATCGGAACCGGGCTTCGGCACTTCGGTCGCAGTGACGCGGCCAAGCACACGCTCGCCGAGGCCCTCGACCACGTCGCCGCCCTCGACGATCGGCGTCACTTCGAGCCCGCGCGCGGTGCCGCAGTCCGTCAGCGTGACGACGAGGTCCTGGGCGACGTCCACGAGGCGGCGCGTCAGGTACCCGGAGTTCGCCGTCTTCAGCGCGGTGTCCGCGAGGCCCTTGCGGGCGCCGTGGGTCGAGATGAAGTACTGCAGGACGTTCAGGCCCTCGCGGAAGTTCGCCGTGATCGGCGTCTCGATGATCGAGCCGTCCGGCTTCGCCATAAGGCCGCGCATGCCGGCAAGCTGGCGGATCTGCGCCGCAGAACCGCGCGCGCCGGAATCGGCCATCATGAAGATGGAGTTGAACGAACCCTGCTGGACCTTGCGGCCCTTGCGGTCCGTGCCCTCCTCGTGGCGGAGCTGGTCCATCATCGCCTTGCCGATCTGGTCATTCGTGCGCGACCAGATGTCGACGACCTTGTTGTAGCGCTCGCCGTTCGTCACCAGCCCGGACTCGTACTGGTCCTGGATCTCCTTCACCTCGCGCTCGGCGGAGGTCAGGATCTTCTGCTTCTGCGGCGGCACCGCCATGTCGTCGACGCCGATCGAGATCGCGGCGCGCGTCGCGTACGAGAAGCCCGTGTACATCAGGCGGTCGGCGAAGATCACGGTCTCCTTGAGCCCGAGCGCCCGGTAGCAGGAATTGATGACCGCCTGGACGCGTTTCTTCGTCATGTCCTGGTTGACCAGGTCGAACGAAAGCCCGCGCGGCAGCAAGTCCGAAAGCAGCGCACGGCCGACCGTGGTCTTCACGAGGCGGCGCTTCGCGATCAGTTCGCCGGTCGCGTTCTTCGTGTACTCGACGATGCGCACCCTGACCGAGGCATGCAGCTCGGCCTCGCGCGTCTCATGAGCACGATGCACTTCGCGCACGTCGGTGAAGACCATGCCCTCGCCCTTCGCCCCGGCGCGTTCGCGCGTCAGGTAGTAAAGGCCGAGCACGACGTCCTGCGACGGCACGATGATCGGGTCGCCGTTCGCGGGCGACAGGATGTTATTCGAAGACAGCATCAGCGCGCGCGCCTCGAGCTGGGCCTCGAGCGAAAGCGGCACGTGCACGGCCATCTGGTCGCCGTCGAAGTCCGCGTTGAACGCGGTGCAAACGAGCGGATGGAGCTGGATCGCCTTGCCCTCGATCAGCACCGGCTCGAAGGCCTGGATGCCGAGGCGATGCAGCGTTGGCGCGCGGTTCAGCAGCACCGGGTGCTCGCGGATGACTTCCTCGAGGATGTCCCAGACTTCCGGGCCCTCGCGCTCGACGAGGCGCTTGGCCGCTTTGATCGTCGTCGCGAGGCCGCGGAGCTGGAGCTTGTGGAATATGAACGGCTTGAAGAGCTCGAGCGCCATCTTCTTCGGCAGCCCGCACTGGTGCAGGCGCAGCGTCGGGCCAACCACGATGACCGAGCGTCCCGAGTAGTCCACGCGTTTGCCGAGCAGGTTCTGGCGGAACCGGCCCTGCTTGCCCTTGATCATGTCGGCGAGCGACTTCAGCGGGCGCTTGTTCGTGCCCGTGATCGCGCGTCCGCGGCGGCCGTTGTCGAGCAGCGCGTCGACCGACTCCTGCAGCATGCGCTTCTCGTTGCGCACGATGATGTCCGGCGCATTCAGCTCGAGCAGCCGGCGCAGACGATTGTTGCGGTTGATGACGCGGCGGTACAGGTCGTTCAGGTCCGACGTCGCGAAGCGGCCGCCGTCCAGCGGCACCAGCGGG
>CAYPQX010000189.1:0-3188 GCA_964412975.1 uncultured Steroidobacteraceae bacterium
ACGCTGCCGGAGGTCGGCGTGACGATCCCGCAGACGATGCTGATCAACGTGGTCTTGCCGGCGCCGTTCGGACCGAGCAACGCGAAGATCTCGCCGGGCCGGATGTCGAGCGAGACGCCTTTCAGCGCGGACTGGCCGTTCGCATACGTCTTCGTGAGATTGGAAATCGAGATGACGCCCGGCATCGATGCATTCTACAGGCTGCGCGGGAGGCACTCAGCCAGGCGCTTCTCCAGGAATCGGCGCGCCGCGCCCTGCCGGGTCAGCTCGAGGGCACGCCGGTACGATTCGCAGGCCTCGCGCATCCGGCCGAGCCTGCGACAAAGATCCGCTCGCGCCGCATGCGCCGGCTGGTAGTCGCGAAGCTCGCCGCGCTCCATGAGCGAATCGATGAGCCCGAGTCCCGCGGCCGGCCCGTCGCGCATCGCGATGGCGGCGGCGCGATTGAGATCGATGACCGGCGAAGGTTCGACCTCGAGCAGCAGGTTGTAGATGCCGACGATGCGGTTCCAGTCGGTTGTTGATGCGGTGGCGGCCTCCGCATGCGCGCCCGCTATCGCGGCCTGCAGCGTGTACGGGCCAAACCGGCGCGAGGCCAGGGCGCCTCGCGCAAGAGCGAGCCCCTCTTCGATCTGCCCGCGGTTCCAGAGCGTCCGGTCCTGCTCGTCGAGCAGGACGATGTCTCCCGCCTCCGACGTGCGTGCCGCCCGGCGGGAATCCTGCAGCAGCATGAGCGCAAGAAGCCCCGCGGCTTCCGGTTCGGGCAGGAGTTCGAGCAGGAGCCGCCCGAGCCGGATCGCCTCGGCTGAAAGATCGGCACGCGTCAGGGCTTCGCCGCTCGAGGCCGCATAGCCCTCGTTGAATACGAGGTAGACGACGCGGAGCACCGCGTCGAGGCGTTTCGGTAGTTCGGTGGCCGCCGGAATCTCGTAGGGAATCCGCGCATCGCGGATCTTCGTCTTGGCGCGGACGATCCGTTGTGCAAGCGTCGACGGCGGGATCAGGAATGCGCTCGCGATCTCCTCCGTCGTCAGGCCGCAGACCTCGCGAAGCGTCATCGCGACCTGGGCATCCGGCGCAAGTGCGGGATGGCAACAGGTGAAAATGAGCCGCAGGCGGTCGTCCTCGACCGCATCGTCCACGGCGTGCGCGGGATCGGATGATTCCAGTTCCGCGAGGTCCTCGACCGTGTCGTAGGAACCGTCGATTCGCGAATGGCGCCGTATCGCGTCGATGCCCTTGAAGCGGCCGGCCGATACCAGCCAGGAGCGGGGATTGGCGGGCACGCCGTCCCGCGGCCATTGCTCGATGGCCGCTGCGAACGCCTCCTGCATCGCCTCCTCCGCCCGGTCGAAATCCCCGAGGAGCCGGATCAGCGTCGCGAGCACGCGGCGGGATTCCTCTCGATAGACGGCGTCGACCGCCGCAGCGGCGTCGCGACTGACATCGTCCGCGCTCAGCGTTCCGGCTCCACGGCCCGCACTTCGACCACCCCGCCGTGCGGCAGTGTCGGAATGCGTTCCGCGAGTGCCATGGCCTCGTCAAGGTCCCGGCACTCGACCAGATGGTAACCGCCGAACTGTTCCTTGGTTTCGGCGAATGGCCCGTCAACCACGACCCTGTGTCCGCCGTGCTGGCGGATCGTGTGCGCGGTACCGGAGGGCGCGAGCCGCGCGCTCGTGAGGTGCTTCCCGCTTTGCTCGAGATCCGCGATCCACAGGCCGTAATTGCGCATGACCGCTTCGCGGCTTGATTCCGGAAGCGCCATCCAGCGCTTCTCCTCGATGCAGCACAACATCATGTATTGCATGTCAATACTCGACGATGCACTTGAATCCGCCCCAGAACATCCGCCTGCCGTCGAACGGCATCTTCTTGGGATCCATGTACTTCTTGAAGCGCGGCTCCTTCATGATCTTCGCCATGATCCGGTCACGCTGCCCGCGTGACTTGTAGACGATGAACGAAAAGACCACGACCTCGCCGCGCTTCAGCTTCACGCTCTGCGGAAATGACGTCCACTTGCCAGGCTTCACATCGTCGGCGACACATTCGACGTACTGAAGCGCGCCATATTCGCGCCAGACTTTTCCAGACAACTTCGCCATGCGGCGATAAGCCGCGAGCTTTTTCCGCGGCACGGGCAACACAAAACCATCCACGTAGTGCATCTGTTCACTCCTTCAATTGCTTCATCACAGGATGCTGCGCCATGAACTCCTCATCAGCCGGGCGGACCTCGAAGCCGCCCATGCGGATCCCGGGATGGCGCATGATCAGGGCGACGGCCTCTGCCTTGTCCTTCGCCTCGAGAATCAGGATACCGCCGAGAAGTTCCTTGGTCTCGGCGAACGGGCCATCCGTCCGGACGGCCTTGCCGTCCTTCCACCGGACGGTGGTCGCGGCCGTTGCCGACTGGAGCGCCAGGCCGTCGGCAAAATGCCCCTTTCGGTGCAGCTCAATGTCGTATTTGGTGCAGGCGGCGATCATCTCCTCCTGCTTCGCCGCGCCGAGCGTTCCCCACGAGGCCTCGTCAAGGTAGCCCAGACAAACGAACTTCATGCCTTCTTCTCCGCCCCGCTCATGCCCATTTCCCGGAAGCGGTCGACCGCCTCGCCCGGCCCGAAATCCTCGAGCTCGAACACTTGCCGCACTTCGATCTCGCAGTCGGATCCGTCGAGTGTTGGGTTCGGAAACCTGCGGGTCCATTCGACGGCTTCGGCGCGGGTCTTTACCTGGATCATTGTGTAGCCCGCAATCAGTTCCTTCGTCTCCGCGAATGGCCCGTCGATGACGCTGCGGCTCGCGCCACGAAAGCGCACGCGCCAGCCCCTGGATGACGCCCGCAGCCCGGAACCGTCGACCAGCACGCCGGCCTTTGCAAGTTCCTCGTGATAGGCGGCCATTTCGGCGAGGAGATGCTCGGGCGGCAGGACGCCCGCTTCCGAGTCTTTCGTGGCCTTGACGATAATCATGAACCTCATGGCTCAGACCTCCATCACGGGGCGGATTTCGACCGCACCAAAGCGCGCACGTGTTCGCCGCGCCTGAGGAGGGCTTCCACGAGATGGCTGCCGATGAAGCCGCTGGCGCCGGTGACAAGGACAGTGGACATGATGCTCGCTCAGTCGGTTTTGCGCGGACCTGTTGCGTAACCGTACCTTACAAACCAGTCCCAGGCGTCCACA
>CAYPQX010000190.1:0-13595 GCA_964412975.1 uncultured Steroidobacteraceae bacterium
TCACGAGACGGTTGATCCGGGTGTTGAGGTAACGCGCGGCCCGCATCTCGCGGCGATCGTCGGGAAGCGCATAGCTGATATCCCGAAGGAGCGTCTCCGTCGGAGACACCGGGACGAACTGGAAGAAGTCGACCTGGTCGATGTGCAGCTCGATGGCGACGTTGGGCCAGAGCTTGTAGTAGTTCCACATCGGCACCGGTGCATCTTTCGGCGCCATCTGCCGGATCAGTTTCTGGTACATGCGCTCGGACAGGCGCTGGGTTGGCAAATCCTCGATCGTGCCGAACATCTTGTCCACCCATTCTTTCGCCTCGATGCCGTAGCTCTTGCCAAACAGGCGCGTGAGGCCGGGGTGTGACACCGGAATGTGCAGGCCGTCCGAATAATTGTCGGCAACGTTCTTCCAGTTCACCTTGCGCGCGCGCAGCCGTACCTTGCCCAACGGCTTGATGTCTTCGATGCGGCTACCCTCGAGTTCCTCCGCGTACGGCGCCATCTGGTCCTTGACGCTCGGCAGGCCCGGCGCAAAGCGCACGAAAATGAAGCCGTGCCAGATCTCCTGCTCGATCGGCGCGAGGCCGTATTGCGCGGCCTCGAGTCCCGGGTAGTTCGAGCGCATCGGCACGCCGACGAGGCGTCCATCGGTCGAGTAAGTCCAGGCGTGGTACGGGCAGGTGATGCGCCGGCCGCAGTTGCCGCTCGATCCGTCCACGAGCCGCGACGCACGATGGCGGCAGACATTGTGGAAGCTCCGGACCTGGCCGTCGTCGCCGCGCACGGTGAGGATGGATTCGCCGAGGAAATCGAAGGTCTGGAAGTCGCCCGTCTCGGGCACGTCGCTCACATGGCAAACGAGTTGCCAGGCCTTCTTGAAGATCGTCTGCTTCTCGAGTTCGAAGAACTCCGGATCCCAGTAGATCCAGCCGGGCAGGCTGAAATCCTCCTCGCCGCGGGCCTCGGGAGTAATCGAACGTTCCGGATGTACACGCGCATTCATTGTTGAACGATCGTACAGGAAGCAGAAAGGCCGCGTCAAACCGGGCGGCGGATCTCGAAGCAATGATGGGTCTTCGGGTCCCGGGCAAAGTCCGTGGGTACCGTCTTTTTCGTAATGTCGTTGATCGAGAGGTCCTTCAACGCTTCCGCATCCAGCTTGAATTTGCGGAAATTGTTCGAAAAGAGCAGCAATCCTCCCGGGGCGAGCCTGCGGATCGTTGTGCGAATGAGTTCAACATGGTCGCGCTGCACGTCGAACTCGCGATCCATGCGCTTTGAATTCGAGAAGGTCGGCGGGTCGAGGAAGATCAGGTCGTAGCGTAGGCCATCGTCCTCTGCCAGCCAGCCGAGGCAGTCGGCTTGCACGAACTTATGAGAGTCGCCCGGAAACTCGTTGATCGCCATGTTGCGGCGCGCCCATTCGATATAGGTGCGTGACATGTCGATGCTCGTCGTCGCGACGGCGCCGCCGGCCGCGGCGTAAACCGTCGCCGCACCCGTGTAGCAGAAAAGATTGAGGAAGCGCTGGCTCCTGGCCGCCACCCGTATCCGCGCGCGCGTCAGACGATGATCGAGGAAGAGCCCGGTGTCGAGATAATCCGTGAAGTTCACGAGGAATCGGAGCCCGCCCTCCTCCACGACCACGCGCTCGTCGACCTCGGCAAGTGCCTCGTATTGCGAGCTTCCTTTCTGCGGCCGCCGCGTGCGCCAATAGATTGCCTCACGGGGCAGTCCGGTTGCTTCCGGCAACACGGAGATCGCCTCTTCGCGGCGGCCGCGGGCGCGGTCGCGATCGACGGTCGCGGGCGGCGCGTACTCCTGCACGTAGAGCCAACGGCCCGCAGTCCCCTCCGGATCGGACTGGTAGAGATCGATCGCGAACGCGTACTCGGGCATGTCGGCGTCGTACAGCCGGTAGCAGGAGATCTTTTCGCGTCTCGCCCAGGATGCGAGCTTGTCGACATTCTTTCGCAATCGATTCGCGAACATCTGCGCGCCCGGACGTGCACGCGCAGACTCGGCATCGATCACGGGCGGACGGCCCGGCTCGCGCGTCTGCACGAATTCCGAAGGCTCGATCGCAAGCCGCAGCAGCCGGCACTCGATCGGCCCGTTCATCATGCGGTGTGTCCGGCGGGCGTTGATGCCGAGCTCGCGGCCGAGCGCGGGATTGCCGGTGAACACCGCCGCCTCCCAGCCGCGATACGCGGTGCGTAGCTTCTCGCCGAGCAATGCGTAGAGCTGGCGAAGTTCTTCCGTCTCTCCGATGCGCCCGCCATACGGCGGGTTGACGGCGAAGAGTCCCTTGGCGGCCGAGGCCGCGGGCAGGTTCGAGAGCTCGGAGCGCTGGAAACGAATGCGGCCCGAGAGTCCGGCACGCTCGGTATTGGCCTCGGCATCGCGGATCGCCATGGGATCGCGATCGAAACCCTGGATGCGGCCCGCCGTCAGCGACGAGGGATCGCTCCGCTCAGCGGCGGCGTCCCGAAGCGCGGCCCAGGCCTTCGCATTGTGCTGTTTCCAGCCTTCGAAGCCGAATCGGGGACGCAGAAGTCCCGGTGCAATGTCGGCGGCAATCAGCGCGGCCTCGATCGGCAGCGTCCCCGAGCCGCACATCGGGTCGACGAAGCCGCCGCCGACCGCCGCGATCGCGGGCCAGCCGGAACGCATGAGGATTGCGGCCGCAAGATTTTCCTTGAGCGGGGCCGCGCCCTGGCCCCCGCGGTATCCGCGCCGGTGCAGGCTGTCGCCCGACAGGTCGATGGCGACCGTGACGGCGCTTCGCGCCGCGTGCACGTTGATGCGAAGCGTGGGCGCCGCGCGATCGACCGAAGGCCTTGACCCGGTCTTGTCGCGGAACTGGTCGACGATCGCATCCTTGACACGTTGCGCGCCGAACTGCGTGTGCGTGATGCCGGGGATGCTGCCCGAGAAATCGACGGCGAGTGTCCCGTCAGTCTCCATGTGCGTGGACCAGTCGATTTCGCGCAGGCGCGCATAGAGTTCATCTGCGTTCGCGACCGGAAAGCGCCCGATCTGCCAAAGCACGCGCAGGCCGATGCGAGACCCGAGGCAGGCGGCGTAGGCGCCGGAGAGTTCCGCCTCGCAGGCGACACCGCCCTGGACCTCGCGTGCGCTTTCGATGCCGAGCGATTTCAGTTCGGCCGCGAGCAGGTCGGCCGTCCCGCTCGCGGCCGTGACGAAAAACCGAGTCGTGCTCACGGCTCGACCCGGGTCAGCAGTTCAGCGCCGTAAGCGGGGCGGTCGAGGAATCCGGCGAGTATCCGATAGATGTCCGGATCGAAGTCATCGCCTGCATAGCACCATCGATCGAACACGTGCACTTCTTCGACGCCGCGCCAGTCGCGTTCGCGGATACCGATCCGCCCCGGAAACGGCCAGTCACGGCGCTTGAGCCCGGCGAGTGCGAGACGGACGCGCACGGCATGCAGGGCTGGCAATTCCTTGCCGGCGCAGACGCCCCGGCAACGGCCGAGCTGGAACCCGATGCATGAACCCTCCGCGCGTTCGAACCCGAGCCATTTCGCGCAGAGCCCATGCTCGCGCATCAGGCCTTCGAGCGCGCGCTCGGCATCGACGCGGCGGCGGAACATCCCGTAAGCCGCGGCGGGATCGTCGATGCTGTCCAGCATCTCGATCGTCGCCATCGGCGGCGCCGAATCCTCGCGCAGGCAGATCGCCCAGAGTTCGGATAATGCGCGAAGGCGCCGGTTGAAGACGGGCTTGCGCGACTTGATGAGCCGCGCCTCCGTGACAAGCGCGCCGAACTCCCCCGCCGTCTCGATCCACTCGATGCGCCGGACCAACCGCGTCAGCTGCTGCTCGAGCTTCGCGCGCGGGTTGGCGAAATGCGCGAGCACGCGGTTTGCCAGGTTCCTGGCCTTGCCAACGTACAGGAGCGCGTCGTTCTCGCCGTATAAGAGATAGACGCCAGCACTTTCAGGCAGCTCGTCTGCGAGCGTGGGATCGAGCTGCGGCGGCAGGCGCGCCGTGCCCACCAGCTTCTTCACGATCGATTCGAGCACTTCCGCGGGAAAATTCCCGCGCGCGATACGCAGGAAGTCTGCAAGAACCTTTGCATCGCCGAGCGCGCGGTGGCGCGCATCGCAGGCTATGCCGTGACGCTGCATCACGGCATCGAGATTGTGGCCACGCTCCCCCGGCGTGAGCGCGCGCGAGAGGCGCACGGTACAGAGCACCGGCGCGCGGAAGCGCCGGCCGAGCCGCCGGAACTCGTTGCGCAGGAATCCATAGTCGAAGCGCGCGTTGTGCGCGACGAAAAGGCGCCCGGCAAGACGCGTTTCCAGTGCGTCGGCCACGGCCTCGAAGGGCGGCGCGTCCGCGACCATCGCCTCGGTGATGCCCGTGAACTGCTGAATCGCGTACGGGATGCGCACGCCCGGATTGACGAGCGTCGTGTACTCTTCGACGACCTCGCCGTCCTGCATGAGGACGATGCCCGCCTCCATGATCCGGTCGCGGCCGGCGTGTCCGCCCGTCGTCTCGAGGTCCACGCAGGCGATCCGGCCTGCGAGGGCCTGCTCAGTCGCGGACACCGTCCAGCTTCATGAGCGGCCCATAGAGATCCGGCCGCCGGTCACGGAATACGCCCCAGGCATGACGGTAGCGGCGGATCTCGTCGAGATCGAAGCTCGCGGTCAGGATCTGCTCGCTGTGATCGTCCGCCTGCGCGATGACTTCGCCCGTGTGATCCGCGATGAAGGAATGGCCGTAGAAAGTGATCTCGAGCTTTTCGCCGCGCTCGGTGCCGATGCGGTTCGAGGCCACGAGCGGCATGACGTTCGCCGCCGCATGACCCTGCATCGTCCGCTGCCAGTGCCAACGCGAATCGAGAGACGCATCCTGCGGTTCGGAACCGATGGCGGTCGGATAGAAAAGGATCTCCGCGCCCGCGAGCGCCATCGCGCGCGCGGCCTCCGGGAACCACTGGTCCCAGCACACCGCGACGCCGAGCGTGCCGTAGCGTGTCGGCCAGACGCGAAACCCCGTGTCGCCGGGCGAAAAATAAAACTTCTCGTGGTACCCCGGACTCTCGGGGATGTGCGCTTTGCGATAGATGCCGAGCGTCTTGCCGTCGGCATCGACCATCACGAGCGTATTGAAGTAGGCGTTCTGCGCCCGCTCGAAGACCGAGAGCGGCAGCACGACCTTGAGTTCGGCCGCGACCTTCGAGAGCCGGCGCACCGCCGGATTCTCGGCGATGGGAAGCGCCATCTCGAAGTGCTTCGCCAGGTGGTCCTTGCAGAAGTACGGCGACTCGAACAGCTCCTGGATCAGGATTACGTTCGCGCCGCGGCCGGCGGCCTCGCGGATCAGCCGCTCGGCATTCGCAATATTGGCCTCGCGGTCCCAACTGCAGGCCATCTGTGTCGCGGCGACCGTCACTTTCATGAGAGATCGACCCAGGTGGTTTTCAGTTCGGTGTACTTGTCCATGGCGTGCAGCGACTTGTCGCGTCCGTTGCCCGACTGCTTGAAGCCACCGAAGGGCACGGTGATGTCGTCGGCGTCATAGCAGTTCACATAGACCGTGCCGGCACGCAGCGACTTCGCGATGCGATGGGCCGTCGTGATGTCGCGGCTCCAGACTGCCGCGGTAAGACCGTAGCTGACGTCGTTCGCAATGCGCACCGCCTCCTCCGCATCCTTGAACGTGATCGTCGAGAGCACGGGCCCGAAGATCTCCTCGCGCGCGATCTTCATCTTCGGATCGACGTTTGAAAATACCGTCGGCTCGACGAAGTATCCGCCGCTGTCCTTGTGCGCACGGTTGCCGCCGAGGCGCAATTCCGCACCGTCGTTCCGCCCGGACTCGATGAATCCCATGACGGTATTGAGCTGCACCTGGTCGACGATTGCGCCAAGACGCGTCTTCGGATCGAGCGGGTTGCCGGGCGCCATGGTGCGGCCTATCTCGACGATTTTCTCGAGCATCGCGTCGCGCACCGATTCATGCACGACGAGGCGCGAGGCCGCCGAACACATCTCGCCCTGGTTGAAGAAGATGCCCATGGCAGCCGCGTTCGCAGCGCGCTCGATGTCGGCGACGTCGCCCATCACGACGTTCGGCGCCTTGCCGCCGCATTCGAGCCAGACCCGCTTCATATTGGAGCGGCCGGCGTATTCGAGCATCATCTTGCCGACGCGTGTCGAGCCCGTGAAGGCGACGCAGTCGACGTCCATGTGCATCGCGAGCGCCTCGCCCGCCGTGTAGCCAAATCCCGGCACGACATTCAGCACGCCCTCCGGCAGACCGGCCTCGAGTGCGAGCTCGGCGACGCGAAGCGCTGTCAGCGGCGATTTCTCCGAGGGTTTCAGCACCACGGAGTTGCCCGTCGCAAGCGCAGGCCCGAGCTTCCAGGTCGCCATCAGCAATGGAAAGTTCCACGGAACGATGGCGCCGACGACGCCCGAGGGCTCCCGCGTGATGAGTGCGAGCGAGTCGTGGGAGGTCGGCGCGACCTCGTCGTAGACCTTGTCGATTGCCTCGGCGTACCAGGCAATGCAGTTCGCGGCGGCCGGCACGTCGATCTTGAGCGAGTCCGTGATCGGCTTGCCCATGTCCATCGTTTCGGTGAGCGCGAGCTCCTCGCGGTGCTTGCGGATGAGCTCCGCGAACCGGAGCAGCACTTTCTTGCGCGCGGCCGGGGCGCGGCGTGACCAGTGCCCCGCCTCGAAGGCGCGTCGCGCGCTCGTGACGGCGGCATCCACGTCCGCGGCATCGCAGGAGGCGACCTGCGCGAGAGTCTTGCCATTGGCCGGGTTGACGCAATCGAAGGTCGCGCCGGAAATGGCCGGCTGATACTTGCCGTCGATGAACGCCTGGGTGCGCGGCGCGAGCGTCTTCGCCATCTCCCGCCAGTCGACCGCTTTCTGTTCCCGCTTCACGGCCTGCTCCTCAAAGGGTCGGGGGGCTCGATGCGCTGATGATCTCACAGCGCTCGCGCCCGCGATTGCGGAACCGGTGCGGCACCGCGCTCGTGAAGTAATACGCGTCGCCCGGGCCGAGGACCTGCGTCTGGCCGCCGATCGTGACTTCGACCCGGCCGCTCACCACGACACCGCCCTCTTCGCCGGGATGTCGCAGCATGTCGGAACCGGTGTCGGCGCCCGGCTCGTAGGTCTCCCGCAGGATCGCCATCCGCCGCCCGGGCCGGTGCGCCGCGACCAGGCAGAGCGAGACGTCGCCCTCCCCGAGTTCGACGAGTTCGGCCCTGGTGTAGAAGACCTGGGTCGTGCCGGCCAGATCCATCGTGAAGAAATCCGCGAGTCCCATCGGCAGTCCGTCCAGCACCTTTTTCAGGGAGGCCACCGACGGGCTTACGCGCCCCTGTTCGATCAGCGAGATCATGCCGTTGGTGACGCCCGCGCGCTTCGCGAGCTCGCGCTGCGACAGTCCATGCATCTGCCGCACCGCCTTGAGTCGCGTGCTGACGTCGTTCGCCATGGGCACCCCGCATGTCTATGATATTAAACAGTCGCCGGCGTAATATCGCGTTTCCACTCCAAGAGTGTCAATTATCATGAGCGCAGCCCGACTCGATCTCGACGCCTTCTGGATGCCCTTCACGGCGAACCGCCAGTTCAAGGCCGAGCCGCGCATGCTGTCGCGCGCCGAGGGCATGTACTACTGGACTCCGGACGGCCGCAAGGTGCTGGACGCGGCGGCAGGCCTCTGGTGCGTCAACGCGGGCCACTGCCGGCAGGAGATCACGGACGCGGTCTCGCAGCAGATCGCGGTGATGGAATACGCGCCGCCTTTTCAGATGGGCCATCCGCTCGCCTTCGAGCTCGCGAACGCGCTCGTCGAGATCACACCGCCGGGCATCGATCGCGTGTTCTTCACAAACTCGGGATCGGAATCGGTCGACACGGCGCTCAAGATAGCGATCGCGTACCACCGCGTCCGTGGCGAGGGTGCGCGGACGCGGCTGATCGGTCGCGAGCGCGGATATCACGGCGTCGGCTTCGGCGGAATCTCCGTCGGCGGCATGGTCAACAACCGCAAGTTTTTCGGAGCGCTCCTGCCCGGCGTCGATCACCTGCGCCACACGCACGACCCCGCCCGAAATCTCTTCTCGAAGGGACTCCCCGCGCAGGGTGCCGAGTTTGCGGACGACCTTGAGCGCCTCGTCGCGCTCCACGATGCCTCGACCATCGCCGCCGTAATCGTCGAGCCGATCGCGGGCTCGACCGGCGTGCTGCTGCCGCCGAAGGGTTATCTGAAGCGGCTGCGCGAACTCTGCACGAAGCACGGCATCCTGCTGATCTTCGACGAGGTCATCACGGGATTCGGTCGCACGGGATCGGCCTTTGCCGCCCAGGAATTCGATGTCGTTCCGGACCTGATCACCTGCGCCAAGGGCCTCACGAATGGCGCGGTGCCGATGGGCGCCGTGCTTGTGCGTCGAGAAATACACGACACGTTCATGTCGGGCCCGCCGGGGGCTATCGAGCTGTTCCATGGCTACACCTATTCGGCGCACCCGATCGCCTGTGCGGCCGGCCTCGCGACGCAGAAGCTCTATCGCGAGGGCCTTTTCGATCGCGCGCGCGCCATGGCGCCGTACTGGGGCGACGCCGTCCATTCACTGAAAGGCCGCCGCAATGTCGTCGACCTGCGGGCCTACGGTCTGGTCGCCGGGATCGAGCTCGAACCGCGGAGCGGTTCGCCGGGCGCGAGGGGCTATGAGGCCCTGGTCGCGGCGTTCAATGCGGGCCTCCTCATCCGCACGACGGGCGACACGATCGCGATGTCGCCGCCGCTCATCATCGAGCGCGCTGAAGTGGACCGGATCTTCGAGACCCTGGTGACAATTATCGACGGTTTGGACTGAATCCTCGCCTAGGCGTATTCTTTTGGCCTTCTAGGAACGGCGCCACTGGCGCCGTGGGGGAAACACCATGAAAAGCCTGGCCCGGGCTGCAGGACGATCGGTCCTCGCGGCCGCTTTGCCGTGGGCATTTGCCGTGCAGGCGCAGCAAGAAGAAACGCCCGCGCCCGCGATCACCGGTCTCGAAGAGGTCTTCGTCACCGCCCAGAAGCGCCAGCAGTCGCTGCAGGACGTGCCCCTTTCCGTATCCGCTTTCTCCGGTGAAATGCTCAAGGAAAGCCGGATGGCGGACATCCGCGGCATCGTCGATTTCACGCCGGGCTTCAGTGGCAACACCGAGGACGGCTTCACCGATGCGCTGTCGATGCGCGGTATTTCGACCAACGACTTCGGCATCGGCGGCGATCCTTCAGTCGCCATGTTCGAGGACGGCATCTGGTCGGGCCGCACGGGCGGCGTCATGACCGCCATGTTCGACGTCGAGCGCGCCGAGGTCGTCAAAGGTCCACAGGGCACCCTTTTCGGCCGCAATTCGATCGCCGGCGCGGTCAGCATCATCACCAACAAGCCGGACAGCGTGTTCGGCGCGAGCGCGGAGTTGACGCTCGCCGATTTCGATCACGTCGAAGCGAATGCGATGGTCAACATCCCCCTCGGCGAACAATGGGCGGTCCGCGCGGCGGGCTACGTATTGGACAACAAAGGCTATCTCGAGAACCTCCAGGGCGGAGACGACCTCGGGTTTCACAAGGTGGGCGCAGGCCGCGTCTCGCTGCGGCGCAGCGGCGACGCGTTCGATGCGACGCTGATCGCGGGCTACGAGGATCGCGAACTGGATCCATCCGTCTACTGGGTGCCGGCGGCTGGGTTGTCCGAGGACGAAGTGAATACCGACCTCGGTAACGAGGGAATCAACGAATCGGACATTTTCGAGGCACGCGCCCTGCTCGAATGGACACTCGCGGGCGATTACACGCTGACTTCGCTCACCGGCTACAAAAAGTTCAGCTTCCACTACCTCGAGGACTACGACGGCGGCCCGACCCGCGTGAACGACTACCGCCAGGTCAACGACATCGACTACCTGAGCCAGGAGCTCCGGCTCAATTCACCCGGCAATGGAAAGGTGACATGGTTTGCCGGCGTGAGCGCCTACGAGGAGGAAATCGACGGCGTGTTCGACTACCTCTACGACGAGGACGCACTCTGCGCCCAGCTCAGCGTCACCGAGGCGCCGGACTTCAACGGGCCTGCCGCGGGCTGCGACGACCCGAATTTCGAGGCGTACTGGGAGGATGACATCGACCCGGCCGACATCCTGGCCGGCAAGTCGGAGCGCAGCTACGTCGACGTGACGAGCCGCGGCTGGGCGGCCTACGGCGACTTCACCTGGGCCATCAGCGACCGGCTGGAACTCACTGCCGGCGCGCGCTACACCTTCGACGAGAAGGAAATGGAAGGCCGGATCCTGGATTCCGGCGGCGCCCTCGGCAACAACTTCAACTTCGAGTTTTTCACGAACGGCATCGTGAGCAACAAATCGGACTGGAGCGATTTCACGCCGCGCCTCGCGATCGCCTATGACGTCAGCGACGACGTCACGCTGTATGGCACGGCCTCGCGCGGATACAAGTCCGGCGGCTTCGCGACATTCGGCTACGACCTGCACGGGCAGGACGTCAACGACGACGGTTCGGCGCCGGACGGGACGACGCCGCTCGAGTTCGACCCGGAACAGGTGGACAGCTTCGAGATCGGCGCGAAGACGCGGCTTCTCGGCAACACGCTGCAGTTGAATGCCGCCCTGTTCTACTACGACTACACAGACCTGCAACTCGTCTACTTTGACCAGGGCTCGTCGCTGGTCGCGAACGTCGGCGAAGCCCGCGGCCAGGGCCTCGAGGTCGACTTGCGCTGGGTGCCTGACCAACATTGGGACGCGACGGTCGGCGTCTCGCTTCTCGACACCGAGATCACGGACGCGACCGACATCATCGATGTCGGGGCATGCTCCGACTGCGACGGCAACAGCCTGTCGTTCGCGCCCGAGGTGAGCGCCTCGACAATCCTGACCTACCGTACGCCAATCGCCTCAGGCGAGGGTTTTATCACGACCGAATATGTCTATCGCTCGAAGATGTATGGCGGCCCGGACAACCTGCCCGACGCCACTGTCGACTCGTGGAACGAGGTCAACTTCCGTCTCGGCTATCGCAGCGACTCGGCCTGGTATGTGACGCTCTGGGTCGAGAACGCCTTCGACGAGCTGTATTTCGAGCGCGGCTGGGAGAACGCGGACGCCGACAACCAGTTCGGCTATGGCCTGTTCAACGAGTTGGTGTGGCCGTCACGCCCGCGGACGGTCGGCATCACTTTCGGGATGGAGTGGGAATAGCCCTCAGGCGGAGGGCTTGGTGGCCTCGAAGATCGCGTAACGCTTGCGCGCGGGTTCAACCGTCTCCCAGGTGCCGCTGAAGCCTGCGGGAATCACCCACGCGTCTCCCGCGTTGAATTGCCAGCGTTTTCCTTCTTCGGAGGTGATCACCACGCGGCCTTCGAGAAGGTGGCAGAACTCGTTCTCCGAGTACTGGATTTTCCACTTGCCGACGCTGCTCGCCCAGGTGCCGGCGAAGAACTGGCCCGAGGGATCGCTGAAGTAGTTTTTCGCGACGGTCTTGGGCTCACCCTTGACCACCTTGTCGGCGGCTGGCGCCGATTCCTCGCCCTTGATGTTGCGCCGAAAGTCCACGATTGCCGGTGTCGCCATCGCCTTCTCCATCGCTTCGTTTTTCCGATTGTAATCCCTGGCATGCGCCGGCATTCGGGCGTAGGATCAATCCATGGGCAACCGTCTACAGCCCATCGTCGGCAACTGGTACAGCCACCTCGACAAGGGCGAGCTGTTTCAAGTGGTTGCGCTTGACGAAGATGCAGGCACGGTCGAGATACAGGAATTCGACGGCGGCATCGACGAGCTCGATCTCGAAGAATGGCGCACTCTCGCCGTCGAGACGGCCGCTCAGCCAGAAGACTGGGGCGGGCCGCTCGATGACGTGGAACCGGACGAGTTCGGCTACACGGATCTCGGGGAATCCGCGGATCCGGCCAATGCGCTCGAAACGGCGACCACGACCTGGGAGCAGATCGTCGAGGACGACGACCTCGACGAGGTACAGATTCACTGACGGGAGACAGGCGTGGGCAGCAATGAATCACTGGTAGCACGGCGCCAGGCCGCCGTCGCGCGCGGCGTGTCAATGGTGCACCCCGTTTTCATAGAGCGCGCGGAGAACGCGCTCCTGTGGGACGGCGACGGGCGCCGCTACATCGACTTTGCGGGCGGGATCGCCGTGCTCAACACGGGGCACCGCCATCGCCGGGTGCTGGAGGCCGTGCGCGCGCAGCTCGACAAGGTGACGCACACCTGCTTCCAGATCACCCCTTACGAGCCCTATGTCGCACTCTGCGAAAAGCTCAATGCGCTGGCCCCGGGCAAGGGCCCGAACAAGACGGTGCTGATGTCGACGGGCGCGGAGGCGATCGAGAACGCGGTCAAGATCGCGCGCGTGGCAACCGGCCGCCCGGCGGTTATCGCATTCGCCGGCGGGTTCCACGGCCGCACGATGATGGCGCTTGCCCTGACCGGCAAGATTGATCCATATAAAGTGGGCTTCGGCCCCTACCCGGCCGAGGTGTATCACGCGCCCTTCCCGAACGCGCTGCATGGCGTGACGGTCGACGATTCGTTTGCCGCGATCGAGATGATCTTCAAGTGCGACGTCGCACCGGATCGCGTCGCGGCGATCGTCTTCGAGCCTGTGCAGGGTGAGGGCGGTTTCTACATCGCGCCCAAGGAGTTCGTGACGCGGCTCCGCGAGCTCTGCGATCGTCACGGAATCCTCCTGGTTGCCGACGAGATCCAGAGCGGCGCGGGCCGCACGGGGAAGATGTTCGCGATCGAGCACTACGGTGTCGCCGCCGACCTCTACACCCTCGCGAAATCGCTTGCCGGAGGCTTTCCGCTCTCGGCGGTGGTCGGGCGCGCGGAGGTGATGGACGCCTGCGGCCCCGGCGGCCTCGGCGGAACTTACGCCGGCAATCCGGTCGCCTGCGCGGCCGCGCTCGCCGTGCTCGAAGTATTCGAGCAGGAGCGGATCTTCGAGCGTGCCGAGCGCCTCGGCGAAAAGATCGGCAGGACTCTCGATGCGATGGCGTCGAGGCACTCCGAAATCGTCGAAGTGCGCCGCCTCGGCGCGATGATCGCCTTTGAGCTCGGCGAAGGCGGCGATCCGCACCGTCCGGCCGCCGACCTGACGAAGAAGCTGACGGCGCATGCGCGTGAACTCGGGCTGATCCTGCTGTCCTGCGGGATCTACGGCAATGTCGTGCGCATTCTCGTGCCCATCACGGCCGAGGACGCGATTGTGGACGAGGGGCTCGCCCTTCTCGCGAAAGCGGCGTCGGACCTCCTGTCCGACGCCAATGCGACGGTGCCGCGACTCCGGCCGGCGCTCTGAGGCCGATCGCCCTCAGGCCGCCTTCTTGGCGGCGATGTAGTCGTCGACGAGGCTCTCGAGGAGCAGCAGCGGCACGGCGCCATCCTTCAGCACGACATCGTGGAAGTCGCGGATGTCGAAGCGCGGGCCGAGTGCGGCTTTCGCTCGCTCGCGCAACTCGAGGATCTTGATCATCCCGATCTTGTACGACAGCGCCTGTCCCGGGT
>CAYPQX010000191.1:0-14872 GCA_964412975.1 uncultured Steroidobacteraceae bacterium
GCGTAAGTTCCGGCGGTGCGAGCGAGCAGGGTTGCCGGGCGCCGCAATCGCGCGCCTGACGCAACGCAATGCCGCGGAGGCCGCATGAGCCGCCTGCGCGCGAGCGGCAAGGAGTACCTGCGCATCACGGACGCGGCTGCATTCGGCCAGGTCGCCGTCCTGATGGGCGGCGCTTCCGCCGAGCGCGAGGTCTCGCTGATGACGGGGGACGCCGTGCAGAAGGCGCTCGCCGCACGCGGCGTCAATGCCGCCGCCTTCGATCCTTCGGCACGGGCGCTTACCGAGCTCGTGACGGCCGGCTTCGACCGAGTCTGGATCGCGCTGCACGGCCCGGGCGGCGAGGACGGCGCAGTGCAGGGCGCGCTCGAGTGGCTGGGCGTGCCGTATACCGGGAGCGGGGTGCTGGGTTCCGCCATCGGCATGGACAAGCTCCGCACGAAGCGGCTCGCACAGGCGTCGGGCGTTGCGACGCCGCGATGGATCGAGCTTGGCGGCGCTGCGGACTGCGAGCGTGCGGTTGCCGAACTCGGCCTGCCGATCGCGGTGAAGCCGGCGACGCAGGGCTCGAGCGTCGGCATGAGCCGGGTCGCGAGCGCGGCCGAGATGCCGGCAGCCTGGCGCGCGGCATCGGCGCTCGATCCGGTGGTGATCGCCGAACGCTGGATCACCGGCCGCGAATTCACGGTCGGGATCCTGCAGAGTGCGCCGCTTCCGGCCATCGCGATCGAGACGCCGCGGAGCTTCTACGACTACCAGGCGAAGTACTTCGCCGACGACACGCGCTACCTGATTCCCTGCGGACTCCAGGCTCCCGCGGAATCTGCGATGCAGCAGGCGGCGCTCGCGGCTTTCTCCGCTGCGGGGGCGAGCGGCTGGGGCCGCGTCGATTTCGTGATGGGCGACGACGGCGTGCCGCTGCTGCTCGAGATCAACACCGTGCCGGGCATGACGAGCCATAGCCTCGTGCCGATGGCCGCGGCAGCCGCGGGTATCGATTTCCCGGAGCTCGCGTGGCGGATCCTCGAAACCAGCTTCGCGCGCGAGAGGACCTGAGCCATGGGACTCTTGCGCAGGCGCAATCGCAGGAAGTCCGGCAGCCGCCGCATCGAGCTGCCGAAGCTGGAGTGGCCGCGAGCAGGCCGGATTGCCGGCGCGCTCGCGGCGCTCGGCGCGCTCGCGCTCCTGCTCGCGCTCGGACTCGACCAGCCCGTGCGCAGCATCGTCATCGACGGCCCGTTTCAGCGCGTGGCTGCGGTCGAAGTGGAACAGGCTGCACGCGGTTCGCTCGCCGGCGGGTTCATCAGCGCCGATCTCGACCGGCTCCGCAAGTCCGTCGAGGCGCTCGCATGGGTCGATCGCGCGCGCGTACAGCGCCTGTGGCCCGACCGCGTGCGCGTCGAAATCGTCGAACAGCAGGCGGCGGCGCGCTGGGGTGAAGACGGGCTGCTGAATACGCGCGGCGAGCTCTTCGCCACCGGCGCACGGCACGTCCCGCCGGAGCTTCCACACCTCGACGGGCCGCCCGGGACGGAATGGCAGGTTGCGCAACGATATCTCGCGATCCAGGCCCGGCTGGTGGAGCAGGACTTGCGCGTCGCGGCACTTCGGCTCGACGCGCGCGGCGCCTGGGAGCTCGACCTCCTGAATGGCGTGACGGTGCGGCTTGGCCGCCGGCAGGTGGACGACCGCATGGACCGCTTCGTCGAGATCGGCGCGCAGGTCATTGCCGGACGGGCTGCCGATATCCGCTACGTCGACATGCGCTATTCGAACGGTTTTTCGATCGGCTGGCGGAAGGACCGCAAGCCGCCGCGCGCGGCACCCGCCGCGCTCGCCAGCCGCATGAATGGAGATCCCGGGATCGATGGCTAAACGCTCCGACCGCAACCTGATCGTGGGGCTCGACATCGGCACGTCGAAAGTCGTGGCGCTCGTCGGCGAGATGCACGCCGACGGCAGCCTTGAAGTCATCGGCCTCGGCTCGCACCCGTCGCGCGGCCTGAAGAAAGGGGTCGTGGTCAACATCGACTCGACCGTCCAATCAATCCAGCGCGCCGTCGAGGAGGCGGAACTGATGGCGGGCGTCGAGATCCGCAGCGTGTTCACCGGCATCGCCGGCAGCCACGTCAGGAGCCTCAATTCGCACGGCATCGTCGCGATCAAGGACAAGGAAGTGGTGAGCGGAGATGTCTCGCGCGTCATGGACGCAGCACAGGCCGTGCCGATCCCCGCTGACCAGAAGATCCTGCACGTGCTGCCCCAGGAATTCATCATCGACGGGCAGGAAGGCATCCGCGAGCCGATCGGTATGTCCGGCGTGCGCCTGGAGGCGCGCGTGCACATCGTGACCGGCGCCGAAAGCGCGGCGCAGAACATCGTCAAGTGCGTGCAGCGCTGCGGGCTCGAAGTGGAGGACATCGTCCTCGAGCAGCTCGCATCCTCCTTTGCGGTCCTGACCGACGACGAGAAGGAGCTCGGAGTCTGCCTCGTCGACGTCGGCGGTGGCACGACCGACATCGCGGTGTTTTCTGGCGGCGCGATCCGGCACACGGCGGTGATACCGGTCGCCGGAGACCAGGTTACGAACGACATCGCGGTCTCGATGCGCACACCCTCGCCGTATGCGGAGGAGATCAAGATCCGCTACGCCTGCGCGCTCTCGCAGCTCGCGAATCCCGACGAGACCATCGAAGTGCCGAGCGTAGGCGACCGCCCCTCGCGGAGGCTCGCGCGCCAGACGCTCGCCGAGATCGTCGAGCCGCGCTACGAGGAACTTTTCATGCTGATCCGCGACGAGCTCCGGCGCTCGGGGTTCGAGGAAGCTGTCGCGGCCGGAGTCGTGCTGACGGGTGGCAGCGCCAAGATGGAAGGCGCGGTC
Source organism: uncultured Steroidobacteraceae bacterium (assembly GCA_964412975.1). Lineage (GTDB taxonomy): Bacteria > Pseudomonadota > Gammaproteobacteria > Steroidobacterales > Steroidobacteraceae > SCUD01. The sequence goes on from CAYPQX010000191.1 coordinate 2,879, forward strand.
GAGCTCGCCGAGGAAATTTTCCACATGCCCGTCCGGCTCGGCAGCCCGCATGGCGTGACCGGGCTCGGGGACGTGGTGCGCAATCCGATCCACGCGACCGGCGTGGGTCTCCTGCTTTACGGCCGGGTCAATGCCGGCCAACCGGCGCCGAAGCTTATCGGCGACGGCGTGAAGACGGTGACGGAAAGGATGAAATCGTGGTTCCAGGGATACTTCTAGCGGAGGAGAGGACATGTTTGAACTGATGGATACATTCAGCCAGACGGCTGTGATCAAGGTGATCGGGGTGGGCGGCGGCGGCGGAAACGCCGTGTCCCATATGGCCAAGTGCGGCATCGAGGGCGTCGAGTTCATTTGCGTGAACACCGACGCGCAGGCGCTCAAGCACTCGCAGGTGAAATCGTCGTTGCAGATCGGATGCAACATCACGAAGGGGCTCGGTGCGGGCGCCAATCCGGAAGTCGGACGCCAGGCGGCGATGGAGGACCGCGATCGCGTCATCGAGCTGATCGAGGGCTGCGACATGCTGTTCATCACTGCCGGCATGGGCGGCGGGACGGGCACGGGCGCGGCGCCGGTTGTCGCGCAGGTTGCGCGCGAGCTCGGGATCCTCACCGTTGCGGTTGTCACCCGGCCGTTCACGATGGAGGGCAACAAACGCCATGCCATCGCTGAGGCGGGAATTACCGAGCTCTCGCGGCACGTGGATTCGCTGATCACGATCCCGAACCAGAAGCTGCTGCAGGTGCTCGGCGGCCAGACGACGCTGCTCGAGGCCTTCAAGCGCGCGAACGAAGTGCTGCAGGGCGCCGTCCAGGGCATCGCCGAGCTGATCACGCGGCCGGGCCTCATCAACGTGGACTTCGCCGACGTACGTACCGTGATGTCGGAGACCGGCCTCGCGATGATGGGATCAGGCATCGGCACCGGCGAGCACCGGGCGCGCGTTGCCGCCGAGATGGCGGTGTCGTCGCCGCTGCTCGAGGACATCGACCTGGCCGGCGCGCATGGCATCCTCGTCAACGTTACGGCGGGTCTTGACCTGTCGATCGGCGAGTTCGAGGAGGTCGGCAACACCGTCAAACAGTTCGCGGCCGAGGATGCGACCGTCGTGGTCGGCACCGTCATCGAGCCCGAGATGCAGGACGACTTACGGGTCACGGTCGTGGCGACTGGCCTCAACCGCGTGAAGGCAAAGGCAGCGGCCCCGGCCACGGCTCAGCCCTTACCGGCGGCAGCGCGGCGGAACGCCGACGTCAAGCTGGTCGCGCAGAGGCACCGTGCCCCGACTGCGGACTACAGCCACCTCGATCGCCCGGCGATCCACCGCCAGCCGCAGCGCGCGGTCGGCGACGGATTGCGCGCCGACTTCGGCTCGGAGGACGTGCTCGACATCCCGGCATTCCTCCGCCGCCAGGCCGACTGAGGCGGGCAGTGGCTCGCGTCCGCGGCCAGCGCGACTTGCTCCGCGCGGCGCGGCTGCGCCTGCGCGCGCGGCGCCGCGCCACGGGCCGGCGCGCAGAGCGGCAGCGCGAGCGCGCCCCGCCCGGGACGCCCCCTTGAAAACGGGAAACCGGCCGCCAGCCTTCCTCCGCTGGCCGGCGGCCGGTGACCCGCTCATTGTGGTAACTTCAAGCAAGGCTCTTCTATGGCCCAGCAACGCACGTTGAAAGAAGCGATCCGGGCGACCGGAATCGGCCTGCACACAGGCCGCAAGGTCCTGATGGTGCTGCGGCCGGCCCCGCCGAACACCGGTATCGTCTTTCGCCGCACCGATCTCGATCCGCCGGTTGACATCCCCGCACGCGCGACGAACGTCACCGAGACCACGCTAGGGACGACGCTTACGCATGACGGCGTGGGCGTGTCTACAGTAGAACACCTGCTCTCCGCACTCGCCGGGCTCGGCATCGACAATGCTTTCATCGAACTGACTGCGGGCGAAGTGCCCATCATGGACGGCAGCGCCGGTCCGTTCGTGTTCCTGATCCAGTCGGCGGGAATAGAGGAACAGGCGCTGTCGAAGAAATTCGTGCGGGTGCGCCGGCGCGTCGAGGTACGGGACGGCGACAAGTGGGCGCGCTTCGATCCCCATGAGGGATTCCGCGTCAACTTTGAAATCGAGTTCGATCACCCGGTGTTCCACCGCCACTCTCAGCGCGCGACGATGGATTTCTCGACGACGACCTTCCTGCGCGAGGTCAGCCGCGCGCGGACTTTCGGATTCATGCGGGACATGGAATACCTGCGCGGGCGCAACCTTGCGCTCGGCGGTACGCTCGACAACGCGATCGTGCTCGACGACTACCGCATCCTGAATGAGGACGGCCTGCGTTTCGAGGACGAGTTCGTGCGCCACAAGATCCTCGATGTGATCGGCGACCTGTATCTGCTCGGCCATTCGCTGATCGGCGAGTTCACCGGATTCAAGTCGGGCCACGGACTCAACAACCGCCTGCTGCGGGCGATGCTCGCGGACAGCGAGGCCTGGGAAGAAGTGACGTTCCGCGACGAAAGCGCCGTGCCGATTTCCTATGCGGCCGCGGGCGCTCCCGCCTGACCTCTAAAGGGGACGGACTTCTAAAGGGGACGTTCACCTTTAGCAGAAGGTCAGTCTCCCTGCTGAAATTACCGGGGCTAAAGGTGAACGTCCCCTTTAGAAGTCCGTCCCCTTTAGTAGAAGTTAGCGCTCCGCGCGGACCTTCACTTTCACTTCGTCGATAGCCGTGCCGAGTTCGGCGGCGAGCGCCTGCGCGGCCGCGGGCGCGGCATAGCGCAGCCGTGTGCCCCAGGCGGCCGAGCGCACGAGAATCGTGAGCTTCGATTCGCGCAGGACCGCGCCCCACACCTCGGCGGCGAGATCCGGCGGCAATGCGCGCCGAAGTGACATAAGCGTGTGCTCAGCATCCGCGGTACCCTCGCGGAGCCTCCGCAGCATTCCCTGACCTTGTCCGAGCAAGTGACTGACGGCGGTCGGTTTTTTCATGCGGGACCGCCGGCACGCGGGATCACCGCAACGCGAAAGTACTTGAGTCTCAAGGGGTTTCTTGGCATCGTGCGCCGGTAGCCCGAGGCCCGAAGAGGCCGCATCCAATCATTATGACCTCCAATCGCCTGCTCGCGTACACAGCTGCCGGTTTCGCGATGCTCGCGCTCGTGGCTGCCGCGTGGTTCGCTGGCGGTCGCTGGGGCGCTGAAAGTCCGCTCGGCGAATTCACGCTCGCGCGCTGGAACGAGGATCTCGCAGCCCAGAGCGAGCAGCTCACCCGCATCCAGCAGGACGCCGACGACCAGGTGGCAACGCTCGCGACGCGTGTCGGACGCATGCAGGCGCAGCTGATCCGCCTCGACGCACTCGGCAAGCAGCTCACCGAAGTCGCGAAGCTGAAACGCGGCGAGTTCGATTTCGACCAGCCGCCGGCGCTCGGCGGTCCGGAGACGGGCCCGGGCGAAGGTCCGGTCGTGCCGGCACTCGATTCGATGCTCGACACGATGGGCGCTCAGATCGACGATCGCCGCCGCCAGCTCACTGCCCTGCAGAACCTGATCCTGACGCGCGAGCTCGCGCGCCAGATCGTGCCGGGCGGCCGGCCGGTCGAGTCCGGGTATATCTCGTCGCTCTACGGCCAGCGCACGGATCCGTTCGACGGCAATCAGGCGAGCCATCACGGGCTCGACTTCGCGGGCGCGCCGGGCACGCGGGTGCTCGCCGTCGCCGACGGCATCGTGAGCCATTCGGGACCCGACGGCGGCTACGGACGACTGGTCGAGGTCACGCACGGCAGCGGCTATGTCACGCGCTATGCCCACAATGCCAAGCTGCTGGTCAAGCCCGGCCAGACCGTCAAGCGCGGCGAGCCGATCGCGCTGATGGGATCCACGGGCCGTTCGACCGGCACGCACCTGCACTTCGAGGTGCTGCGCGACGGACGGCCGATGAATCCGCTGACTTTTGTCCGCTGACAGTCGTTCGGCCCGAACGAAATTTCCCGCATCGTGTCGTAGTAAACTACCGGTTTTTCAGCCGGCCCCAGTAGCGGGCGCCGTCCGCTGCCCCGATCCGAGGTTTCAGTCGCGTGTTGAACATCTTTACGCGTATTTTCGGCAGCCGTAACCAGCGGCTGCTGCGCCAGTATGCCGATCGCGTGAAGCGGGCGAACGGTTTCGCGGACGCGCTCGCGAAGATGTCTGACGACGAGCTGCGTTCGCAGACGGAAAAGTTCCATGCCCGCCTCGCCGCCGGCGAGACGCTCGAGGACATCCTGCCGGAGGCCTTCGCCACGGCGCGTGAGGCTGCGACCCGTTCGGTCGGCATGCGGCCCTTCGACGTGCAGCTGATCGGCGGCATGGTCCTGCACGAAGGCAAGATTTCCGAGATGCGCACCGGCGAGGGCAAGACCCTCGTCGCGACGCTGCCTGTTTACCTCAACGCACTCGCCGGGAAGGGCGTGCACGTCGTGACCGTCAACGAGTACCTGGCTCAGCGCGACGCGGAATGGATGGGCCCCATCTATCGCGCGCTGGGACTCACGGTCGGCGTCATCACGAGCGGCCAGCCGCAGGCGGAGAAACGCGCGGCCTATGGCTGCGACGTGACCTACGGCACCAACAATGAATACGGCTTCGACTATCTGCGCGACAACCTCGCGGCCCGCCTCGAGGACCGCGTGCAGCGCAGCCAGCACTTCGCGATCGTTGACGAGGTGGACTCGATTCTGATCGACGAGGCGCGCACCCCGCTCATCATCTCGGGGCCGGCCGAGGAGAGCACCGAGCTTTACGCGAAGATCAACGAGCTGGTGCCGCGGTTCACGCGCCAGCAGGCCGAGGAAGGCGAGGGCGACTATTACGCCGACGAGAAGACCCGCCAGGTGCACCTGTCGGAGGCCGGCTTCGAGAAGGCCGAGGAACTGATGCAGCAGGCGGGACTGCTGCGCGAAGGCGACAGCCTCTACGATCCGGCGAGCATCCGCCTGATGCACCACCTTAACGCGGCGCTCCGCGCGCACACCCTTTACCAGAGGGACGTCGAGTACATCGTGCGCAGCGCCGAAGTGATCATCGTGGACGAGTTTACCGGCCGCACGATGCCCGGTCGCCGCTGGTCCGACGGCCTGCACCAGGCGGTCGAGGCCAAGGAAGGCGTGCGCATCCGTGAGGAGAACCAGACGATCGCGTCGATCACCTTCCAGAACTATTTCCGCCTCTACGGCAAGCTTGCGGGTATGACCGGAACGGCGGATACCGAGGCCTTCGAATTCCAGCAGATCTACGGACTCGAGGTCGTGGTAGTGCCGACGCACAAGGCGATGATCCGCAAGGACATGTCGGACCTCGTCTACCTCAACCAGAAGGATAAGTTCGACGCCATCATCGAGGACATGCGCGATTGCGTGAAGCGCGGCCAGCCGGTGCTCGTCGGCACCACCTCGATCGAGACCTCTGAGAACCTGTCGAGCCACCTGAAGCAGTCCGATATCGCCCACGCGGTGCTGAACGCGAAGCAGCACGAGCGCGAGGCCATGACCATCGCGCAGGCGGGACGGCCGGGCACCGTGACGATCGCGACCAACATGGCCGGCCGGGGCACGGACATCGTGCTCGGCGGCAACGTCGCGCGCCAGGTGGATCAATTGCGAAAGGACGGCGTAATGAGCGAGGAGCAGCTTGCGGGCCGCGCGCGCGAGCTCGAGAATGAATGGCAGCAGCTGCACGAGCAGGTCATCGCCGCCGGCGGACTGCACATCATCGGCACCGAGCGCCACGAGTCACGGCGCATCGACAACCAGCTTCGCGGCCGTTCCGGGCGCCAGGGCGATCCGGGCTCGAGCCGCTTTTACCTCTCGCTCGAAGACAACCTGATGCGCATCTTCGGCGACCCGGAACGCACGAAGTCGCTGCTCCGGACTGTCGGCATGAAGGAGGGGGAGGCGATCGAGAGCGGCATGCTGACGCGCCAGATCGAGCGCGCGCAACGCAAGGTCGAATCGCACAACTTCGACGCGCGCAAGAACCTGCTCGAGTACGACGACGTCGCGAACGACCAGCGCAAGGTGATCTATCGCCAGCGCACCGAGATCATGTCGACGGACGACATCGCGGGCGTCATCAAGGACGTGCGTGCGGAAGTCGTCAGCGCGATCGTCGCGCAGTACATACCGCCCGACAGCGTCGAGGAGCAATGGGACGTTGCGGGGCTTGAACAGGCATTCGAGCGCGATTTCGGCATTCAGACCGGGCTCGCGGCCTGGCTTGCCGAGGATCCTTCGCGCCATGGGGCCGCTGCCGCGGAGCGGCTGCTCGCCGCGATCGAGGCGGCGTATGACGAGAAGATTCGACAAGTCGGCGAGCCGGTCATGCGCCACCTCGAGCGGGCGGTGATGCTGCAGCAGCTCGACATGCACTGGCGAGAGCACCTGGCCGGCATGGATTACCTGCGGCAGGGGATTTATCTGCGCGCTTATGCGCAGAAGAATCCCAAGCAGGAATACAAGCGGGAGGCCTTTGCGCTTTTCACGGCGATGCTCGACCGCATCCGCAGCGACACGATCATGCTGCTGCAGCGCCTGCAGGTGCGCACGGAAGAGGAGATCGAACGCGAAGAAACCGAGCGCCAGCGGCGCCTGCAGAGCCGCATGCAGCTCCAGCATGCGCCGCCGCCGGAACTTGCCGCGCAGGTGGCACCCGTGGCCGCGTCCGCCGCGCGCGAGGAAGCGCCCGCCCCGGAGCCTGTCGCGGAGCCATTCGTCCGCGGCGAGCGCAAGGTCGGCCGCAACGAACCCTGCCCCTGCGGGTCGGGCCGGAAGTTCAAGCACTGCCACGGCGCGCTGCAGCGGGTCGGCGGTTAGCAGCGCCTGGCACCGGCGGGGCAGACGACGGATGGAGACTCCTGCTGAAATTCATGTGATTGCCGGCGCGATTTCAGACGCGGATGGTCGCGTGCTGATCGCGCAGCGCCCGCGCGGCCGGCACATGGCCGGCCGCTGGGAGTTTCCCGGCGGAAAGCTTGACCCGGGCGAGGATGCCTTCGCGGGACTCCGGCGCGAGCTTGACGAGGAACTCGGTGTCATCGTGCGCGAGGCCCGGCCGCTGATCCGCCTGCGCCACGAATACCCGGACCGGCGCGTGCTGCTCGACGTCTGGCAGGTCACGGCCTACGACGGCGAGCCGCAACCGCGCGATGCGCAGGCACTCGCCTGGGCGCGACCGGACGATCTCCCGAAGCACGACCTGCTCGAGGCCGATCGCGCGATCGTGACGGCATTGAGGCTTCCGCGTCTCGCACGCTGGGTGACCCGCGCCGAGGAGATTCGCGCGCTGAAAGGCAGCGCGGCGCAAACCGTGCTCTGGGCCCGGACCGAGGGCGGCGACGAAGCGCTGGATGCCGAAGCGGTCGCGGCCGCGCGTGGCGCCGGCCACCGTGTCTTCATCGTGGGCTCCGACATCGATGCCGTGCGTACTGCCGCTGTCGCCGGCTGCGATGGTGTCCTGTTGCGCTGGCTCGGGCAGAACCTGCACGTGGACCGCAGCGGAGCCTTTCTCATCGGAGTGCACTGCGTGGACGCTGAGGGCGCGATGCAGGCAGTCGAGGAGGGCGCCCATTTCCTCGTGATCGCGCCGGAGGACGGGCCGCTTTCGGAGCGCCTGCTCGAGCGCCTCTGCGAGATGGTCGGCCGGCCCGTGTTCGCGGGCTGGTACCCGGATGCCCGTCGCCTCGAAAAGCTACACCAGGCAGGCGCCCACGGCTGCGCCGTCCGGCGGTGAAATGGAGGGGACGTTCACCTTTAAAGGGGACGTTCACCTTTAGCAAAAAGGCGGGTTTGTCTACTCAAGTCCCTGGCATTAAAGGTGAACGTCCCCTTTAAAGATCACAGATGCCGGTCGAAGAAATCGAGGATCGTCTTCCAGCCGTGGATGCCGGTTTCCCGGAAACTCAGCGCGGCATGGCGACTGCCCGGATAAGGTACGACCTCGAATGGCAGGCCGTTCGCGACCAGCACCGGAATCAGCTTGGTCGTGTTGGTGAACAGCACGTTGTCATCGGCCATGCCATGCATGATCATCAGGCGGTCCGAAATCGCGCCTGCGTAGGTCAGCACATCGGATTGCCGGTAGCCCTCGGGGTTCTCCTGCGGGGTGCCGAGATAGCGTTCCGTGTAGTGCGTGTCGTACAGGCGGAAATCCGTCACTGGCGCGCCGGCGACGCCCGCCTTGAATGTGCCGGGTGACTGGCCGAGCAGCATCAGCGTCATGTACCCGCCATAGCTCCATCCGAAAACGCCGATCCGCGCCGGATCGACGAATGGCTGCTGCTTGAGCCAGGCGATGCCTGCCAGCTGGTCCGTGACCTCGACGCCGCCCCGGCGGCGGTAGAGCGCTTCGGTGAATTTCTGCCCGCGGCCGCCTGAACCGCGATTGTCGATCGCGAACACGATGTAGCCGCGCTGTGTAAAGAGTTGCGGCGTCTCGTCGCCGCGCCGCTCGCCCCAGCCGCGGAACACGGTTTGCACGGTCGGTCCGCCGTAGACCATGAGAACCGCCGGGTAACGCCTGCCCGGCTCGAAATCCACCGGCTTGTACATCTGCCAGTAGAGCGACGTGCCGTCGGCGGCTGGAAGCGTGCCGAACTCCGGCTTCACGTGCCGGTCGAAATAAGGCGCATATGGATGGCCGGAATCGAGCCGGTTCTCGACGAGCCATGCGAGCCGGCGGCCGGAGGCGTCATGCAGCGAGAGCTGCGGCGGCTGCCCAGGATCCTGGTATCCCTGCAGGTAGCGCCGTGCATCGCGCGTCATCGTTATCGTGTGCCAGCCCTCCTGCGTCGTAAGCGCAGCAGGTTCGCGCTTCGTCCCGGCATCGAGGTCGGCGACGTACAGCTGCCGCTCGAGCGGAGTCTTCAATGTCGCCATGAAATAGACCTTGCCACGCCGCTCGTCGATGCCGCGCACCGCCGGCGCCTGCCAGGAGCCGAGGACATCCCAGTCGCCCGCGGTTACCGGGCCCTTGAGGATGCCGCCGTAGTCGTAGAGGTACAGGTGATTGTGGCCGCTGCGCTGCGAAGCCCACAGGATTTCCTGGCGCTCCGGCATGAAATAGAGGTCGTCGTGGAGTTCGACCCAGGTGTCGCTGCGCTCGGAGAAGAGATGCCTCGCTTCGCCGCCGCTGACGGGGTAGGAGAGGACATCGAGCCGCTTCTGGTCGCGCGTCTGCCGCTGCACCAGCAGGCGATTGCTCTCCGGATACCACTCGACGCGCGCGAGGTAATAGTCCTCGCTGCCGAGATCTGCCCAGCCGACCGTGCCGGTCTCGAGCGAGAGGATTGCAAGTCGCACGTCGGCATTCGCCCCGCCGGTCGCCGGATACCGCTGTCGGAACACGCGGATGCCGTCGGCGTCGATCTCGAAGCGCTCGATCTCGGCGACCGGCGACTCATCGACCCGCGTGTAGGCGATGTGCTTTTCGTCCAGCGACCACCAGTAGCCGGTGTTGCGGTTCATTTCCTCCTGCGCGATGAATTCCGCGACGCCGTGGCTGATCAGCCCGCCGCCGCCAGTCGTCAGCCGCCGTTCAGCGCCGGTCGCGATCTCGACTGCGTAGAGGTCCTGGTCCCGGATAAAGCTCACGTAGCGTCCGCGCGGCGAGTACTTCGGATCGGTCTCGTAGGTCTCGGTTGCCGTGAGGCGGCGGACTGCGTCCTTCTCCGGCCGGGTCAGGTCGTAGTGATAAAGATCGCCGCCCAGTGGGAACAGCAACGCCTTCGAATCGGGCGCCCACTGGTATTCGACGATGCCGCGCAGCGCCGCGATGCGTTGCCGTTCGCGCCGCGCCTCTTCTTCGGCGGAGAGCGTCTCTTCGCCCGGCGACAGCACGCGCGAATCGACCAGTATCCGATGGCTCTTCGCGGAGATGTCGTAGGCCCAAAGGTCGAACACGGTTGGCGCGTCGTCGCGGCCGCGCAGGTAGGACACCAGTTTTCCATCGGGCGAGAATCGTGTCTGCCGCAGCGAAGGACCCTGCACATCCGGCGCATCGAACAGCCGTTCGACCGGCAGGTCTCCGGCCGCAGCCGGGGCGAACCACAGGGCCGCCGTGAATGCAATCACGAGTGAACGCATCGTTGCTCCGTCCTGTCGCAGCCTGGAAGGGAAGAACGGCACGGTTTGTTAGACTTCGCGCCGGACCCGGACTGGAGTGTAAGCACGGTGAATCGGCATGTCATATCCGGCTTTGTGTTGGCTTTGTTCGCGGCAGTTTCGGGCATGAGTGCTGCGGACGATTCGTCTTCCGCATCGGGAGTCCTTCGGTACCCGGCCGCCACGCGCGGACCGGTCATCGAGACCCATCACGGTACCGAAGTCGCCGACCCATACCGCTGGATGGAAACGGCGTCCCCTGAGGTCGCGGCCTGGGTCACCGCGGAGAACGCGGTCTCGCAGCCCTACCTCGAGTCGATTCCGGCGCGCGCCGCAATCCAGAAGCGCCTGACCGAGCTCTGGAACTACGAGCAATACGGCTACAACTGGCTGGACGACAAGTCGCGTATGCCGGTCAAGCGCGGAGGGCGCTATTTCTACGTCGAGAAGAGCGGCAGCCAGAACCAGGGGGTTCTCTATTGGGCGACGGCGCGCGACGCATCGCCGCAGCTGCTCGTTGACCCGAACACGCTCTCGCAGGATGCGACGGCATCGCTTGCCAATTACGCGATAAGCCCGGACGGCCGCTATGTCGCCTACGCCGTGTCCGACAGCGGCTCCGACTGGGACACCTGGCGCGTTCGCGAAGTGGAGAGCGGACGCGACCTGCCGGACTTGATCGCCGACACAAAATTCACGGACGTCTCGTGGCTTCCGGACGCGAGCGCGTTCTACTACTCGCGTTATCCGAAGGGTGCTGACGGGACGGGCGACGACCAGCGGCAGGTGAGCGTGTACCGTCATGCGCTCGGTACTCCGCAGGCCGATGACGAGCTGGTCTACGAGATCACCGATAACGACCGCCACAATCCATATGGGACGGTGACCGAAGACGGGCGCTGGCTGGTTTTCGTCATTTCCTACGGTTTCGACAAGAATGCGATCCACTTGCGCGACCTGTCGAAACCCGACGCGCCGGTTGTGCGGTTGCTCGACCGCTGGGACGGACTCTACGAATTTCTGGGTGCAATGGGCGATCGCCTCTACTTCAAGACGACGCAGGGCGCGCCGCTCGGCCGCGTGATCGCGATCCCCCCGGCCTCGCCAACGCCGGCCGAGGTCGTGCCGGAATCGCGAACCAGGCTGTACCAGGCGAGCCTGGTTGGCGGCCACGTGATCGCAAGCTATCTCGCGGACGCGCGTTCGCAGCTTGACGTGTACAGCGCGGAAGGCAGGCGGCTGCGCGACATTCGCCTGCCCGGCAATGGCACGGTCATCGGTTTCCCGGATTCGCCGAAGGACACCGAGACGTTTTTCGCCTACACCGATTTCCTGACCCCGCTCGCGCTCTACCGTTATGAGCTGGCGACGGACGAAGTGCGGCCGTTCCGCAAGCCGACCGTTTCCTTCGACGGCAGCCCCTATCTGACCGAGCAGGTGTTCTACGCGAGCAAAGACGGCACGCGCGTGCCGATGTTCATCACGCGCAGGCGGGACGCGAAGCTGGATGGCACCAATCCGACGCTTCTCTACGGTTATGGCGGCTTTGACGTTTCGCTGACGCCGGCCTACAGCGCCGCAGTCGCGGCCTGGCTCGAGATGGGCGGCATATACGCGGTCGCGAACCTGCGTGGCGGCGGCGAGTACGGTGCCGACTGGCACGACGCCGGGACCAAGACGAAGAAGCAGAACGTGTTCGACGATTTCATCGCCGGGGCCGAATGGCTGATCGCGAAAGGCTATACTTCGCCCGCGAAGCTGGCGATCCACGGGCGGAGCAACGGCGGGCTCCTCGTCGGCGCTGTGATGGCGCAACGGCCGGAACTCTTTGGCGCGGCGCTGCCGGGCGTCGGCGTCATGG
>CAYPQX010000192.1:0-23513 GCA_964412975.1 uncultured Steroidobacteraceae bacterium
CGGCATCGACCAGGCCGTCAAGGCTGCCGTGGAAGAGCTGAAGAAGATCTCCAAGCCCACCGCCGACGACAAGGCGATCGCCCAGGTCGGCACGATCTCCGCGAACAGCGACGAGGCCATCGGCAAGAAGATTGCCGAGGCCATGGAGAAGGTCGGCAAGGAAGGCGTGATCACGGTCGAGGAAGGCTCGGGCCTCGATAACGAACTCGAAGTCGTCGAGGGCATGCAGTTCGACCGCGGCTACCTGTCGCCGTATTTCATCAACAGCGCGCAGAACCAGACCAGCGAGCTCGAGCAGCCGTACGTCCTCCTGTACGACAAGAAAATCTCGAACATCCGCGAAATGCTGCCGCTGCTCGAGAGTATCGCCAAGGCGGGCAAGCCGCTCCTGGTCGTGGCCGAGGACGTCGAGGGCGAGGCGCTCGCAACGCTCGTCGTGAACACGATCCGTGGCATCGTGAAGGTCTGCGCCGTCAAGGCGCCGGGCTTCGGCGATCGCCGCAAGGAAATGCTGAAGGACATCGCGATCCTGACCGGCGGCACCGTGATTGCCGAGGAAGTCGGCCTGTCGCTCGAAAAGGCGACGCTGAATGACCTCGGCCGGGCCAAGAAGATCGTCGCCGACAAGGAGAACACGACGATCATCGACGGCGCCGGCAAGCCCTCCGAGATCAAGGGCCGGATCGAGCAGATCCGCCGCCAGATCGAGGAGGCCACCTCCGACTACGACAAGGAAAAGCTGCAGGAGCGCGTTGCCAAGCTCTCGGGCGGCGTTGCCGTGATCAAGGTCGGCGCGGCCACCGAGATCGAAATGAAGGAAAAGAAGGCCCGTCTCGAGGACGCGCTGCATGCCACGCGCGCGGCGGTCGAGGAGGGCGTGGTGCCGGGCGGCGGCGTCGCGTTTATTCGCGTGCAGAAGTCGCTCGACAAGCTCACCGGCATCAACGAAGACCAGAACGTCGGCATCCGCATCCTGACGCGCTCCATCGAAGAGCCGCTGCGCCAGATCGTGCAGAACGCCGGTGAAGACGGCTCGGTCGTGCTGGCCAAGGTCCGCGAGGGCAAGGGCAGCTTCGGCTACAACGCCGCGACCGGCGAGTACGGCGACATGATCGAGATGGGCATCCTGGATCCGACCAAGGTCACGCGCCTGGCGCTCCAGAATGCGGCATCCGTCGCCGGCCTTCTGCTGACCACCGAAGTGATGGTGGCCGAGGCTCCGAAGGAGGAGCACGACCATCCGCCGATGGGTGGTGGCGGCATGGGCGGCATGGGTGGAATTGACAAGTAATGCCGCAAAGCAAAAAGTTAGAAAGCCAAGGGCCCGGGAGGCGACTCCCGGGCCCTTCTTTATCTACGGGCCCGGGTTCTCGTCCGGCAGGAACAACGACGGGTCGACCATCGCGCGGTTCAGCGTCACGCCGAAGTGCAGGTGCGGGCCGGTGACGCGCCCTGTCGCGCCGACATCGCCGATCCGCTCGCCTGCAGCCACGCTTTGACCCTGCTCGACATGGACGTCGCTCAAGTGGCAATACATGGTGACGAGCCCCGAACCGTGATCGACGATGACCGTGTTGCCATTGAAGAAATAGTCGCCGACGTCGGCGACGATTCCCGCAGCCGCGGCCTGCACGGGCGTACCGACCGCAGCCGCAATGTCCATGCCGCTGTGCGGGCTGCGCGGCTTGCCATTGAAAAAGCGGCGCAGGCCATAAGAGCTCGAGCGCGGGCCCGGCGCAGGCGGCAACAGCTTCAACGTGCCAGGCGGGCGGTCCGAGAACCCGTCGAGCGCCTTGCGGATCCGCTGCTTTTCGCCCTCGACGCGCTCGAGGTCGCGCTTGGACAGGTCCACCTGGCTCGGCGGCACGTTCAGCTTCTGGACCGCGTATTCCTTGGCGGCGACGTCAAATGACATACGTACGGTTTTGCTACCGTCGTGCACGACCAGATGATGGCTCCCGGGCGGCGTGCCGAGCGGAATGCCGACTACAGCCAGCCAGCTCCCGTCATCCCGCAACACCATGACTCGGTTGCCGTCGTACGTGGCGACAGGGCGGGCCTGCACGGGCGCGTCGATCGGCAAGGTCGCGACGCCACCCGGGACGGCCGACGTGCGCGGAAGGATTTCCACGGTGCGGCTGCTGGTGGCGCATGCCGCCTTCGCCGGCACGACGAGCAGCAATCCGGCGAGCACCGCGACTCGGGCCAGGACTTGCGGGATTCGCTTCATCTGGACGGAATCCGGCGCGCCCTGAGCCGGCGGCCCAGCGCAGCCGCTCGCGCGGCGTGAATTCGAAGGCCGGGAGGTCCGGCATATAGAAGAGGTTCGGCTGCTGACCCGGAGTCCGGAACCGCACGGGCCCGTCGTGCGTCTGCGTCCAGATGGCTCCGGCAACTCGCGACAGGTTCGCGGAGCCGCGCATCCCTCGGGTTCAGTCGATAGGCAGTGAGATATGCGTCGATCGCGCCTGAAAGATCGCCGAGTTTCTCCCGTGCGGTTCCCAGAATGAAATGGAATACGGGAGACTCCGGGGACAGGGCAGCACATTGCTCGTTTCCGGCCGCCGCATCGCGATAGCGCTGCTCGCGGAATGAGCGTGTCGCGAGGGACGCGATCGCCTCGAAGGAATCCTTGTCGCTCACCGCATCTCGGTCTCGACTATGACGCCCGCATTCGCGAGGCGCCCGAGATCGGCGGCGAGCGCCGCGCGATCGACACCGGGCTGGCGCGCGAGCGCGTCGTCCATCGAAAACATGCGCTGCTTGAGGATCCACTCAATCGTCGGGTAGGTCGCGCCGACAGGAATTTCGCCGCCCTCGAAGACGACCGCGAAACCCGGGTCGCGGCGGACGACCTGTGCGCGGCGGGCAACCGAAAACCAGGCCGGCGGCCGCTGCGACGGCAGCTCGTAGTCCGCCGCCGGCCTCGAAAGGTCCCGCTGATGGTTCAGCACGTCGATTGCGAATGCCGGGGAGTTCATCACGGCACGCACGCGGTCCGCGAGCATTGCGATTCGCGCGGAAAGCTCTGCCGTTGAACGGGCGTCCGGCAGGTAGGCGCGGAACTCGCTCTCCTTCGTCAGCGCGGATTCCAGCAGCTTGAAAACGGCAAGACCGGTTGCCGGCGCCACGCCGAAGGTCACGTGCAGCGAGGCCTGGGCGCCTGTCAGGGCGTCGTGGTACTGGCCGCGCGGCAGGTAGAGGATGTCACCGGGCTTCATGACCGCCTCGAACAGGAACTTTCCTCGCGATTCGGTCAGCCACTTCTCGATCTCGTCACCGGGAGGCAGGGGAGTCACAGGCGTGTCCGCCCTCGACTCGTAGATCCGCCAGGTCTTCTCGCCCTCGGCCTGGACGGCGAATACGTCGTGCAGGTCGTAGTGTGTCTGGAAGGCCTGCACGCCCTTGAAGGAACAGTAGACGTTCGCAAACGAGCGCGCCACGAACTCGCGCTCGAGCATCGAGGCGACTTCGGCCACCTCGGGGCAGACGCGGTGCAGGTGGTTCGCAATCAGGCTTGCGCCGAGGCCCAGCAGCGCCTTTACCTTGGCGGGATTCGCCGGCGCACTCGTCCCGGCGCGCAGTTCCGCCGTGTCGCAGTAGTTCTCGCGCAGCGCCGCACGGCTCTTGAAGTAAACCTTCAGCGAGTCTTCGTTCCAGTAGGGCGTGATCGCGAGCACTTCGTTGAAGCGCGCCCAGGGCAGGAGACTCCGGCGACTGCCGCCCTTCGCCTGTATGTGCAGTGGGCGCTGGCCGAAGTACTGCGAGCGGAACGTGCCTGCATCGAAGGGTGCGATGAAATCGGCGAATTGCATGGCGCGGGGACGTTAGCATTGACAATCCGTTCCTGTCGAGGAACCCTGCCGGGATGCATGAGACGCAAGGGGACTGGCTGCCTGCGCGCGCAGCCCTTCACCCGACCGGCCTGTATCTCTCGCTGCGCGAGATCGAACCGGCAGCACTCCAGGACGCCTTCATGCAGGAGACGATCGCGCGTGTCGGCGGACGCGAGGCGGTGGTGCAGATCGCGCGCGAGGACGTCGGCAAGGCGGAGTCCGATACGGCACCGGCCGGGCTCATCTTTCACGTCGCGCGCTGCGGTTCGACGCTGATCTCACAGCTGCTCAAGCAACACGGTGATGTGGTTGTGTACGCGGAGCCTCTGCCATTCAACGAGATCCTGCTGCCGCCGCACAAGTGGCCGCGGAGCGAACTGATCGCCGCACTGCGCTCGCTCGGCGACGCCTTCGCGCGCCATGCCCGCAAGCCCTATGTCCTCAAGTTCAGCAGCTGGAATACGTTCTTCTGCGACATCCTGGCAGAGGCGTTTCCGGCGTCACCGTGGGTACTCAGCATTCGCGACCCGGTCGAAGTCGCCGTGTCGCTCCTGAGCGAGCCACCCGGCTGGCTGCGGGACCACGGAGGCGCAGCCAACCCCTTCGAGCGACAGATCGATCCTGAAGGCGAGGCGCACTCTGCGGAGGAACGCGTAGCACGCCTGTACGGTGCTTTCTGTGAGGCCGTGTGCCGCCTCGATGCAGCGCGCGGGAGGCTCGTGCAGTATGAGGCGTTGCCCGCCACCGTATGGGATGTCGTGGCGCCCCATTTCGGGATTGCGATGGAGGAATCGCGTCGCCTGCGCATGGTGGACGCCGCGCGTCTCAACGCAAAGGCGCCGGTCGGCAAGGCTGCGGACTTTGTGCGAGATGGCGCAAAGAAGCAGGCCGCCGCGTCCGCCGCGCTTCGACACGCAATTGACGCTTTCGCCCGCCCGCCATTGGAACGCCTCGCTGGAATTTACCTGCCCATAACGGGCACGGGAGCTGGACGATGAAAATCGCATTCTGGATTGGCCTGTCGATGCTGCTGTCCTGCCCCATCGCCCGCGCCGAACTGCCGCAGGCCGAAGGCCAGAAGGCCGTGCTGGTCACCGGTGCGAGCACCGGCATCGGCCGAACGATCACCGAACGCCTGGCCGCCGACGGGCATTTCGTCTTCGCGGGTGCCCGCAAGGATAAGGATCTCGAGGAGTTGGACGCGATCGAGAATGTGCAGGCGATTCGCCTGGATGTCACGAAACCGGAGGAGATCGCCGCAGCGGTCGCGACGGTGACGAAGGGTGGCCGCGGCCTCGATGGCCTGGTCAACAATGCTGGTGTCGCTGTTGCCGGACCCTTCGCAGGCACGAAAGACGAAGACTTCGATTTTGTCATGCAGGTCAACGCCTACGGTCCATTTCGCGTCACCAAGGCATTTACGCCATTGATCCTGGCCAGCAAGGGCCGGATCACGACCATTGGCTCGATCTCGGGAATTCTTTCGGCACCCGATCTAGGCGTTTACAGCATGAGCAAGCACGCCGTCGAGGCGTTCACGGATTCGCTCGCAGCCGAGTTGCAACCGCAAGGCGTGATAGTCAATGTCGTCGAGCCTGGCAACTACAATTCCGAGATCGGCAAGTCCGCTGCCGAGCGCACCGGCACGACATCGCGCCTGACCGACCGCTCGAAATACAAGTCACCGGATGAAGTTGCAGAAGCGGTCTCCCGGGCGTTATTCGAGCCCAACCCGAAACGCCGTTACATGGTTGTGCCTAATCAGCGCGAGGGCGAAATCACGATCAGGAAGGCGATCCACGAGCTGGTCCAGCTCAATGAGGGGCACGCCTATACCTATGATCGCGAGGCACTGGTCCGGATGCTCGACGAGGCGCTTGCGACGGCGCGTCCCGCGATACCGGCGGCCGCCCCGACACCGCCTCCATGATCCCGCGGTTGCTCGTGATCGGTGCGGCCGTCTTCCTCGGCGCCTGCAACCCGTTTGACGACAGCCAGGTGCCGGTCATCTCGGTCGGCAAGGGACTGCAGCCCGTGATCAGCTGGACACCGACGGACGCTTACGAACTTCGGGTCTATGCAGGCGACAATGACGGCAATCGGTCCGACGTGATCGAGCAACAAGGCTACATGACCCCGGTCTGGTACGCGAAGGGACCGGGCGGGTACGAGAATTCCCTGCACTCGCCAGTGACCTACGGCGTGCCGCCACCGGGATCCGAAGTCGCCCCTGCGTCGCCTCTCGTGGCGGGCGCCACTTACACAGTGGCCGTGTACCGGAAGGACGAACGGGGCAAGGGCGAGGGCTTTACGAATACGCGCCACCGCTATGACGGGACCCTGACATTCGTGGCAGTCGAGTGATGCGCCCGCCTCGATGACTGCGCTTCGGAAACGCGCAGGCGAATTGCTGGCTCGCTGGCACGAAGCCGGCGGCGATTGCACCAGGCTTCCACCCGCGATCACCGCCCAGGCCGAACGCGTCTTCGGTGCGAGCGAATTCGTCGCCGAGGCTGCCATCCGCGAGCCATCGCTCGTCGAATCGCTTGCCATTGCCGGCGATCTGGATCGGCCACGCGTACCCGGGGAGATCGCGGGACTTGTAAATGCGCTGCTGGCCGGCGGGGGCGATGAAGCCGTATTCATGGACGTACTGCGGCGCCTGCGCCGTCGCGAACTGGTACGCCTTGCCTGGCGCGACCTCGCAGGCGGCGCTCCCCTGGAGGAAATACTCGCCGAGCTGTCCGCGTTCGCCGACGCCGCGATCGTTACTGCGCTTGCATTCGCATCGCGCGTGCTCGAGGCGCGCCATGGAACACCGCGCTCACCCCGGGGTGACGTACAGGAGCTCGTTGTCGTTGGAATGGGCAAACTTGGCGGCGGCGAGCTCAATTTTTCTTCCGATATTGATCTCATTTTCCTGTTTCCGGAGGGCGGCGAAACCGATGGGCCGCGTCCGGTTTCGAACGAGGAGTACTTCACGCGGCTGGGGCAGGCGCTGATCCGACTGCTGGACCAGCGGACGGCCGAGGGATTCGTGTTCCGCGTGGACATGCGCCTGAGGCCGCTCGGCGAACCCGGGCCGCTCGTGATGAACTTCGCTGCGTTCGAGGCTTACCTCCAACAGCACGGGCGCGACTGGGAACGATACGCCTGGGTCAAGGCGCGCGCCGTCACGGGCGCAGCGAAGTATCGCGGGCTCTTCGACGAAGTCGTGCGGCCCTTCGTGTATCGCCGCTACCTCGACTTCGGCGTCTACGAAAGCCTGAGGGAAATGAAAGCGATGATCGCGCGCGAGGTCGCGCGGCGTGAGCTTCAGGACAACGTCAAGCTGGGGCCGGGCGGCATTCGCGAGATCGAGTTCATCGTGCAGGCGCAGCAGCTGATCCGTGGCGGCACGGAGCCCGGCCTGCAGACGGCATCGCTCCGGGCGGCCTTGCCGCGGCTCGCCGGCGCGAAGCTGCTGCCGGCGGCGACCGTCGCCGAATTGCACGAGGCCTATGAATTCCTGCGCCGTGTCGAGAACCGACTCCAGATGGTCGACGATGCGCAGACGCATGCGTTGCCCACCGACGCGCTCGGGCGCGAACGGTTGGCGAAAGCGATGGGCTTTCCGGAATGGAAGGAGTTCAGCGGGAAGCTCGAAACGCGGCGCGCCGCCGTCAGTGCGCACTTCGAGAATGTCGTCCTAGGCCGGGGGGGTGCAGGCGATCCGCCGCCGGCCGCACTGCTTGAGTCGCTGTGGGCTCCCGAGCCCGTGCTTGAGCGGATTGCCGGCGATGTCGCGCAGTTCAGATTTGCGGACGCCGTAGCCGCCGCCCGAGTGCTGCTCGAGTTGCGCCAGTCCGCGTATTTCAGGCGTCTCGACGAACACGGGAAAAGGCGACTCGCGACCCTGCTGCCGCGAATCCTCCAGCAAACCGATCGCCAGGAGGTACTGTCGCGTCTGCTCAGCATCATCGAGGCGATTGGCGGGCGCACCGCGTATCTCGCGCTGCTCAACGAGAATTCGCAGGCACTCGGGCGGCTGGTGCAGATCTGCGGGCTCGGCGACTTTCTCGCGCGGCAGGTGGCCGCACATCCGCTCCTGCTCGACGAGCTGCTCGATTCGCGCGTGTTCGAAACGCTTCCGGATCGCGCGCAATTCGAGCAGGAACTCGACGCGCGGCTCGAGCATGCGGGCTCCGACGACGAGCAGCGCGTGGACGCGCTACGGCATTTCCGCCGTGCCGCGACGTTTCGCGTCGCGATGCTCGACCTGACCGGCCGGCTCCCCTTGATGCAGGTCAGCGATCGGCTCACGGACGTTGCTGAATTGATCCTTGAGAAGGCCCTTGCGCTCGCCTGGCGGCACACCGTCGACCTGTACGGCGAGCCACGCTGCGAGGAGGGCGGCCGCTTGCGAGCGGTCCGGGTCGCGATCACAGGCTACGGGAAGCTCGGCGGCATGGAACTCGGCTACGGCTCGGATCTCGATCTCGTGTTTCTCCACGACTCGATGGGGGAGCGGCAATCCACGGCCGGGCCGAAGGTCGTCGAGAACGAGGTCTTTTTCCTGCGGCTTGCCCAGCGACTCGTTCACTTGCTGACCGTCCACACACCCGCCGGGCGTCTCTACGAGGTGGACGTGCGCCTGCGGCCTTCCGGCAAGGGCGGGCTCGCCTTTACCCAGATCGGGGCGTTCGAGGAGTACCAGCGCCGTGAAGCCTGGACCTGGGAGCACCAGGCGCTGCTGCATTCGCGCTGGGTCGCGGGCGATACGAGGCTCGGCGCCGAATTCACACGCATCCGGCGCGCGGTGCTGATGGAGGCCGTCAAGCGGGGGACGCTTCGCAACGACATCGTCGCGATGAGGGAACGCATGCGCGCCGGCCACGCCGCGACGCGCGAAAGCTTCTTCGATCTCAAGCAGGATCGCGGCGGCATCGCGGATATCGAGTTCCTTGCCCAGTACTGGGTGCTGCGCGATGTGCACCGGTACCCGCCGCTCGCCGAGTTCGCGGACACGATCCGGCACCTCGAATCGGTCGGTTCAGCGGCACTCGTCGATCATCGGGTGATCGACCGGCTGGTCAACGCCTACCGGACCTACCGGCAGGCTGCGCATCACCTGTCGCTGGAACAGCGACCGGCGGTCGTCGAGGCCCCGGCGTATGCGGCGATGCGGGAGCAGGTTTCGGCGATCTGGGAGCAGGTGATGGTCGCAGGCACGAACCCGGCGCCGGTATAATCGCGGCGTGTCCCGATCCAGCCAGCTACAATCGCCGAATGCCCGCGACCGCTATGAAGTGACGGCGGCCGACCTCCCGCTTTCCTGCCCGATGCCCGCGATGTCGCTCTGGAACAGCCATCCGCGGGTCTACCTGCCGATTGAGGCGACGGGCCTCGCGAAATGCCCGTACTGCAGCGCCGAGTTCGTGTTGTCCCGCTGATCGCCGATGTTCCAGCGGCTCGCAATCGACCGCGGCGCAATCCTGTTTGATGCCGGACGTGTCGCCAGACCGGGCGCGCAGTTGTTCGAGCGCGAGGACTGGAGCGCACGTGGCGCGCTGACTGAACAGGCGGGCGGACGAGGCTCGATCGATTTCATCGATGCCGACGGCCAGCGCTGGGTCATGCGCCGCTACCTGCGCGGCGGAATGGCGGCACATGTCGTCCGCGACCGCTACCTGTTCACGGGCGAGGACCGGACCCGGTCATTCCGCGAACTCCGGCTGCTCGGGGCGCTCAGGCAACGCAGTCTTCCGGTGCCGGCGCCGGTGGCTGCCTGCTATCGCCGCCGGGCACTGACGTATTCCGCCGCACTGATCACGGAGCGGCTGCCTGGCGCGCGACCTCTGTCGGAGACGCTTGCGGCCGGCGAAATGGACGATGCCCGCTGGGCGGCGATCGGCCGTTGCCTGCGGCGCTTTCACGACGCGGGGGTGCAGCACGCCGACCTCAACGCGCACAACATCATGCTCGGCATGAACGGCGAGGTCTGGCTGCTCGATTTCGATCGCGGCCGCCTGCGTACGCCTGGTACCTGGCGCGAGCGAGTGCTCGACCGGCTGGGGCGCAGCCTCGCCAAGATCAGCAACGACACGGGCGAATGGAAAAGCGGCTTCGCGCTTCTTCGCCTCGCCCACGATGCCTGATCGCCGATGAACTACGTCTACAACGTGCTGCTCTACCTTGCAGCGCCGTTTGCGATCCTGGTCCAGCTCTGGCGCAGCCTGCGGGATCCGAGCTATCGCGATCGGGTCGGCGAACGCCTCGGTTTCGGGGCAGCGGTTGCGGGTCCGACAATCTGGATTCACGCGGTATCGGTCGGCGAGGTACAGGCGGCGCAGCCGCTCGTCGCGCAATTTCGCAAGAGACACCCGCGATACAGGGTGCTCATGACGACGGTCACGCCGACGGGTGCCGCGCGCGCCCGGCTTCTGTTCGGCGACGGCGTCGAACTCCGGTATGTGCCGCTCGACCTGCCTGGCGCGGTCAGGCGCTTCTTCGACCGCGTACAGCCTCGGCTCGCGATGATTCTCGAAACCGAGCTGTGGCCGAACCTGTACGCCGAGTGCGGGCGTCGCGGTATTCCGCTCGTGCTCGCGAGCGCGCGCGTCTCGCCGCGCTCCGTCGGCAAGTATCGTCGACTCGTGTCGCTCTTTCGCAAGACGCTGTCCCACGGCATCGTCATCGCGGCGCAGAGCGAAACCGACGCGGAGCGATTCAAGTCGATCGGGGCGGCGCCCGAGCGCACGCACGTCACGGGAAACATCAAGTTCGATTTCCAGCCGCCGCCCGGCATCGAGGCGCAGGGCCTGCGCTGGCGCGAGCAGAACGCGCCCGGACGGCCGATCTGGGTGGCGGGCAGCACGCATGAGGGCGAGGAGGCGATCGTCCTCGACGCGCATCGCATCATTCTCCAGCGGTTTCCCGATGCGCTCCTCGTGCTCGTGCCGCGCCACCCGCAGCGATTCGATTCCGTGCGGGACCTGCTCGCGAAGCGCAACGGCGGGTCGGCCAACCGATCGTCACACAAGGCGATTTCGCCCGGTACCAGCGTGCTGCTCGGCGACACGATGGGCGAGCTCATGATGTTCTATGCGGCTTCCGACGTTGCTTTCGTGGCGGGCAGCCTCGTTCCGATTGGCGGACACAACCTGCTCGAGCCTGCTTGCGTCGGGCGACCTGTGCTGACGGGACCGCACAACTTCAATAGCGAAGAGATCGCCCAGCTGCTGACGGACGCGGGTGCCGCAATCATCGTGTCGGATACGGAGCAGCTTGCACGCGCGATTTCCGAGCTGCTCGACTCCGCGGAGCGCCGCAGCGTGATGGGCGCAGCCGGCAGGGCCGTGCTCGATGCAAACCGCGGTGCGCTCGACCGCCTTCTCACTCTCGTTGATCCCCTGCTCGAATGATGGAGAAGCGGATTGAAAACTGATCTGCGGCTTCAAGCGCCGTACACGGCGGAATCGCTCGAGGCGCTCGTCGCGCGCTTCGGATCACCCCTGTTCGTGATCGACTGCGACTTGCTCCGCCGGCAATACCGCGCGCTCGCGGCCGCCTTGCCGGGCGTGAGCCTGCACTACGCGCTGAAGCCCTTGCCGGACGTCACCGTGGTCCAGGTTCTCGCGCGCGAGGGCTCGTGGTTCGACCTCGCGACCAACGGCGAAGTCGATCTCGTGCGCAACGCCGGAATCCCGGCGGATCGCTGCGTTCACACGCATCCGATCAAGCGCGATCCGGACATACGCCATGCACTCGAATATGGCGTCACCACCTTCGTCGTCGACAATCCGGACGAGCTTGCGAAGTTCGCGTCCTATCGCAAACGCGTGCGGCTCCTGCTGCGGATCTCGTTCCGCAACCCACAGGCGATCATCGACCTCTCACGCAAGTTCGGCTGCGATGCCGACGCAGCGATTGGCCTGATCGAGCACGCGAACAGGAGCGGGCTTCGCGTCACGGGGCTCTCCTTCCATGTCGGCTCGCAGGTCGGCAAGCCCGACAAGTACGTGGAGGCCATCGGCACCTGCACGGGCATCATCGCGGACGTGCAGCAACGCGGCCTGCCCCCGCTCGAGGAACTCGACATCGGCGGTGGATTCGCGATCGACTACTTCGAGCCGGCTCCCGCAATCGACAGCTTCTGCGCGCCGATTCGATCGGCGCTTGGCCGTCTTCCGAAGGGTGTCCGCGTCTTCGCAGAACCGGGCCGGTTCATCTGCGGCCCGGCGGGCATCAGCCTTTCGACGGTGATGGGGCGCGCCCGTCGCGAAGGCCGCTGGTGGTATTACCAGGACGACGGCATCTACGGCACGTTCAGCGGGCAGCAGTACGACAAGATGCGCTTTCCGGTGGAGCCCGTCCGCGGCCGCGACCGGCCGCGCTACCCCTGCGTGATTTCTGGTCCGACCTGCGATAGCCTCGATGTCATCGCCGAGGACATACCCATGCCGGAACTCGAAATCGGCGAGTTGCTCATTGCGCGGCAGATCGGCGCGTACACGGTAGCCTGCGCGACCGATTTCAATTTCTTCCCGCGGGCCAGGGTCATCGCAGTCAATGTCGAGACTTAAGTCGCGGCGGATTTTCCTGCAGGAGTTCCTGGCCGGCTGTTGCGCCTCAGCCGTTGCGCTCCCCGCGTCGTCGGCGCACACCGATGTCCGCCGGCTCCTGCTGCAGAACACGCACACGGGCGACGTGCTCGACACGACCTACTGGGCGAATGGTGAGCCGCAGCCCGCCGAACTCGGCCGCCTCGACTGGGTTTTCCGCGACCATCGGGCGGGAAGCGTGCTGCCGATCGATGCGCGGCTCTTCGACCTCCTGCACGAGCTGGCAGCAATGGCGGGGCTCGAGCCGCACTACCAGATCATCTCCGGCTATCGCACGCCGGCGACGAACGCGATGCTCGTGACGTCGAGCGACGGCGTTTCATCGCGCAGCCTGCACATGGAAGGCAAGGCCATCGACGTCCGGCTCGTCGGTTATCCGCTCGCATCGCTTCGCGATCTCGCGCTTGCGAGAGGAGTGGGCGGCGTGGGCTATTATCCGGACTCGGATTTCGTGCACCTGGACGTCGGGCGCCTGCGAAGCTGGTAGTGAACACATCCATCCATCGCCGGGTCGATGCGCTGCGGGCGGGAAACGACCCGACCTTCGTCGCCCGACTCAGTTCGGGCTGGGCGGTGCTCGGAGAGAAGCAGGTGCTGCCGGGATATTGCCTGTTGCTGCCGGATCCGGTCGTGCCGACGCTGAATTCCCTGATTGGTGCCGATCGTGCCGCCTTTCTTGCGGACATGGCGGCGCTTGGCGACGCGGTGCTCGCGGTCACGCACGCGGTCCGCATCAACTACGCGATCTTCGGCAACCAGGATCCGGCGCTGCACGCGCACGTGATCCCGCGCTATCACGACGAGCCCTCGGCGTATGCATCTGCGCAGCCCTGGGCGTACGACTGGTCCAAGGCGCCCTCGTTCGACCCGGAGCAGCATCGCGAGTTACGCGACCGGATTCACACCCAACTCGGCAGGAACGCGTAGGCAGCCGCCGGCCATGCGGGTCATCTATTCTCCGCTGCACGCCCGCCATGATGGCGGTGTCGAATTGCATCGTGGCGGGCTGGTGCCGAGCTTCGAATCGCCAATGCGCGCGCAGTACATCCTGGACGCGCTGCAATGGGGCGGTTTCGATGTCCTGCCGCCGCGCGACATGCCGGAGTCTTCGCTCCTTCACGTGCATGACGCCGACTTCGTGGAATTCCTGCGCAGAGCCTATTCGCGCTGGACCGCCAGCGGCCGGGACGGATCCATGCTGCCGAGCGGTTTTCCCGCCCGCGGGCTACGGCGCGATCGCCTGCCGACGGGCATCCACGGCGCGCTCGGCTACTACACGTTCGATGCGAGTACCCCGATCGTGGCTGGCACCTGGGAAGCCGCACTTTCCGCTGCTCGATGCGCGATAACCGCCGCGGCACTGGTAGCCGAGGGAGATTCCGCCGCTTACGCGTTGTGTCGTCCGCCAGGCCATCATGCGGGACGGAGCTTCTTCGGCGGTTACTGTTACCTGAACAATGCGGCGCTTGCGGCACAGCACCTGCGAGAACACGGTTGCGCGCGGGTCGCCGTCCTCGACGTCGATTACCATCACGGCAACGGCACACAGGAAATTTTCTGGGAACGCGACGACGTGCTCTTCGTGTCTCTGCATGCCACGCCCGAGTCGGAGTACCCGTACTTCCTGGGCTATGCGGACGAGAGCGGCGCGGGCCGCGGCGAGGGCCATACGCTGAACTTGCCGCTGCCGCTCGGCACGCGCTGGCGCGAGTATCGGGCCGCGGTCGATGTGGCGCTGGATGCCATCGGTCGCTACGCGCCAGACGCGCTGGTCGTCTCGCTCGGCGTCGACACGTTTGAAGCGGATCCGATCAGCGGATTCAAACTGACCGGACCGGACTATGCGCAACTCGGCGCCTGCCTGGCAGCAGCCCGGCTGCCGACGGTGCTGGTGCAGGAAGGCGGATATGCGATCGCCGAGATCGGCGCCAACGTAGCACGGGTGCTCGGTGCATTCGCAAGCAATGCGCCGACGGCGGCGCGAACCCCCTGACGCGGCCTGCATTACACTCCGGCGATGGCGGTCAGCGACGATTTCAGGGAATTCGTGATCGAGCAGCTCAAGCCGTCGGGCCGGGTCACATCACGCCCGATGTTCGGCGGCGTCGGGCTCTACCTCGACGGCCTTTTCTTTGCGCTGATCGACGACGACACGCTTTATTTCAAGACCGACGACTCGAACCGGGCGCGGTACGAAGCTGCGGGCTCGACGGCCTTCTGCCCGTTTCCAGACCGGCCAAGCCAGGCGATGAGTTACTGGCAGGTGCCGGCCGAAGTGCTCGAGGATCCGGACGAGCTTTCGCAATGGGCGCGCGAGGCGATGCGCGTCGCGCTCGCAGCGCGGACCCGGCGCCCCGCGCGCCGCCCGGCATCGTCGCGCGGCCGAAAGCCGGCACGGCCTTGAGCGCGAACTCAATCAATGCACTGGACGGACTGCGAGGCGAATGGGAGCCGCGGTTCAGGCAGTTCGCTGTGGAGCAGCCCGGTTCCGATCCCGGCCACGGCCTCGTTCACCTGCAACGCGTCGTCGGGACGGCGCTCCGCCTCGCGGCGGAAGAGGGCGCACGGACCGAAGTCGTGCTGCCGGCCGCCTGGCTGCACGATTGCGTGCACGTCGCCAAGGATTCACCGGACCGCGCCCATGCGTCCCGGCTTGCGGCGGATCATGCCGCGAAATTTCTGCATGACGCCGGCTATCCGGAACTTCTGCTGCCCGACATCCGCCATGCGATCGAAGCGCACAGTTATTCGGCGGGCATTCCGCCGCGAACGATCGAGGCGAAGGTCGTTCAGGATGCGGATCGGCTCGATGCGCTCGGCGCCATCGGTGTCGCGCGTTGCATCGCAGTCGGCGCCGCACTCGGGCGGCCGCTCTACGACTCGGAGGATCCGTTCTGCTCCTCACGCGAGCCGGACGACGGCGGCGCCTCGGTCGATCACTTCTATACGAAGCTCCTGAAGCTCGCCGGGACGATGCAGACGGTTGCCGGCCGGCGGGAAGCTGAGCGGCGCACGGCGTTCATCCGCGCTTTCATCGCCCAGCTCGCATCGGAGATCAGGCGATGAACCGCGGCGTCAGCGCGTCAGCCGCCCTGCAGAGACTGCGCGAAGGCAATGCGCGCTTCGCGGCCCATGCGCGCGGCACGGGAACGCTCCTGATGGCGGCGCGGCGCGCGAAGCTCACGGCTGTGCAGGAACCCTTCGCGATCGTGCTCGGCTGCTCGGACTCACGGGTACCGGTCGAGATCGTCTTCAATCAGGGCCCGGGCGACCTGTTCGTCATCCGCGTTGCCGGCAACATCGTGGCACCCTCGCTCGTCGGCAGCGTCGAGTTCGCGGCGGACCGTTTCGGCACGCGGCTCGTCGTAGTCATGGGTCATTCCTCCTGCGGCGCAATTGCCGCGACGATCGAAGAACTTCATCGTCCGACAGCGAACCAATCGCCTAATCAGAAAGCGATCGTCGACTACATCCGCCCGTGCGTCGAAAAACTGGTCAAAAGCAAGGAAGCAGAAGGAGCGCTCGCGGTGGAGCATGCGGCGATGACGGCCAATGTGCTTGCGTCCGTCAATCAGCTCCGCCAAGGTTCTGCGATCATCGAGGGACTCATTGCGTCCGACGGACTGGTCGTAATCGGCGCCTGGTATTCGCTCGAGACCGGAAAGGTGGAGTTCCTGGACGAAACGCTACCGCGTTAGTGCCGCGACGAACCGCTCAACGTCGACGTTCCCGCCGCTGACGACGATCGCCGTCGTGCGGTCATGCAGCGGCAACTTGCCGGCGAGTGCGGCGGCGAGCGCGACGGCGCCGCCCGGCTCGATGACGAGCCGCAGGTGCCGGAATGCATAAGCCATTGCGGTTTCGACCTCGGCGTCGCTCACCGTGAGGATGCCGGCGAGCAACTCGCGATTGAGCGCGAACGTCAGCTTTCCCGGTGGCGACGATTGCAGGGCGTCGCAGATCGACCGGGCCTCCGGCGGATTCGTGAGCAGCTGTCCGGCAGCGAGTGAGCGGCGCGTGTCGTCGAATGCCTCGGGCTCCACGCCGTACACGGCGGCCTTCGCGCAGAGCGCGCGAATGGCAAGTGCCGATCCGCTGGCGAGGCCGCCACCGCTGCAGGGGATCAGCACGTGGTCGGGCGGGAGCCCGAACTCGTCGGCCTGCTGCATCAACTCGAGTCCTGTCGTTCCCTGACCAGCGATCACCTGCAGATCGTCGAACGCCGGCACGAGCGTCGCGCCCTGGTCCACGGCGAGCTTCGCTGCGATCTGTTCGCGGCTTTCCCGCACGCGGTCGTAGAGGACGACCTCGGCGCCCAGTGCGCGCGTATTCTCGAGCTTGGCGCGGGGGGCATCTGACGGCATGACGATGGTCGCCCGGATGCCGAGCATCCTGGCGGCGGCGGCGACCCCCTGGGCGTGATTGCCGGAAGAAAATGCGACAACGCCTTTCTTGCGCTCCGCGTCGTTGAGTTGCACGAGGCGGTTGTACGCGCCGCGGATCTTGAACGAACCGGTGACCTGCAGCGACTCAAGCTTCAGGAGGATCCGGCCGCCCGTCAGTTCGTCCAGCGGCGTCCCGGCGAGCAGCGGTGTGCGCCGCGCAACGCCCTCAAGCCTTTTCGCCGCGGCCTGCACGTCCCCGAAGGCGGGCAGCCGGATCGATTCGTATTCCGCGCTCATCGAATGCTATGTTACGCCGCATGCAGGGCACCGCGCGCGCGATCGATCCGATCTGGCTGCCCTGTGCGGCCCTGGTCGGCGTGACGGCGCTCGTCTGGTTGAAGCTCTACGCAGATCGCCTTGGGGAAATGCGCGCGAAACGGATTGACCCGCAAGCGCTTTCGACCGCACGCGCCGCGGCGGGCAAGCTCGAGAAGACGCAGGCCGCCGACAATTTCCGGAACCTCTTCGAAGTGCCGGTGCTTTTCTACGTGCTCTGCGTCGCGATCGCGTTGAACGGCGGATCGACATCCGGCCTCGTTGCCGCCGCCTGGGTGTACGTGGGACTCCGCGCCACGCACAGCCTGATCCACGTGACCTACAACCGCGTGATACACCGGTTCCTCGCTTACGCGGCGAGCACGCTGCTGTTGTTCGGCATGTGGATCGCCTTTGTCGCGAGGATCCTGCAGTGAGCGATTTCGAAGGACGCTGTCTCTGCGGCGCGGTCCGGTTTGCGATCATGCCGCCGACGCTTTTCTTCGCGCACTGTCATTGTCACTACTGCCGTGATGCCCATGGCGCGGCATTCGTGAGCTGGGTCGGGTGCGCCGAAGAGAAGTTTCGCTTCCTGCCTGGCTCGTCGGAACCGAAGTGGTATCAGTCCTCGCAGCAGAGCCGGC
Source organism: uncultured Steroidobacteraceae bacterium (assembly GCA_964412975.1). Taxonomy (GTDB): domain Bacteria; phylum Pseudomonadota; class Gammaproteobacteria; order Steroidobacterales; family Steroidobacteraceae; genus SCUD01. The sequence continues at coordinate 17,784 of CAYPQX010000192.1, forward strand.
GTGGATTCTGCCCGAACTGCGGCACGACACTCTTCTTCGCATCGACGATCTGTCCCGGCGAGATCCACGTCGCGCGGCCGGCGATCCAGGGTCCCATCGACCGCGAGCCGCAGTGCCATGTCTTTTATGACCAGCACGCGGACTGGATAGAAATCGGCGACGGCTTGCCGCGCTATACGAGCGACGAGCCGGGATTGCAGAAGTACCGATCCGTGCGCGCAACCAGGGGCGGCTGAGCAGTCTGGTCGGGCTGCACAACAGGCTGGCTATTTGCAGATCGGTATACTTCGCTTGCGTTAAGCGTCCCACCAATAACTACGAGGTTCATGATGGCGGGGTCCGAGGGAGCACAGACGGCGCTTGAGCACGAGGTGGCCCGGATGATCGTTTCGGCACTCAACCTGGAAAGCATTGCTGCAGAAGACATCGAGCCGGAGGCACCGCTGTTCGGCGGTGGCCTCGGCCTCGACTCGATCGATGCTCTGGAATTGGCTCTGGCCATTTCGAAACAATACGGTTTCGAGCTGCGGTCGGACGATGACGATAACCCGCGGATCTTCGCGTCCCTGCGCAATCTGGCGCAGCACATAGAAAGCCGCCGTGCCGGTTGACGCAAATCGTGTGGTCCGGGAACACCCGGAATATCACCCGCTGCTGGGATCTTGGCTGACGCAACTGTCCGGAATGGACGCAGTCATTGCGTGGCGAACCAGTGGCGCTGCGACGCGCTCGCAGTTTCTGCACGATGTGCTGTCGATCGCGAGGTCGCTGCCAGACCAAGCGAATGTCATCAACGTGTGCGATGACCGTTATCACTTCATGGTCGGATTCGCCGCGGCCACCCTGCGTGGCCAGGTCAGCCTGTTGCCGCCGAGTCGACTGCCCGGCGCGGTCATGGCCATCGCGGCGGAGTATGCGGACAGCTATCTGCTTGTAGACAGCTCCGTGGGTAACGCCGCCTTGCCTCAGTTCCGCATCGCGCTCGCTCCGGGCGCTAACGTAGCCGTTCCCGCAGCAGTGGCATCGCAGACGGCGATCCCGCTGATAGATCTGGATCAGCTGGTCGTGATCTTGTTTACGTCCGGAACCACCGGTCGGGCAACTCCCAACCCGAAGTCGTGGCGCACCGTGGTGCGTGGCGCAGCCGCGAATGCAGCTATGCTGCGGCTCGAGTCAGATCAGCCCTATACGGTGGTGGCGACCGTTCCGTCGCAGCACATGTACGGCTTCGAAACGACCATCATGCTGCCGCTGCAAGGCTATTGCGCCGTGCAGTGCGATCGCCCCTTCTATCCGGAAGATGTCCGGCGGACGTTGGCCCGAACCCCGCAGCCACGCCTCCTGGTTACAACTCCGGTTCACCTTCGCTCTTTCGCGGAGTTCAGTGGAACGATGCCACCCGTGAACGGCATCCTCAGCGCGACTGCGCCCCTGACACAGAAGCTCGCGGCCGCCTGCGAGATGAAATTCTCTGCACCGCTTACGGAAATATTCGGTTGCACCGAGGCCGGCATCATGGCGACCCGCCGCACGGCCCGCGATGAAGCCTGGCGGCTCCTCGATCACTTTGAGATCGAGGCCGGCGATTCCGGGACGGTCGTGCGTGGCGAGCATTTGCTCGAAACGGTATGCCTGAAGGATCTGATCGCGCAGGTGGATGACCGGCATTTCACGCTGCTCGGCCGGTTGGCGGATCTCAGCATTATTGCCGGCAAGCGGACCTCCTTAGGGGATCTCAATACGAAGCTGCTGTCGATCGAGGGAGTACGTGACGGCATCTTCTTCATGCCGATGGCCGGCCTTGAGGGCGTAAATGAAGGAAAGGTCGTGCGGCTTGCGGCTTTTGTCGTGGCGCCGGGAATGACACGGGAGCAGGTGATGTCAGCACTGCGCCAGGTCATTGATCCGGCCTTTCTGCCCCGGCCACTGCTGTTGGTCGACGCGCTGCCACGAACTGAGTCCAGCAAGTTGCCACGCGCCGTGCTGCTCGAACTCTATGCTGAGCGGATGCGCAAATGAAGGAGAGGGGCGGTTAGCAGCGGACCGTTCTGTCCGGTGGTCTGGCTCGTCATCGAGCCTGATCATCCGGCATTCCCGGGCCATTTTCCGGGTCAACCGGTTCTCCCCGGTGTCGTCCTTCTGGAACGCGCGCTCGAGCTCGTTCGTCAAGCGCTCGATCCTGCCGCAGTCCTCGCAGGAGTCCCGGTCGCGAAGTTCCTGAAGCCTTTGCATCCGGGTGGAACAGTGATGATCGGAGTCGAGCCCGTCTCTGCCGGACAGCTACGTTTCGTCTGCCGCTCCGATGCCGGACTGGCTGCGCAAGGTACTTTCAGGCTCGCGCGCCCGGCATCCGCGTGAGTGTGCAATGGCAGCAGCGTCGGGAAGGTGGCTCCGCATGGCTGGTGCGGGTCATGCGCTGGGTGGCGCTCAAGGCCAGTACCCGCGTAGCCCGCGGGCTGCTGTACCCGATTACGCTGTACTTTCTCATCGTTCGCGGCCCGGAAAGGCGGGCGTCGCGCAATTATCTGCGCCGCGCGCTGCGTGTCGAACCGCGACTGCTTGATATCGCGCGACAAATCCATACATTTGCAGCCTCCATTCTTGATCGGGTGGCCTTCTTGAGCGGACAGGCAAACGCGCGAATCGTTCGCGTTCACGGCAGCGACCACGTCCACAAACATCTCCAGCAGGGTCGGGGAGCATTGCTGTTCGGTTCGCATCTCGGCAGTTTCGACGTGGTTCGTCACGTCGCTTTTTCGCGTCCGGGTGTCGTGGTCCGTATCCTGATGGACTACCAGCAGAATCCACAAGTGACATCGTTGCTCGACGACCTGAATCCTCGTGCGCGAGCAAGTGTGATCGACGCCGGCGAAGACTCGACGCGTGTGCTCCTTTGCATTCACGAAACCTTGCGCGCCGGCGGTCTGGTCGGTGTTCTTGCCGACCGGCCGCACGCTGGCGATGCTACCGTGCCGGCACAGCTGCTTGGCGATGCGATTGCCCTGCCGGTCAGTCCTTTTCGCCTGGCGGCGGTGACGGGTGTACCCGTCGTGTTGATCTTCGGGCTGCTAAAGGCCGATGGCACGTACGACGTCTATTTCGAGCCCTTTGCGGAACGGATCGAGATACGACGGGACCAACGTGAAGCCGATGTAGAGCAATGGGCACGGCAATTCGCCCAACGTCTCGAAGCGCGCATCCATGAGGCCCCCTTCAACTGGTTCAACTTCTATGACTACTGGCGAGACGAACAGCCGACGCAGGACCGGCCCTGAGCTTCGCGGCCGGCATGTCGCGGGATGGGCTGCCTGCGTAATCCTGCTCGTCGGTCCCGCGACGTTCGCTTGCGCGGCCAGCAGCACGGAGCCATCGACGGACGAGCCCGTCGCTCCGATCTTCTTCGGACTCGATGAGCTTGCCCAACTACTCAGGCGAGAGGTGACGTCAACCGCTTCGTTCCATGAGCAGCAGTACCGGCGCGTGCTCAAGGAGCCCATCGAACGCCGGGGAGAATTCCACTTCGAGCCGCCGTCACTGTTCGAGAAGCGCGTCCTTGCTCCGGTGACGGAAATCTATCGGCTGGATGGGGAAACGCTGTCGATTGCGCTGCCGGATCGGAAGGTGCGACGGGTGTCGTTGCGCAATCAGCCGTTGCTCGGCGGCCTGCTCCTCGGCTTCAAGGCCGTGGTCAGCGGACATCTGGAAATGCTCGCGCCCAGCTTTGAGGTTCAGGTGTCCGGCACGCCGGAGGCTTGGCGAATGGATCTGCGTCCGACGCAAGCGGACGTTGCGAAGTACATCGAGGCGATTCGGGTCACCGGCAAAGGCTCCGAACCGCTGCGTTTCGAGATTCTTGAGTGCAACGGTGACAGGACCATCACGGCTATCGAGCCTCGATAGTACTATCCATGGAACGACGCAAGTGGCTGATCGTCGCCGTGTGGGCCGCTGCGGTAGGGCTCGCGAGTCTCTACATTGCACGTTCATTGCACATCGATTCGGACTTGCGGCTGTTTCTCCCGGAACCCGAGACACCTGAGGAGCGCATTCTCCTCGAAGAACTCGAAGACGGACCTGCGACGCGAGTCCTGCTCGTTGCCCTGTCGGGACTGCCACCCGCACAACTCGCCGCCGCCAGCGACCGTTTGGCCGAGCGTTTGCGTCGCGATGCTCGCTTCGCGCGTGTCGAGAACGGGACATTGGAGCCTGACCTTGAACTCCAGGAACTCATGCTCCGTTATCGGTATCTGCTCAGCCCGCGAGCGGGCGGGTGCGCGTGCGATCCCGAATCGCTGCGCCGGGAACTAGAAGCGCGACTGATTGAACTTGGTTCGCCCGCGGGTGCGATCGCCCAGGATCTGCTGCTCCGCGATCCCTCTGGCGAATTGGAAGCGATCCTGGACAGCTGGCTGCCCGCCGCCGAACCCAGGCTGACCGACGGCGTCTGGTTCTCGGCGGATGGACAGGAAGCCTTGCTGCTGCTGCAGACTGTCGCTGCCGGATTCGATGCGGACCGGCAACGCATCGCCATCGAAGCGATACAGCGCGCAGTGCAGGAGGCCGATCCGGCCGGCACGCTGCGACTCTCGATGACCGGGCCGGGAGTCTTCACAGGCCTGCTCGAGCAGTCGGTGAGGAGAGATGTCACCCTGCTCGGCGCCCTTGCGGGCCTGGGATCGGTGGTGTTCCTGCTGCTGGTTCTGCGCTCTTTACGCCATGTCTGTCTGGGTGTCCTCACCCTGGCGACAACCGGTATTGTGGCGATGCTCGGGGTCGCCTTGGCCTATCCGTCGGTGCATGGCATTACGCTCGCGTTCGGATTCACGCTACTCGGCGTAGCCATGGATTATCCGGTCCACCTGATGCTTCATATTGAGAAGCAAACGGCTCCTGCCGAGACGTTGCGAGACGTCTGGCCGACGCTGCGCCTCAGCATTGTTACGACTTCCATCGCCTATATTGCGCTGGCCGTGAATGGATTCACCGGCTTGGCGCAACTCGGTGTCTTCACCGTATGTGGCCTCATCGCCACCGGCTTGCTGATTCGTTTTGCACTGCCGCGCCTGGTTTCGAATGAGCTCGCCCGGCCACCCCCGCGCTGGCTGGGCCAGGTTGATCGACTACCCCGATTCACTGCTCTCCCGGCGATCACGCTGGCGGTGGCAGCGGCCGTTTTGCTCTGGTCGCCACGACCGCTGTGGAACAATGAGCTGTCGGGACTGACGCCCATTCCTCAGGTCCTCCAGGATCTCGACGTGCGGCTTCGCCGTGAGCTGGGTGCTCCGGATCTGCGCTATCTGTTCGCGATCCGGGCAACGAACGAAGAGGCGGCTCTGCAGCGCGACGAGTCATTGCGCGCCGAACTCGACACCCTGGTCAGCGATCACATCATCGGCAGCTTCGAGTCGCCCAGCCGTTTACTGCCAAGCATGCGCAAACAGCGGGAAAAACAGCAGCGTCTTCCCGAGCCGGATCAGCTACGCGATGATCTCGACCAGGCCCTGCTTGAAGGGCCGTTCCGCAAAGATGTGTTTGCCCAGTTTCTGCTCGATGTCGCGGCCAGCCGGACATTGAAGCCTCTGACTCCGGCCGATCTGAACGGTACGCCGCTGGCCGACCGACTTGCCCCCGTCTTGTTCACGCGGGACCACGAGGCGATCGCACTCGTCACGTTGACTGACGTCAAGGACGTGGCGCGACTTGCGGCGTGGGCTGAGGCTGCGGGTTCTG
>CAYPQX010000193.1:0-7015 GCA_964412975.1 uncultured Steroidobacteraceae bacterium
TGTCTTGCGGCGCCGGGACAAGCAACCGACGCTCCCGCGAGGCAGAAAGCGCTCATGGAATCGCCGCGCACCACGCGATCGACCGCGGTGCGCTGGCGGAGTGATTCTGGTGGGCGCGACAGGGATCGAACCTGTGACCCCTACCATGTCAAGGTAGTGCTCTACCGCTGAGCTACGCGCCCGGAAAGGCGCGGAATGGTAATGGATTTCCGGTCATTTAGAAACTGAACGTCGTCCTCAGGTAGTAGAACGCGCCGTTGAACGTGACCGGCTGCAGCACGTCGTAGGGCAGGTTGCCGAAGAAGCCGATGTCGGCACTCGACAGGTCCGGATACTCGTCCAGGACGTTGTTGGCGCCGATCGCCACGGCAAACTGCTTTGTGACAGCGAATTCGACGTCGAGGTCGATACCCCATTCAGATCCATAGGTCTGCTGCGGCTCGAATCCGCCGCCGAAGTTGAACACGCGCGTCGCCTCGCCCCACTGCGTCGCCCGGCCGAGGATCGACCAGCGTTCGCTGGTCCAGTGCGCCATCAGGATCAGCTTGTCTTCGGGCGAGGCGGTCTCGAGCGTGTTGCGCTCCTCGACGCCGAACAGCACGGCACCGACGCCCAGTGAATCGAGTACCGGCGGGTTGGGATCGACCGACACCACATCGGTTTCGCTCTTGTTGTAGGCCGCACTCAGCAGGAGGCTACCGCTGCCGAGGTCGAAGCTGTAGTCGGCGACGATGTCGTAGCCCTTGGTCTCGGTGTCCACGGCGTTCGTGAAGAATCGCACGCCGAGCACGCCCGGAATGCCGAGCGAATCGTCGATGAAATCGGTGACCGCCTGGCCGCCGATGCGCTCGGAGAGCGTGATGCGGTCGTCGATGTCGATCCGGTAGTAATCGACCGTCAGCCGGAATCCGGCGTCATTGCGATACACGAATCCGAGGTTGTAGCTCACGGATTCCTCCGGCTCGAGCTCGCTTGCCCCGAGCAGTACCGCGATCGGGTCGTCAGTCGGCAGGTTCAACACGTTTTCGAGCTGGCCACCCTCGCCAAAGCTCGTCGTCGAGCCCCGGAAGAACGCCTGGGTCAATGACGGCGCGCGAAAGCCCGTGCCAATCGTGCTGCGCACCGCGAGCGACGGCGTCAATTCATAGCGCGCCGAAATCTTGCCATCCGCGGAACTGCCGAAGTCGCTGTAGTCTTCGTAGCGTCCCGCCACTCCGAGCTGAAACTTGTCGGTGATGCTCGATTCGAGGTCCACGTAGATGCCGACCGCATCCCGGTCTTCGTCCACGGTCTCGCTCGGTTGCAGCCCCGAACCCGCCTGCGTGCCGATTGGCGCTCCGATCACCGGGCCTGCCTCGTACGATTCCGGATCCCCCGCCTTTGTTTCGTAGGTTTCCGTCCGGTATTCGAGACCCCAGGCGAGATTCACGGGATTGGCGAAGCCGCCGACCTCGAATGGCCGCGACATGTCGAATCGCAGAGCGAGTTGCGAAAGCTGGTATTCGCCGACGTTGAAGCTCGTCGGGCTCGCGTCGCCCAACGAGACATTGAGCGAGTTCGTGATGTTGTGATCGAAGTCGTTCAACCCGTAGACGGCGCTCGCATCCCAGTTCCAGTCGGACGCGAGCGTGCCGCGAACGCCGGCTGCGAGCGAGAGGTCGACATTGCTCGCCTCGAGCACCGGAATATAGCCGTCCGGGAAAATTGCCGGAACGTTCGCGAAAGAGTCGGGATAGCGGAAGAAGTTCGCGCCTTCGCCGGTCCGATCCGAATAGCCCCCGAAGGAATAGAGTTCGACACTGTCGCTGAGGTCGAACCCCGCATTGAACATGAACAGGAGGTCCTCCATCTTCCCGTCGCCCGCCTTGTGCGTCTGCGTTCCGAGCAGGGCCAGGTTGGGCGGCGTCTGTTCCTCGAAGAACGGGATCTGGTCGGGTCCCGAACGCAAGGTCGAGTCGCGGTCGCGATATTCGGCGGTCAGGTTCAGGTATCCGCCACCCGCGCCGAAACCGGAATTGACGGAGGCGAAGAGCGTATCGCCGTCATTGACGCTCTTGCTGGTCGGTTTGAAGTCCGTGCGGTGCTGCCCGAAGGTCGCGGTCGCCTCGCCGCCCTCTGCCGCGTCTTTCAGGACGACATTGATCACGCCGGCGATGGCATCCGATCCGTATTGCGCTCCCGCGCCGTCGCGCAGCACTTCGATGCGCTGGATGGCGCCGACCGGAATGCTGTTGAAGTCGACCGGGCTCGTACCCTTGCCGAGCTTGGATTCCGTCGTCAGCGTCGCGGTTCCATGACGCCGTTTGCCGTTGACCAGCACGAGCACCTGGTCGGGGCTCAGGTTGCGCAGCTGTGCCGGCCGGACGACATCCGCGAAGTTCGAGTTCGACTGCCGTGGAAGGTTGAATGAGGGTACGAGCGATTGCAGTGCAGCGCCGGCTTCGCCCGGCAGCGAGGCCGAGCGGCGTATCGCATCGGGCAGCACGAGATCGACCGGTGCGAGACTTTCGTCGACGCCGTAGCCGGCAGTTCGCGTGCCGACGACGATGACTTCTTCGAGCGGCGGCCTGTCTCCTGCCGTCTGGGCGTGTCCGACGCCGATCAAGCCGAGGCTGGAAGCACCCACACCCAATACCGACCTGACAGCGATCCGCAATCCGTTCCGCATGACACAACCCCCGGGAGAATTAAGTACTTCGCGCGGATTCAGTGTAGGCATGGAGAAAAGAAGCGGTCAACGACGAATTTGGATGCTCCATTCGGGTCCGGACCCGACTTGATACTGCTCCGAGAAGTTTCCCTGGTTGATCGCAAGCGACACGCCGTCCAGGCTGTTCAAGTAAAGCAACGGCTTGCCAAGTTCCACGGCACCGAATGTCGTGACATAGGGCGCGACCAGGTTAAGAATTTCTACATCACCCTTCAGAATTATTACGCTGAGCATGTCGCCGGTCGCGACTTGCAGTCTGCCGAGGGTCTCGCGATTGACATTCGTCCAGATGTTGCCGTAATTGCCGTCGGCGGTCTGCACATTGCCATAGACGACACCTGAGTCGAAGCGCGCCTGCTCGTGCGGAATGGTGACGACCTCGGAAGGCAACTCACGCCCGACTTCCTCGAACGTAATGACGCCGGCGGCAAGCCGGGCCGCGGTGTACGCATAAACGTCACGGCCGTGGAAAGTGTACGACTTTTCGGAGTTCTTCCGGCGATTGACCGCCTCGTCAATCTCGCGCACTCCCGCGATACCGAGTCGCGGCGCGACGAAGGTCAGTGTGCCGTTGTCCGGCGTCACGAAGTAGTGACCGGACTTCGTCCTGAGGACGATCGACTTGCGATCGGTTCCGACGCCCGGGTCGACGACCGAGACGAATACCGTGCCGGGCGGCCAGTATTCGGCAGACTGGACCAGGCGCAATGCGCCCTGCCAGATGTTGTATGGCTCGATGTGATGCGTGAGGTCGTAGATGTGGATGTCGGGCGAAACTCCGACGGCGACGCCCTTCATCGAGGCGACGGCGCCGTCGAGCGTGCCGAAATCCGATTGCAGGACGAGAGTGGGTTGCGACCCTGCAATCGCCGCAAATGTCCACGAGGCGAGCGCCATTCCAGACAGCCAGGCTCTGCGCATTGATGCGTTCTCCGTCAATCTGGTCAGCAGATTCGGTTACAGTCGATAGCAGACTCTAGCATTGCAGGGAGAGTGCCCATGTTGACAGCGCGACTCTTCTGCTTCGCATTGTGCCTGACGATTGCGGGAGCGGCCGCTGCCGCGCCCTCGCCCCCGGCAGCAGATGTCGGGCGGATCCAGCAACGCATCACCGCATTGTCTGCGTTTGGCGCCAACCCGCAGGGCGGCGTCAGCCGCGTCGCCTTCAGCGATGCGGATATCGCCGGTCGCAAATACATCAAGGATCTGATGGGTCAGGCGGGCCTGGACGTGCGGGTGGACGCAGCGGGCAATGTCATTGGCCGACGCAAGGGCAGCGATCCGTCGCTTCCCGCAATCATGCTCGGCTCGCACATCGATTCGGTCCCGAGTGGCGGCAATTACGACGGTGACGTCGGCGTGATCGGCGCCATCGAAGTGGCGCAGCTACTGCATGAGAATGGCGTCGCCACCCGGCATCCACTCGAAATCGTCAGTTTCACGGACGAGGAAGGCGGCACGGTTGGCAGCCGCGCGATGACGAGCGCGGTCGAGGCGCCCACGCTCGAGGTCATGAGTCACAGCGGCATGACGATCCGCGACGGCATCCGCGCGGTCGGCGGCGATCCTGACCGGCTGGATCAGGCCCGACGTAAGCCTGGCGAGCTGAGGGCCTTCATCGAGCTGCACATTGAACAGGGTGCGATTCTGGACGAGAGCGACATCGACATCGGCGTCGTCGAGGGGATCGTCGGCATCCGCTGGTGGGAGGTAATCATCGAGGGTTTCGCGAATCACGCGGGGACGACACCGATGAACAGGCGCCAGGACGCCCTTGTCGGTGCGGCTCAACTGATCAACGCTGTGAATGGGGTCGCGACCCGGTTAGCAGGCCGTCATGTGGCGACCGTCGGTCGCATAAGCGCCGAGCCAGGCGCGCCGAACGTCATCCCCGGCAAGGTTGTGATGAGCCTCGAGATTCGCGACCTCGACGCCACACAGATGCAGCGCGTTTTCGAAGCAATCGAGGCGGAAGCCACAGCTATCGCGAAGTCACGACAGACACGGATCAGCTTCGACGAGATCGACCTGGCGCTCGAACCTGCGCCGACCGATGTGCGGATGCGGCGCATCATCACCGAGGCTGCGGTTGCGCTTGGCCTCAGCCACAAGTCGATGCCGAGTGGCGCGGGTCACGACGCCCAGGAAATGACACGCATCGCTCCGACCGGCATGATTTTCGTGCCAAGTGTCGGCGGCGTAAGTCACTCGCCGAAGGAATTCACCTTGCCGCAGGATATGGCCAACGGCGTCAATGTCCTGTTCCGCACCGTGCTGGCAATAGACAGCGGTGCCCTTGATCGATAGGGAAATCGGGACAGGCGCAGCCGCAGACGTAAGCTAGGTACTACTGCGCATAGACGCGAGCCAGTGCTTCGGCACACTTTCCAGCGCTTGGGACGCGATTTCGCCAGTCCGGAATGAGTCGGTGAACGAAACCCGGTTCAACATCGAAGATCTGCTCCTCGGTGCGGCATTTCCGCATCCCGTCACCGGGTTGCAGTTGAAACAGACGCATATCTCCTGGGTGCTGCTGACGGGTCCGTTCGCCTACAAGATCAAGAAGCCCGTGCGTTATGACTTCATCGACGCCTCTACTCTCGAAAGGCGAAAGTTCCTGTGCGAGGAGGAGCTGCGCCTCAATCGCCGGTTCGCCCCGGATCTATACGTGGAAGTGGTCGCGATTGTCGCCGGGAAAGGACGATTGAGCGTTGGCGGTCGTGGCAAACCGCTGGAATTCGCCGTCAAGATGCGGCAGTTCGACCCTTCGCAGGAGCTGGCAGAGCTGCTCGCGCGGGACGGGGTGACGGCCCAGGACATGCACAGCCTTGCCGACACCCTCGCGGACTCCCACATCCGTGCAGCCGTGGCGCCTGCGAATGGCCCTTACGGAACCTTCCCGAAAGTGCAGGCACCGATACTGGGCAATTTCGAACTGCTGCGCCGGCATCTCGGCGGCGAGGCCGAGCGGACATTGCTCGAACAGTTGGCAGCCTGGACGTACGATTCACTGACCAGGCTCAAGCCACTGATTCAGACGCGCCTGCAATCCGGCGACGTGCGCGAGTGCCACGGTGACCTGCACGCCCGCAATATCGTGCGCTGGCAGCAGCTTTGGCTGCCTTTCGACTGCCTGGAGTTTGATCCCGAATTGCGCTGGATCGATGTGATGGCCGACGCGGCATTCCTGTTCATGGATCTCGTGTCCCGGCGGCGCGAGGATCTCGCCTGTGAATTCCTGAGTCGCTATCTCGAGCAGACCGGTGACTATGCGGGCCTGCGCCTCCTCCCTCTGTACGCTTCCTACTATGCGCTCGTGCGCGCGAAGGTGGATGCGCTCGGCGCAGAGTCTGCAAGCCCCGCGGAAAGGGCCGCCCTTGAGACCCGCCTGGCCGAACGCCTGGCGACCGCCGTCCGTTTCAAGGAGGCGGCGCGTCCGGCGCTCGTGATCATGCACGGCGTGACGGCGTCCGGAAAATCCTGGCTCAGTGAGCGGCTGATTTCCGCGCTCCATGCCCTGCGCATTCGTTCCGATCTCGAACGCAAGCGCCTGCAAGGCATCGCGCCGCTTGCCAAGCGAATCTTTGGCGTTGGCGAGGGCGCCTACGGCGCTGCATCAACGCAGAGGACCTACGAACGGCTGCTCGAACTCGCCGATTCGGCTCTGGACGGAAACTGCAATGTCGTCATTGATGCCACGTTCCTGGACTCAGCGCATCGTGAAATGTTCCGCGCGCTGGCACTGCGCCGGCAATGCCCGTATGTGATCGTGTCGTGCACGAGCGAGGCGACGACGCTTGCGTCGCGACTGCAGGCCCGGGCTCGCTACGGCCTGGATCCATCAGAGGCCACCGAGGCAGTCCTCGATCAGCAACTTCGAACCCGACAACCGCTGACAGTTGACGAACTGCAGCACACTATCGAGGTGAACACGAGCAAGCCCGGCTGCGCCAGCGAAGGCATCATGGAAGTGCGGACTCGACTCGGCAAGCTCCATTAATGGCCGGCAAGTCGAACGAATTCACCATCCGGGACCCAGGCGCATTCGTACAAGTACGAATTGCGTCGCCACCAGATTCCACTATCCTGATTTTTGACCGGCAGGATGGCCGGTCGTCGGACGGAGGAGGAATTTATGAACCTTATGCGTTGGGAACCATTCAGGGAAACAGACGAGTTCTTCCGGAATCTTTCCGCTCCGATGTTCGGCAAGTGGCCGCAGTTGATCGGCGATACGGGAACCATGAAGGCCGAGTGGGCGCCGGTCGTAGACATCAAGGAGACGGAGAAAGAGTTCGTGGTGAA
>CAYPQX010000194.1:0-5431 GCA_964412975.1 uncultured Steroidobacteraceae bacterium
AACCGCCATTCGCGCTGGTCGCTCGCCGCTTTTGCGATTATCGCCTTTGCCCTGGCCGCTTACTCGGCGCTCGCCTGGCGTGGGCGGTCCAGCCAGGAGGCGCGGCCGGCCGGGCACACCAGGAACCGGGCGATCGCGTTGATCGCGCCCTTGCTGGTCGCAGGCGCCCTGGCGCCTTCAGCCTATGCGAACCTGTCGCGCCCCGTGGATGTCGATCTGGAGCGGGCCTACCGGTTTCTCGAAAGCCTGCCGCGGGATACGCTCGTCGTCGCGCATCCGGATCTTGCGAACTTCGTGCCCCTGCGGGCGAAGCGTTCCGTCCTGGCCTCTACGGAAGGCGCCATCGCGTTCATGCAGGGCTACTACCGCAGGTTCCGGCACCGCCTGGAAATGTCGTTGCGCGTCGCATATGCGGTTTCATGGTCCGACCTCGACCGCGAACTCGACGCCTATGGCGACAGTGTCGTGCTGACGGGGCCCCGGGTCTGGAGCCGGTTCGAGTACGACGCCGGGTTCGATGACCTGATGCGCGAACTGGCAGCGAAGGGCGCTGAGCAGGGATTCGTGCTGCAGTCTCCGCCCCCGGAACGCGTGATATTCCGGAGTGGCGATGTTTACGTCGTGCGCATAGGTCCGCGACCTTCGGACGCGACCTAGCCGACCGTACGTTCGTCCGGCAGTTGTTCCTGAGTTCTGTCCCCTCCGCTCAGCAGGCGATACTCGAGCTTGCGCAGGCGATACAGGACGATCTGCGTCAGCAGCCGGTGCTTGTTCGCGATATCGGCCTGCAGGCCGAACAGCAGCATCAGCACCCCCACCAGCAGCAGGCCGGTGCCGATCGTCAAGGACTGAACGTGACGTCCGATGCCCGTCTGGCCCGTGTAGAAGAGATACACGAAGCGGACCCAGGCGCCGCCGCCAAAGAGAAAAAACGGCAACGACATGAATGAAAACGTCTTGAGCGGTTCATAGAACGCATACAGGCGCAACATCGTCGCGGACTGGCGCGTGATGAAATGGAACATGCTCTTCTGCAAACGCGACGGTCGCAGCGGCGGATTCGTCTCGATCGGCAGATTGACGACCTTCAGTCCCATCTTGCCGGCCTGGATGATGGTCTCCAGCGTGTAGCTGAACTCGCTCAGGACGTTGAGCCTGAGGGCCGCCTCGCGCGAGTAGGCGCGAAAGCCTGACGGAGCGTCCGCCACATCCGTTCCGCTGAGGCTGCGCACGACGGACGTGCCGAACTTCTGGAGGCGGCGCTTCAGGCTCGAGAAATGCGCAATCGCTTCCGTCTGCCGGTCTGCGATCACGACGTCGGCAACCCGTTCGACGATCGGCGCGGCCAGTTGCTCGATGTAACGCCCGGGGTATTGATTGTCGGCATCGGTATTGACGATGACATCCGCGCTGAACCGCAGACAGGCGTCGATCCCGGTCTGGAAAGCGCGCGCAAGCCCCAGGTTGGTCGGATGCCGCACCACATGATGCACGCCGAGCCGGCGGGCCTCATCCGCCGTGCCGTCGCGGCTGCCGTCGTCAATGACCAGGTATTCGACCACGTCGAATCCGTTCACGCGGGTCGGCAGGTCGCGGATCGTGACCTCGAGCGTTTCCGACTCGTTGTAGCAGGGTATCTGGATCAACAGTTTCAATGGGCGCTCGCAGGATGAGAAATCATGTTCACCTGACTTCAGGCGGGAACTCGATTATGGACTGCACCTGGTAGTCCTTCAGGGATCTTGCATGCGTGAAAATCATGAGTTCGCCCAGCAGGCCGAGCGCGAATAACTGCAGCCCGAGGACCAGCAGCAGCGATGACAGCAGCAAAGCAGGACGGTCGGCAAGCGCCTGGCCGAAGAATGCGCGCTCGACGACGAGCCAGGTGACCAGCAACGCGCCCACCGCGAATATCGTGATGCCCACCATGCCGAAGAATCGCAATGGCTTCTTGGTGAAGCGGACCAGGAAGAAAACCGTGAAGATGTCGAGCAGACCCCGCGTGTACTCGCGCGGCTGGTAAACGCCCTCGAAGTGGTCCTTCGGGGACTGCCTGACATCGACCTCCTGGACCCGGAATCCCTGGCGATCCGCCAGCACGGCCAGGAAGCGGTGCTGGTCGCCGTAGAGCTGGATCTCCTCGAGCACCCGCCGGTCGAATGCGCGGGCACCGCAACCCAGATCGTGAAAACGAAGCCGCGTAACCCACGCCAGCAAGCCGTGGAACAACGAACGGCGGAATCGCTCGAACAGGCCGCCGGCGCGCGGCCACCGCCGGCCGATCGCAACATCGCTCGAATCGAGCGCCTCGACCAGCTTGATGATGTCGGCCGATTCAATCTGGTGGTACGCCGGCAAAGTGATGATGACCCGGCCGACGGCATGCTCGAATCCCGCCATCAACGCGGTGGCTTCGCCGAACTGGCGGCTCAGGCTGAGGACGGTGAATCGCCGGCCTCCATCGAGCAGCGACCGCAGGCCGGCCGCGAATTTCTCGCGTGGGCCATCGAGCACGAAGATCATCTCGTAGCTCTGGCCGAGCGCGTCGAGTCCCGCCTTGTATTCGGCGTATAGCCGGATCGCATTGGAGGATCGACTGCCGACCGGCACGATGACCGAGATATCGATGTCGGTTCGACGATCAGCCATGGGGCGGTCCCGCAGGGGACCGGCTGTTGCCGGAATCCCAGATTCTGCCGGTGAGCCGTGAGAAATCCGTTTCCCGCAGATCGCCAAGCTTGTAGACGAGTTCCCCGAGCATGCCGCTGCAGACCAGGACAAAGGCTGCAACCAGCAGGATCACGCCGGTGCCGGCCACCGGCAGCGGCAAGCTGCCGGTCGTGCCGCTCAGGCGCCACAACGAGAAAGCGATCATGGCTGAACCGAGTATCACGAGCGGAGTCGCCATCATGCTGAACCAGAGCAAGGGTCTCGCGGTGAAGGAAGCGACTGTCTTGATGACCATCAGGTCGAGCAGCACTTTGTAGATCCGCGATAGACCGTACTTCGATTCCCCGAACTGGCGCGCATAATGGCGCACCTTGATTTCGGCAAGGCGCGGACCCGCGATCGCCGCCATGGCCGGAATGAAGCGATGCATTTCCGAGTACAGCGGAATTTCCTTGATGAGCGTGGCACGGAAGGCTTTCAGCGAGCAGCCATTGTCCTTGATGGGCACGCCCGTCACTTTTCCAATCAGCCAATTGGCGATCGTCGAAGGAATCTTGCGCGAAACGAGTTTGTCCTGGCGATTGAAGCGCCAGCCCACGACGATGTCATAGCCCTCGTTGATCTTGGCGAGGAAATGCTCGATGTCCCGCGGGTCGTTCTGCAGATCGCCATCCATGGTCACCAGTACCTTGCCGCGGGCGTGTTCGATGCCGGCGGCCATGGCGGGCGTCTGTCCGCAATTGCGCCGGAAATTGACGACCCGTACGCGGGGGTCGGCCCGGGCGATGTCGATGGCGCGCGCCAGGGTCTGGTCGCGGCTGCCGTCATTGACCAGCACCATTTCGAACGGGATACCCAGCGGTTCGACGGCGCCGACGATGGCCGCATGCATCCGGCGGATATTCTCCTCTTCGTTGTA
Organism: uncultured Steroidobacteraceae bacterium; assembly: GCA_964412975.1. Classification (GTDB taxonomy): domain Bacteria; phylum Pseudomonadota; class Gammaproteobacteria; order Steroidobacterales; family Steroidobacteraceae; genus SCUD01. The sequence continues at coordinate 3,590 of CAYPQX010000194.1, forward strand.
GAAGGGCACGATGACCGACAGATCGGGTTGCGATGGCACGCCACAGGCTCCTGGCCGACTTGTGGCATGATAGCCTGCCCGGGTCAGCTAGAATTGCGATATGTATCAAGAACATCCCGGGCCCTGCGGGCAGGATCCACCTGCACTCCATGGCAAATAGCCCCATGCGCTGGCCGATCGACGGCCATGTTCACTTCCACACGCAGGCTGCCATAGGGCCGACGCTGGATGCGGCCGCGGCGAACTTCCGCGCGGCCGGCGGCTCCCCGGACGGATGGCTGGGTGGGATGCTGCTGACGCAGGCGGCGGGTGAGCGAGTCTTTGAAAGCATTTTGTCGCCAGCCGAGATTGGCGGGTGGACGCTCACGGCCGCGCAGGAGGAACCAGAAACCCTGATCGCCCGCAGGGGCGGTTCGATGATGGCCATCGTCTGTGGCCGCCAGGTACGCGCGAAAGACGGCCTGGAGGTGCTCGCGCTCGGGACCGGCGAAACGATACCCGATGGCCTTCCATTTGCCGAGGCGGTCGAGGCCGTGCGTCGCAGCCGTGCACTGACCGCGATCCCCTGGGGCTTCGGCAAGTGGATGGGTCAACGTGGAAGACGCGTCGAAAGCACACTCCGGTCACTCGGGAACGAAGCCTTGTTCGTCGGGGACAATCGCGGCCGCCTGAACCTGCTCGGGCTGCCGGCACTGGTTCGCGCATCCGGGCGGCAGGGCTTTCGCGTCCTGCCGGGCAGCGATCCGTTTCCTTTTGCAGCGGGGTATCGAAAGGTCGGCAGTTTTGGATTCTTTGCCGAAGTGAATCCCTCGGAATCGGCGCCCTGGCGCGAGCTGCGCGCATGGTTGATGGAACGCACGGACTCGCCACAGCCATACGGTCGCGCCAGCGGCTTGTTTGATTTTGTCTTCAGCCAGACCGGCATCCAGTTCTACAACCGGTTGATCCGGAAGCGCGCCGGATGAAGATCCTGGTGGTGGCGCCACACCCCTTCTTTACGCCGCGTGGGACTCCTTTCAGCGTGTATTACCGGACGCTCGTGACGGCGGAGCAGGGGACCCGGATCGACCTCCTGACCTATGGTTCGGGGCAGGACGTCGACATTCCCGGCGTTCGCATCGTGCGGATTCCGCGGCTGCGCTGGCTCGAGCCGATCCCGGTGGGCCCGTCGTGGCAAAAGATGGTGCTCGACATTCCGATGATCCTCTGGACTATCGGGCTGTTGATCCGTCATCGGTACAGGATCGTGCACGCGCACGAAGAGTCGGTTTTCTGGTGCCGGTTCCTGAAGCCGGTCTTTCGCTTTCGCCTGATCTACGACATGCACTCGAGCCTTCCGCAGCAGCTCGAAAATTTCAAGTTCACGACTTCACGATTGCTGATCGGCACGTTCAAGGCGCTCGAAGACAATTGCCTGCGAGCCGCCAGCGCCGTCATTACGATCTGCCCCGACTTGCGGGATTACGTGCTCGGGACGGGCGTCGACCCGGATCGTCACCTCCTGATCGAGAACTCGATTTTCGATGACGTGCGGATCCGCGCGACGAAGCCGTCACAGACCGAAATGCCCGAACATGAACCCGTGCGATTCGGCACCGGGCAGTCGGTGATCCTCTATGCCGGAACTTTCGAGGCATACCAGGGCATCGAGATCCTGGTCGAGGCATTCGCAAAAATAACCGGCCGCAATCCAGGCGTGCGATTGCTGCTGGTGGGCGGAACGGAAGAGCAGGTCCGAAAGATTCGCCGGCAGGCGGACTCGCTGGGACTGGGTGAGGCCTGCGTGCTGACCGGCCGCGTGCCTAAAACTGCGGCTATCGCATACACGAATTCGGCACAAGT
>CAYPQX010000195.1:0-16810 GCA_964412975.1 uncultured Steroidobacteraceae bacterium
GCGAACTGGGACGGATTGGTGCCGTTCAGGGCATCAAGCGTGTCCCGGAGTTTTACGGCGCCCGGGCCGCCGAAGTCGTTCTCATGCCAGTAGAAGTTGTACTGGCTGCTGATCTCTACGCCCTCGAAGTCCTTCTTCATGATGAAGTTGACGACGCCGGCCACGGCATCCGAGCCGTAGACCGCGGACGCACCGCCCGTCAGCACGTCAACCCGCTCGACCATCTGCGTCGGGATCTGGTTGATGTCCGCCGCCGAGTTGGTCACGCCGCCATAGGGCATGCGCCGACCGTCGACCAGCACGAGGGTACGGGGCGAGCCGAGACCGCGAAGGTTCAGCGTCGCCGTACCGGTTGCGCCGTTCGCGACCGTCACGTTTTGCGCCGCAAAGGCCTGCGGCAACTGGTTCACGAGGTCTTCGATGCGGGTGACGCCTTGCGTCACGACATCCGCAGCGGTCACCTGCGTGACCGGGGTGGTCGATTCAAGGTTCGCAGATCGGATGCGCGAACCCGTCACGACGATTTCACCCAGGTTTTCCTGCGCGAGTGCAGGTGCCGCGGCGCCGGTTGCCGCCACCGCACTCATGACGAGTGCGCGACGGACCGCCGCTGCGACCTGGTATTTACGTTCCATTGCTTGCGTCCTCCGCCGAGCGGCGATACCGCCCGGTTCGTTGTGCCAACCTAAAGATGCCAACCGCCCGAGTAATCTGTTGCTGATCGGCAACAATCGGGCAACTGTTGCGTAGGGTGAACATACGGTGGCAAGCGTCAGAAAAACCGGCACTTGGCAAAGGAACCCTGCAGTTCGCAAGATTTGCGGAACGAACCGCCGGGTCGCTGCATCTCATGTTGCAGAATGCCAACGGCCTTGGCGGGCGAGCTCGACATGGCGGACAACGGCGCGAACAGGGTGCGTGCGCTCATCGTCGACGACGAGGAGCTCGGCAGACGCATGCTCCGCTCCCTGCTCGCGGCCGATGAAGACGTGGAAATCATTGGCGAGGCCGGATCCGCGACCGAAGCGCGTCGCAAGATCGCTGAACAGCAACCCGACCTCATCTTCATGGATATCGAGATGCCGGGCGGCAACGGCATGAAGTTGATCCAGGATCTCGACGAGCCGCTGCCCTACGTGATCTTCGTGACCGCGCATCCGGAATTCGCACTGCCGGCTTTCGAGCTGCAGGCGGTCGATTACCTGGTCAAACCGGTCGAACGAAAACGCTTCGTGGGAAGCGTGCTGCGCGCGAAGCGGCGCATTTCGGAGCGGCGCGTGGCGGGACTCGCGATGCAACTCGCGGGCGCCGTCGGAATGAACGGCGAGAGTCCGAAAGCTGGCGCCGCGGCGCCTGCGCCGGCCCCGCGCTATCCCAACCAGATGACGATCCGCATACGCCGGCGCATGTTCTCGCTCGAAGTCAGCGACATCTCCTGGATCCAGGGTGCGAGCCAGTACAGCCGGGTTCACACGAAAAATGGCGAGTACCTTCTGTCGCGCACGCTGGCCTCCCTCGAGTGTGAACTTGACCCGAAGCGCTTCTTCCGTATCCATCGTTCCGCGATCGTGAATGCGGCGCACGTGCGCGAAGTGCGCTCAAGCGGCGATGGCCGCTACAACATTTACCTGCACGGCGGCCAGGCACTGCCCATGGGCCGCGCGCGCCGCGAGATCCTGGAGAAGCTCCTGGGCGGCATCGGCAGCAGGGACAACTGACTTGTCGCGCGTGGAGACTTCCGTTGCCGGCGGAATCGAAAGCCGGAACGGCGTGAAGACGGCCGAGCGGGTGCTGACCGATGTCAGTCCGCCCGCCCACGGCATCGTGGTCGATCGGCTGATCGGCGACCAGCTGTCGCGCTGGTGGCCGCTCAGCGGCGTCTGGCTCACCGTTGCGTTCACGGCCGCATTCGGGCTCTACGTCAACTACCGGGCGCAGGGTCTCGACGTGACTTTCGCCTCGACGTTCATGGCGATGCTTCCCCACTATTCGTTCTGGGTGCTCGTCAGCCCGGCGCTCTATCGGTCCTTGCACAAGTCGTTCGAGGGAACAAATCGCCCGTTGTGGATTTCGATGCTGGTCGGCTGGAGCGCCATTGCGCTCGTGGGGTCGACCGCAATGTCGTTTTTCAGCTACGTGATGCGGCGTGATCTCGCGCCGACGCTTGGCCAGCTCATCGAGGTCTATGTACTACCGCCAGCAGGGCCGGCGTTCTGGGCGATGAATTTCAGCACGCTTGCGCTCGCCCTTGTGGCCTTCGGCGCCATAAGGACCCTGCGCCTGCGGGATCAGGCGCTCTGGAGCGCGGCGCAGACGGAGCTGCGCGGGGCGCGACTCGAGGCGCAGCTCGCGGAGGCTCGGCTGCAGGCCCTGCAGGCGCAGATCAACCCGCATTTCCTGCTGAACAGCCTGAATGCGATTTCGGGCCTCGTGCAGATGGGGGAGCGGGAACGCGCGTCCGACGCGATTGGGCGGCTCGGCGACCTGCTGCGGATCGCCTTGAAAAACGGCCGCGATCTCAATGTAACATTCGGCGATGAAATGGATTTCCTCGACAGCTACCTGAAGCTTTGCAAGCTGCGTTTTGACTCCAGCTTCGAGTATTCCGTGTCGGTTCCGGAGGCGCTTCGCTCGCGGCGCGTGCCGGCGCTGATCGTGCAGCCGCTCATCGAGAATGCGATCCGCCACGGCATGGATCCGCCGCGGACGCTCAATGTCGACATCCGCGCGTACGCGCAGGACGCCGCAATCATCATCGAAGTCGAGGATGATGGCTGCGGCATCAGCGCGGAGAGGGCGGCGGCACTGCCAGCGGGGCATGGCCTCGCAAACGTCTACGAGCGGCTGCGCCTGTGCTTCGGTTCCGCGGGCGACTTCCACCTCGAGCCGCGCGAACCGCGCGGCACGCGCGCCCGCATCGTCATCGGCGGCTGATCGTTCTAAAGGGGACGCTCACCTTTAAAGGTGAGCGTCCCCTTTAAAGGTGAGCGTCCCCTTTGTCAGGCGTCGCGTCGCGGTTCGCGGCCGTTCCCGTTCTTGCGGCTTTCGGCGAAGTGCGCGATCAGGTTTGCGATGCCGACCGCGGCCGGTATCAGGCCGAAGAGCGCGATGTCACTGTCGGCCACTTCCCTGAGCGCGAAGTAAAGGACGATGCCGACGAACAGGCCAATGAAACCGCTGCGGAGTCCGCCTGACTTCCTGCCGTTTTCCGGCTCGACCGGATCGGGCGGCAGGTCGAGGCCCTTCTCGATTGCCGCCAGGCGTTCCTTGTGGCGCATGTCACTGCGCTGCATTTTCTGGCGATGCGAAGTGACGATCGACACGATCGCAATCGTGACGCCGAGAAGGATTCCGAGAATCGGAATCGATAGGGCCATGACTTCGATATCCATAGTCTTACTCCAACGGTTTCAGATGCCCAGCAACAGGCGCAGCGTCTGCCAGAACGGGCCCAGTTCGGACCGGATCGCATCTGCTGCCAGCAGGGACGTGATCGCCACGATCGCGCATTCGAGTGCCCGCAATCCAATGGCCGCGCCGGGTGTTAGCCTGTTCACAGCCATTGATACGCAGGCCGGCGCGGGCGGGTTTCAATCGGTCACGATAGTATCTGCTGAAACCTGCGCGTCTTCCGAGGCGTATCAACCGGGTAGAAGGTCCAACCTGAATGCCGGCCGACGAGGCGATCATCCAATTGATCCAGGCCGGCCGTGCGCAGGAGGCCTTCGAACGGCTGGTTCCGGCTTACCGCCGGCGCATATTCGGCCTCGCGTACAGCATCCTGCGCGATCGCGGCGCCGCTGAGGACCTGGCCCAGGAGGTTTTCGTGAAACTGTGGCAGGCGCTGCCACGCTACGATGGCCGCGCAAGACTCTCGACCTGGATCTATGCGATCACGCGAAATGCGGCGATCTCCGCGCTCAGAGGCCGGCGCCGCTCGGTGTCGTTGTCGGAACCGGCCGTCCTCGAGGAAGTCGAAAGCATGATGGCGGCGCCCGGACCAGCTGGGGATGACGCAACCCTCCGCCGCCAGGTCGAGGCGCTGCCGGAAAGACAGCGCCAGGCGATCACACTCTATTATCTGGACGAGCGTTCGGTGGACGAAGTCGCGGAGATGATGGGAATTCCGGTCAACACCGTCAAGACGCATCTGCACCGCGCGCGGGCGAACCTAAGCGCCGCGCTCGGTGTCGCTGGCAAGGAGTTCGCATGAGCGACGAAGAAGCGCGATTCGATGAGCGCATGCGGGGGATCTTCGCGGGCGTCGATACGAGCCGGGATTTCGACCTGCGCGTGATGCAGCGTGTCGCGGCACTCGGAACCGCACCGGTCGCGGATCTTCGTGCGCAATTCGAGCGCAGGCGCGAGCGCGCGCTCCGTAAGTTCCGCCGCGAAGCCTGGTCGAATGCGGTGACGATCGCGGGCATCGGCGCGGCGGCGATTGTCGTGGTCTGGCGACACGCGCCGACGATCGTGCAATGGGCGCAGTCGGGCGAAATGGCGACCGATTCGTGGCTGGTTGCTGGCGCAGCCATTGCGGCGCTCACCGGCGGACTGTGGCACCTTCTTAGGGGCCGACCGGCTTCCTGATAGCAGGCTTCGGACCGCGATAGAATCCGGCCATGAAGAATCCGGCCGTCGATGCCTACATCGCGAAGTCCGCGGCATTTGCGTGGCCGATCCTTGCGCACCTGCGATCGCTGTTGCACAAGGCCTGCCCGAAGATCCAGGAGACGATGAAGTGGAATGTGCCGCACTTCGAGCACAAGGGCATCGTCGCGGGAATGGCGGCGTTCAAGCAGCACGCGAGTTTCGGGTTCTGGAGCCACCGCCTCCTCAAGAAAGAGCTTGGGAAAGATGCGGCGAAAATAGGCTGGCGGAAGATCACCTCGCTCAAAGACTTGCCTGCGGATGCTCTCCTGATTCGTGCGGTGAAGGCCGCGGTTGTGCTCAACGAAGAGGGACTGCGGCCCGCACGCGAACCGAAGAAAAAGCCGCGGCTGAAACCGCCGGCGTACCTCCTGGCGGCGCTCCGAAAGAATGTGAAAGCGAAGAGGACGTTCGAGGGATTCACGCCGGCGCAGCAAGGCGAGTACGTCGAATGGCTGACGGAGGCGAAGCAGGCGGCGACGCGCGAAAGGCGCCTCGCGACGACGATCGAATGGCTCGCGCAAGGCAAGAAGCGCAACTGGAAGTACCAGAACTGCTGATGCCATGAGCCACCGTCTGCAGGAATCCGCGGACGCCGTCGTCCTGGCGCCCGCAACTCCGGCCTCGGCGAGCGTCATCTGGCTGCACGGACTCGGCGCCGACGGCCATGATTTCGTGCCGATCGTGCCGGAACTGAAGCTGCCGGCGGCGCCAGCCGTGCGCTTCGTGTTCCCGCATGCCCGCGTACGCCCGGTGACACTCAACATGGGCATGCGCATGCGCGCCTGGTTCGACATCAAGACATTGACCGCCGAAGGACGAGCGGACGAGGAGGGCATCCGCGAGTCGGTCGGTGTGCTCGGGCGATTCATCGCCGCGGAGCGCTCGGCGGGAATTGCGTCGGAGCGCATCGTCATTGCCGGGTTTTCGCAGGGAGGCGCGATCGCGCTGCACGGTGCCTTGCGCCATCCGGAACCGCTCGGCGGGATTCTCGGCCTTTCCTGCTACCTGCCACTCCAGGCGATGCTCACAGGCGAGCTTGCCGACGCCAACCGCAAAACGCCGCTCCTGCTGTGCCATGGCCAGTTCGATCCGGTGCTGCCGATGGCGCTCGGCGTCCTGGCGCGCGACTGGCTGCGCTCCCAGGGCTACACCGTCGAGTGGAAGGAGTATCCGATGCAGCACCAGGTTTGCCTGCCGGAGATCCAGGACATCTCGGGCTGGCTCGGCGCGCGCCTTGCTGCGGGAACGGCAAGCTGATGGGGTATCATCCGCCAGTCTTCAGGGGAGGCCTGCCATGGGTTGGGTAGTTCTCGGAATCATCGTCCTGCTCGCGCTCTTCGCGATCGGCCTGTACAACGCTCTGGTTACGGCGCGCAACGCCTATAAGAATGCGTTCGCGCAGATTGACGTGCAGCTCACGCGCCGCCACGACCTGATCCCGAACCTGGTCGAGACGGTCAAGGGTTACCTCGCGCACGAGCGAAACACGCTCGAGGCCGTGATCACGGCGCGCACTGCTGCGGTCTCCGGCCTCAAGGCCGCGGCCGCCAATCCGGGGGACCCCGCTGCCGTGCAGCAGCTGGCCGGCGCGGAGAATGCGCTGACCGGCGCGCTCGGCCGCCTGTTCGCGCTCGCCGAGGCCTATCCCGACCTCAAGGCGAACCAGAACATGATGCAGCTCACCGAGGAGCTGACGACGACCGAGAACAAGGTCGCGTTCGCGCGCCAGGCGTACAACGACTCGGTGATGGGCTACAACAACCGCCGCGAAGTGTTCCCGTCGAGCGTCCTTGCCGGGATGTTCAACTTCCTGCCGGCGCAGCTCCTCGAGATCGAGTCGCCGCAGAAGCGCGAAGTGCCGAAGGTCGCCTTCACCTGATCCGCGCGACGGGCTGAGCCATCATGGATTTTTTCGCGCGACAGGCCGCGACCCGGCGGCTGTCGCGCTGGATGGTATTCCTCTTTCTCCTCGCAGTCGTCGCGATCGTCATCGCGATCGATCTCGTCGTCGTCACCGCCGTCGCGATCTTCGCGGTGGAGGACGGCGGCCTGCTCGCGACGCAGGACATGTCGCTCGCGCGCTATCCGCTGGTCGTCGTCGCGACTTCGATCGTCGTGGTCGGAACGATCGGCATCTCGAGCCTGGTGCGCACGGTCACGCTATCGGCCGGCGGCAGCAAGGTGGCGGAGCAGCTAGGCGGCACGCGCGTCAGCTCGAGCACGGCCGATCCGCTCCGCCGGCGGCTCCTGAACGTCGTCGAAGAGATGGCGATCGCGTCCGGCGTTCCGGTACCGCAGGTCTACGTCCTCGAACGTGAGGCCGGCATCAACGCTTTTGCTGCGGGGCACAATCCGGCGAATGCGGCCGTCGCCGTGACCCGTGGCGCTCTCGTCAACCTCAACCGCGACGAACTTCAGGGAGTGATCGCCCACGAATTCAGCCACGTGCTGAACGGCGACATGCGGCTCAGTACGCGCCTGATCGGCCTGCTGTTCGGGCTGACGGTCATCGCGATGATCGCGAGGACCGTCCTTCGGCACGCACCACGCACGAGCGGCCGCAAGGGTGGGGCAGCGATCGCGGTGATCTATGTCGCGGCGCTCGCCGTTCTCGTGCTCGGCTGGATCGGCCTCTTTTTCGGCCGCCTGATCCAGGCCGCCGTCTCGCGCAACCGCGAGTCGCTCGCCGATGCCTCGGCGGTGCAGTTCACGCGCGACCCGCAGGGCCTGCGCGGCGCGCTCGTCAAGATCGGTGCGCTCGGCGTCGGTTCACGCTTCCGTGATGCGGATGCGGAGGAGGTCGCGCATCTGCTGTTCGCCGAGGGCCTTCAGCGCGCGTTTTCGACCCACCCGCCGCTCATCGAGCGCATCCGTGAAATCGACCCGAGCTTCAAGCCCGAAGAGTTCGAGCGGACTCGCCGCCGGATGAACGAGGAGCGCGCGAGCATGGAGGAGGAGGCCGCAAGAACGACGCCGAGCGCGGCCATGCGCATGGGCGGCCTGCTCGAGGGAGCGATCGTGCTCGCACCGGAGGCGATCGCGCACCTGGTTGCGAACCCGGGCACCGAGCACGTGCTGCAGGCGCAGGAGATGCTGGAGTCCCTTCCCGCGTCGTTCCAGCGGACGGCGCGCGACCCGGAGCATGCCAAGGCGCTTTTTCTCGCGCTTGCGCTCGACGCCGCCGCGGATGCCCGCGGCCGCCAGCTCGCGTTCATTCACAAGGCCTTCGGCGGCGATTTTCACGACCTCGTCAGGGCGATGCTCGCTCAGGTCGATACCCTGACGGCCGTGCAACGCATGCCGGCCCTGCTCCAGGTGTTCGGGGCACTGAATCAGCTTGCGCGCTCCGAGCGTGTCGAACTCCTGAAATGCCTGAACGGACTCCTGGCGCGGGAAAATCGCGCTTCGGTTTTCGCCTATGCGCTCAGGAAACTTTCGCAGGTCCAGCTCCAGGACGCGCTCGACCCGCGCCGGCGCGCGGCGGGCTATCTGAGCGCCCTTGGCGCGCGTGACGAGCTGCAGCTTCTCTTCTCGGTGCTCGCCATGCACGGCAGCGAGGATGAGCAGGTAGCGCGGCGCGCTTACGAGGCCGGCATGAACGAGGTGCTGCCGGGCATCCATCCGCCCTTCGTGCGGCCCGGTCACTGGCCACCGCAGCTCGACCGCGCGCTGACGCGGCTCGACCGGCTCCAGCCCGCCGTGAAGGAGAAGTTCGTCAAGGCGCTCGTCCGCACGATTTCGCACGACCTTCGCATGACAGTCGCGGAGTCTGAGCTCTTGCGTGCGATCTGCGCCATGGTGCACTGCCCGCTGCCGCCTCTCTATGAAAGCTAAAGGGGACGTTCACCTTTAAAGGTGAGCGTCCCCTTTAAGTGCATCTTTTCAATGCCACAGGCCGAGGATCAGGCCGAACAGCGTGAACTGCACCGTGTGATAGCCACCGTTCACGAGGAATAGCGTGAACGACTTGCGCTCGAAGAGGTAGTTGATGCCGAAGCTCGCCGCGACCCAGCAGAGTCCGGCCGCAAAGCCCGCGGCCGTCGCAAAGCCGACGTCGGGCTTCGGGCCGATGAACATCGCGAACACGACGGCCGCGATCAAGGAGAGCACGAAAGCGCCGCCATAGATCTTCGCCGGGTGGCCACCCTTCTGGAGCTGCTCGTCCGTGAGCCCTGCGGCGTGTTGCCAGGCCTTGAAGAACATCGCCGGCGAGTACCATAAGCCGCCGAGCACGAATGTCGATACCGCCGCGGCGAGCACGGCGAGCCAGTTGATCTCAGGCATGCGTCTTCCCCCTCTTGCGTCGTTGTGGCCTGCGGCGGGCCGGCGCCTTCGCCGGTCGCAGCAGGCGGTTGAAATGCGTCTTGAGCTGGTCGATCGCGCGGTCGAAATAGCCGATGTCGCGGTAGCTCCTCGCGAGCATCACGCCGCCTTCCATGGTGGTCAGCACGAACTCCGCGAGCCCGCGCCGGTCGACATCGTCCGGCAAGCAGTCGCCCGCGGCCTTCAGGCAGTCTTCGATCGCGGCCGTCCAGTTGGTGAAATTCTTCGCGAGCCGCTCGCGGACGGGCGGGTCGGGCTCGTGTAACTCGAGCGCAAGGCTTCCGATCGGGCAGCCGTAGCTGCATTCGGTCTGGACCAGGGCCTCGCGATAGGCATCCATCAGCTTCCAGATCTTCTCGATCGGGTCGGCAACGCCGCGCCAGGCGGGGTCGAGCAGCATCTGGTGAATGCCGCCGACGTAGGTGTCGAGCACCGCGATCAGGAGGTCCTGCTTGCCCGGGAAGTAGTGGTAGAGGCTTCCGCTGTTGACGCCGGCACGGCCCAGGATGTCGGCGATCGAAGTCGAGCCGTAACCCTTCTCCCAGAAGAGATGCATGGCGGCCTCGAGGATGCGCCAGCGGGTGTCGACAGGGCCTTGATTGATCATTCAATCAAGTCTGATACACTGCCAGTCCGAGCGCAAGATCGCCGCAGTCCGGCGGCTATACTGCGCCGCGTGCGCAGGGTGAATGAGTACTTCTACCGGATGCGCTGGGGCAAGCTCGACGAGCGGCGCCAGCGCGGCCTGATCCGGCTGCACGAGCACCTCTCGCGCACCCCGTTCGCGGACAAGTACTGGATGACCATGGGCCTGCTGCTCGGCTGCCTGCGGGACGGCGCGCCGATCGCCTGGGATCGCGAATCCGACTTCGGGTTCATGGACCGCGACCTGCCGCAGTTCCTCACCGCCATGAGAAAGCTCCGCGAGGCCGGTTACAACCTCCGCCCGCCGCAGGTCAACAACGATGGGCGCACGACAAAATGGACGCTGAAATACGAGGCGGTCAAATACGAATTCTTTCTCTTCGACCGCCACGGCGCGAACATCCGCTGGTACTTCCACCAGCGCAAGCCGCCGATGGAGCTGATCAACGAAGTGCCTGCGCACGGCCTCGAACCCTACGAACTCTACGGGCGGCGCTGGCTCGTCCCGAACATCGCCGACGAAGTGCTGACGCGCATTTACGGCGACTGGCGCAAGCCCAACCCCGATTACCTCTACTGGCGCGACTGCGGCGCAATCGTGGAGCGCTATCCGTGGACCGGCGAAAGGCGGCCGCCCGATTGAGCATCCGGGACGCCTTCGAGCAAACCCTGGTCCGCATCGCGACGACGGGCCTCGTGCCGGCGCGCTGGTTCCTGAAACCGCCGGACCCGGCAAGCATCGCGGCGCGCACGGGCACCCTCGACTTCGAGATCGTCAGCCACTGCTGGCAGTACGCGCACCTGCTCGCCTACCAGCTGAGTTCGCTCGTCAATTTCCCGCCGGCGAGAGCGCGCGTGCGGATGACGGTATTCCATGCAGCAGAGGACACGCGCACACGGGCGATGCTAGAGTACTTCGGTGGAATGGCGGCTCCGAACGTCAGTTGGAACTGGCGGGCGCTTTCACCGCCGGAGCTCTTCCGTCGGGCGATCGGCCGGAATCGCATCGCGCGCTCCACCCGTGCCGACTGGGTCTGGTTCACCGACTGCGACATCGTTTTCCATCGCGACTGCCTCGATACACTTGCCGGCGAGCTCCAGGGCCGGCGTGACTTGCTGACTTACCCGAAGTTCGAGCGGATTACGCCGATGCTCGGGGAAACCGATCCCCTGCTCGCGGCGGAACGCGACCGCCCGCGCGTCGTCGACATCGACACCAGCCAGTTCACGCTCGTCGCGAACCCGCCGAAGGCCAAGGGTGCATATCACATCGTGCATGGCGACGCGGCAAGGCAGTGCGGCTACTGCGAGCAGATCCCGGTCTTCCAGCGGCCCACGCCGCGCTGGGCGAAGACCTACGAAGACACCGCCTTCAGGTGGCTCCTCGGCACGGACGGCATCGGCCTCGAGGTGCCCGGTGTGCATCGCATCCGCCACGCGCACAAGGGCCGCTACGGCGAGAACAAGGCCGCGGCGCTCGTGCGCGGCAACATCCGGCGGGCGAAGGAGAACATGCAGCGGCCATGACAAAACGAGACAGCATCACGTTCACGATCGGCGAGGCGGGTGCCGCACTCGCCAAGGCGGGCGGCGAGTTTACGACGCTTTTCCGCCGGGGCACCCTCGAAATCGAAATCTACCGGCCGTTTGGTGTCGACCGCCAGAAGCCGCACAAGAAAGACGAGCTTTACGTGATCATCAACGGCACCGGCACTTTCGAGCACGGCAAGGAGCGCACGCCGGTCCACGAGGGTGATGCGCTGTTCGTCCGGGCGCGCGTCGAGCATCGGTTCGTGGATTTCAGTGCGGATTTCGCGACCTGGGTGTTTTTCTACGGCCCGGAAGGCGGCGAACAACCCTGACTGTCACGGTTTCGTCACATAGCCGTCACGGAAGTGACACGGCACGCCCCTATCGTCACGTCTCCTTCAAGGGAGAAACTGACGATGAAGACGATTCGATGGGGCCTTGCGGCACTTGCTCTGGTCGGCCTCGCGGCATGCGAGGGTGGCGGCGTCGACCTGAACGTGGCGAACACGGACAACTCGGTCGACAACAGCTCCAGCGGCGGCGGTGGCGACAGCACCAATCCCTGTGCCAGCTACACGCCCAGCGGGTCGCTGGAGGCGATCCGGGGCAGTTTTGACGGCACGAACTGCGTCTACAGCTCGGCTTTCGTCGGTGCAGCAAATCCGATCCTCGTCGACCTGACCATCCCCTTCATTACCGGCGTTCACATTTTCCAGGACAGCCTGTTCGTCGGCGAGAACGTGAATACCGGCGCCGCTCCCGCGGAGGGCGAGGGCCCGACACTCACAATTGAGGCCGGCAACACGCTCGTGTTCCAGGACGCCTTCGACTACGTCCTCATCAACCGCGGCTCGCAGATTGTCGCCAACGGTTCGCCGACCGCACCGATCACGTTCACGTCGTTCACGGATGCCATTTCGGACACGGCCGGGGCGAATGACGTGCAGCAATGGGGCGGCGTGGTCATCAACGGTAACGGCATTACCAACAACTGCTCGGACGCCGAGCGCGCGGCCGACCAGTGCCATGTCGTTACGGAGGGACAGCCCTCGAACTATGGCGGCGACAACAACGCGGAGAGCTCGGGCAGCCTGCAGTACGTAATCGTCAAGCACACGGGCTTTGAGGTTGCGCCCGGCGACGAACTGAACGGCATTACGTTCAACGCAGTGGGTTCCGGGACCGTGGTCGAAAACGTGCAGGTCTACAGCACCTATGACGATGGCCTCGAGTTCTTCGGAGGCGCCGTCAACGTGACGAATGCCGTCATCCTGTACGCGCGCGACGACTCGCTGGACTTCTCGGACGGCTATGCCGGGACGATCCAGAACGCCCTTGCGATCCACTTCAACGGGGATGGCAATCGCTGCATCGAGCTCGACAACGTCGGCGAATCGCGCAGCGACGTCGGCGTGCCTCTCGACACCGCACCGCTCACCCGGCCGACCGTCGCCAACCTGACCTGCATCACGGGCAACACGGACGTCAACACGCACGGCGACTCCGAAGGGCCGCTGGTGCGCCAGGGCGGGCAGCTGGTGTTGACCAACAGCATCATCTACGGCGGCTATGGCACGGCCTTGAACGGTGTGACGTCGAACGAGTGCTACGAAGTCGAGAGCGACGTCTCTCTGGATTTTGCAGCGACCGGCAGCTTTGAGGCGAGCGACAACGTGATCGCCTGCGAAGAGAGCGTCAAGGGAACGCTGGCCAACGGCGACGCCCTGACCGAGTGGCTCCTCGGCGCCAACCCGAGCACCAATGGCGCGAACTATTCGTTCAATGCGGGCAACTTCATCATCGCCGACCCGGCCAACGCCAATGTCCAGGTGCTGGTGCCAGGCACGTACTTCACCGCGCCCGCAATCGTGGACGAGACGGGCACAACGATCGTGGCGGATGCATCGGACCTCGGCGCAGTGCAGGAGGGCGACGACTGGACGGCGCCATGGGCGTTCGGCCTGCGGTCGTCGAACGCTGACAAGCCGCTGTGGTTCGTGCCCTGAGCTGAGGGGAGGTTGCCGATGTACAAGCTAACACTGCGTAACGCGGTGCGTCGTGCGCTGCTCTCCCTGTCCGCGGCCACCGCCGGCTCCTTACTGCAGTCGGTGGCGCTCGCCCAGGAGCAGGACACGGCAGCGGCCGGGGACGAGCCAGCGGTGATGGAGGAAGTGGTCATCACCGGGCGGCAACGGTCGGCGGCCGAAGACATCCTGCAGGAACGCATCGATTCGGAAGTCGTCGCCGACCTCGTCAGCATCGAGCAGATCACGAGGGTCGGGGACAGCACGGTCTCGGCGGCACTCCGCCGCCTCCCGGGCGTCACGCTGATCGGGGACCAGTTCATCTATATCCGGGGCCTCGGCGAGCGGTACTCGAGCACGACCGTCAACGGCGCCTACGTGCCGTCGCCCGACCTGACGCGCAACGTGATCCCGATGGACCTGTTTCCGGCCGAGATCGTCGAATCGATCTCGATACAGAAGGGATATTCCGCGGACCAGCCGGCCGCGTTCGGCGGCGGCAATGTGGATATTCGCACGCGCACCATTCCGAGGGATTTCGAGTTCAACGTGCAGATCGGCTTCGGGACGAACTCCGAGAACTCGGATGACGGCCTGACCTATCCGGGCGGCAGCGACGACAGTCTCGGTACCGACGACGGAACGCGGGCGCTCCCGACCGAGATCGAGGACGCGATCCAGGAGTTCCGGGGCAACATCAGCCAGACCAACATCCTGAACAACCTGCTGCTGGACGGCGAGTTCCATTCCTTCGAGGAAGCGCAGCAGATCAATCGCGAGCTGGCGACGAGCCTGAATCGCAATGTGGAGTTTCAGAGCAAGTCGATCCAGCCCGACAGGTCGATCGAACTCTCCGCGGGAAACAGCTGGTACCTCGGCGACGTGGAGCAGTGGAAAGTCGGCGTGCTGGCGCTCGGCGACTATTCGGACAGCTGGCGCAACAAGGAACGCGTGATCCGCTCCGTGACGACGCCTGACGAGGATTTTGACGAGCAGTTTCGCACGACGAACCAGGTCGTCCTGACCGGTTCCCTGGGTGTCGGCATCGAATTTGCCGATGAACACAAGGTCGAGGCGACCGGCATCTACCTGCGGAACACGGAGGACGAGGCATCCCTGACACTCGGTCACAATTTCAACTTCCGCCGCGATACTGGCAACCGCCTGCGCAACTACCGGATCCGTTACGAGGAGCGCGAACTCGAACTGGTCCAGTTCCGCGGTTCTCATACCGTCGGCGCGGCCACAATCGACCTGCTCGGCGACTGGTTGGGGTTCGCGGAAGGGGTAGGCGTCGACTGGTACTACTCGGATGCGAAGGCGACGACCGACATTCCAAGCGAGATCCTCTTCTCTGCGCAGGACGTCATCGATCCGGTCAGTGGCGATCTGATCAGCACTTCATTGCGTTCCTCGCTGAGCGCCGGCGAGTACCGTTTTACGGACCTCGAGGACTCGGTGACAAGTTACGGCGGCAAGTTCACGCTTCCTTTCGCGCCCGGCGTGAATACGGTCGAGATCAGCGGCGGCTACGACTACTACGAAAAGGGCCGCGGGTACATCCAGACGCAGCTCCAGATGGGCACGACTGCCGCCGCGGCGATCCCGGTGCTCGTCGGAACGCCCGGGCAGGTGTTCACGGACGCGAACATCCTGGATCCGCTGAATGCGTTCGCGCTGACGATTGGCGGCATCGGAACCGAGAGCTACCTCGCCGGCGAGACCGTGGATGCGATGTGGGGCAAGATCGATGCCACCTTCAACGATCGCTTTCGGGTGACGGCCGGCCTGCGCTGGGAGGATTTTGAGCGTCTCGCGGTCCCGATCAACCCACTCGAGTTCGATCCCGATATCGGCATCATCACCGTACCCGACGATGAGCTCGACGAACTCGCGACGACGGACGCCACGTATTATCCGTCGCTCGCATTCACCTTGATGCAACCCGGCTTTTGGGCGGATGACTTCCAGCTGCGCCTGGGCTGGAGCGAAACGGTGGCGCGGCCCGACCTGCGCGAGATTTCCGATGCGACATATATCGATCCGCTGACCGAGGCGCGCATCCGGGGCAACCCGGATCTGGAGGACGCGAATCTTTCCAATTTCGACCTGCGCGCCGAGTGGTTCTTCGAGGGAGGCGACAACCTGACGGTTTCGCTGTTCTACAAGGACATCAGCAGCCCGATCGAAACGGTCGAAGCGGCGGGCACGGACGACAACATCGCTCTGACGTTCATCAACGCCGAGACGGCGGAGATTTCGGGCATCGAGTTCGAGGGACTGAAGGGGCTCGGATTCCTGGGCGATGGCGGCTGGACCGAGTCATTCTTCGTGTCCGGTAACGTGACCTTCAGCGATTCGGAGATCACGATCGGCGATTCGGCGCCGGGCTTGACGAACAACAAGCGACCGATGACGGGGCATTCGGACCTGGTCGTGAATTTCCAGCTCGGCTACGACTCGCCGGATGAGAGACACAGCGCTTCGCTTGCCTACAACATGTACAGCGACCGCATTTTCTTTGCGGGACGTGGCGGCGCGGACGATGCCGAGGAACAGGCGTTCAATTCGCTGGACCTGATCTACAGCTTTCACCCGACCGAGAAGATGACCCTCAAGCTTCGCCTGCAAAACCTGCTGGATGAGGATACGGTGATCGAGCAGGGCGGGGTGGACGTTCTGACGCAGAACGTGGGCATAACGGCGAAAATCGACTTCGGATACCGCTTTTAGGCGTCACGGCCATGTAGGACACGCCTCACAGCATGGGGCGGCGTATCGTGCTACTTTGCCTCCAGTCGATTGATTCGACGGGAGGTGTGTGATGCGTATTGAACGATTTCGCCGCGCCTGTGTTGCGCTCGTCAGTCTGAGCCTGCTTTCGCTCGGCATGCAGGCACCGGCTGTGGCAGGTGTCATTGGCACGTCCGAGGCCATCGCGGCTGCACAGGGCGACGGGCCACGCGCCGCAATCGAGGCGACGCTTGCGCGTGACGACGTGCGCGCGAAGTTCGCCGAACTCGGTGTCGACGCCGCAGTCGTGGAAAGCCGCCTGGCTGCCCTCACTGAAGGCGAGGTCCAGATGCTGGCCGACCGGATCGGCGAAGCGCCCGCCGGCGGCGATTTCCTCGCCGTGGTCGGGGTCGTGTTCGTGGTGCTGATCATCCTCGAGTTGACGGGCGTCATCGACATCTTCAAGAAGACGTGAGGCAAAGCGCGCCGGCGCTCGCGGCGCTGGCGGTCGCATTGACAGGCTGCGCGACCTCGCCGCCGCTGGCGGAGGGAATTTCGCGGGACGCACCGCGCTCGATCGAACTCAGCACGACGCCGTTCTATCCGCAGGAGGACTACCAGTGCGGGCCCGCTGCCCTCGCGACGCTCCTGCGTGCGAGCGGCCTCGACGTCACGCCCGAGAGCATCGCTCCGGAAGTCTTCATTCCGGGACTTCGCGGCAGTCTCCAGCTCGAGATGATCGGCGCGGCGCGCCGGCACGGACGCCTGCCCTATGTGCTCTCGACTACGGCTGACGAGCTGATCGCGGAACTGGAAGCCGGCCGACCCGTACTCATCCTTCAGAATCTCGGGGCGGAGCGGCTGCCGGTCTGGCATTACGCCGTGCTCATCGGATACGACGC
>CAYPQX010000196.1:0-20082 GCA_964412975.1 uncultured Steroidobacteraceae bacterium
GTTCCCGACAGTGTCGATGGGCCTCGGTCCGCTGCAGGCGATCATGCAGGCGCGCTTCGTGCGCTACCTCGAGAATCGCGGCCTCGTCGAACCGGGCGACCAGAAGATCTGGTGCTTCCTCGGCGACGGCGAGATGGACGAACCGGAGTCGATGGGCGCGCTCACGATGCCGGTGCGCGAAAAGCTCGACAACCTGGTCTTCGTCATCAACTGCAACCTGCAGCGCCTCGACGGCCCGGTGCGCGGCAACGGCAAGATCATCCAGGAACTCGAGTCCGCATTTCTCGGCGCCGGCTGGAACGTCATCAAGGTCGTCTGGGGCTACCGCTGGGATCCGCTGCTCGCACGCGACACGGCAGGCCTCCTGCGCAGGCGGATGGAAGAGGCGGTCGACGGCGAGTACCAGAATTTCAAGGCCAAGGGCGGCGCCTACACGCGCGAGCACTTCTTCGGGAAGCCCCCGGAGCTGCTCGAGCTCGTCGCCAACATGTCGGACGATGAGATTGCGCTCCTGAACCGCGGTGGCCACGATTCGCTCAAGGTCTGGAACGCTTACGCAGCCGCGATGACGCACAAGGGCCGGCCGACCGTGATCCTGGCCAAGACAGTCAAGGGCTACGGCATGGGCAAGGCCGGCGAGGCCCTGAATGTCACGCACCAGCAGAAGAAGATGGACGACGAGTCGCTCAGGGCCTTCCGCGACCGCTTCAACATCCCGATTTCCGATGACGAGATTGCCCGCCTGCCGTTTTTCCGTCCGGCGGAAAACAGCCCTGAGATGAAGTACCTCAAGGACCACCGCAAGGCACTCGGCGGCTCGCTGCCAGTGCGCCGAACTACGGCTCCGGCGCTCACCGTGCCCCCGCTCGCGGCGTTCAAGAACCTGCTCGACGGAAGCGAGGGCCGCGAGATCTCGACGACGATGGCATTTGTGCGGATTCTCACGCAGCTCCTGAAGGACAAGAACATCGGCTCCCACGTCGTGCCGATCGTGCCCGATGAAGCGCGCACCTTCGGCATGGAAGGGCTGTTCCGGCAGGTCGGCATCTATTCGTCGGTCGGCCAGCTCTACACGCCGCAGGACGCGGATCAGCTCATGTACTACAAGGAGGACCGCAAGGGGCAGATGCTGGAGGAGGGCATCAACGAGGCCGGTGCGTTCTGCTCGTGGATGGCGGCGGGCACTGCCTATGCCAATCACGGGATCAACATGATCCCGATGTACGTCTTCTATTCGATGTTCGGGTTCCAGCGCATCGGCGATTTCGCCTGGGCGGCGGCCGACATGCAGGCGCGCGGGTTCCTGCTCGGCGCGACGGCGGGCCGCACGACGCTCGCCGGCGAAGGACTGCAGCACCAGGACGGCCACAGCCACCTGCTGGCGTCGACCATCCCGAACTGCATTGCCTATGACCCCTGCTTCGCATACGAGCTCGTGGTCATCATGCAGGACGGCCTGCGGCGGATGTATGCGGAGCAGGAGAGCGTCTACTACTACATCACCTGCATGAACGAGAATTACGCACATCCGGCGATGCCGAAGGGCGTCGAGCAAGGGATTCTCCGCGGCATGTACCTGTTGCACATCGGTGGCAAGGGCGCGGTGCGCGCGACGCTCTTCGGCTCGGGAACGATTCTCCGTGAAGCGCTCGCCGCTGCGGAATTGCTTGAATCCGAGTTCGGCATCCCGGCGGACGTCATGAGCGTCACGAGCTTCTCGGAACTGCGGCGCGACGCGCTCGCTGCCGAGCGCGAGGCAATGCTGCGGCCGGGCGACAAGGCGAGGCAACCCTGGGTGCGCGAATGCCTCGCGGGCCGGCAGGGACCGTTCATTGCCGCCTCGGACTACATGAAGACGGTCGCGGACCAGATCCGGCAATGGGTGCCCGGCCGCTACGTCGCACTCGGTACCGACGGATTCGGCCGAAGTGATTCGCGCGAGGCGCTGCGCCACCATTTCGAGGTCGACCGGCGCTGGATCGTGGTGGCGGCGCTGAAGGCGCTCGCCGACGACGGGCGGATCGATCGGTCGAGCGTGACGCTCGCCATCAAGAAGTTTGGCATCGATCCGGCCAAGCCCGATCCGCTGGTGAGCTGAGCAGCGGTGGCCGAAGGAATCACCGTCAGCGTGCCGGACCTCGGCGATTTTCACGACGTCGAAGTCATCGAGGTGCTCGTGAAAGCGGGCGATTCGGTCGCCATCGACACGCCGCTCATTACGCTCGAGACCGACAAGGCGACGATGGACGTGCCGTCCACAACCGCCGGGCGAGTCGCAACGCTCTCGGTCAAGAAGGGCGATCGGGTTTCCAAGGGCGCCGCAATCCTCGTGCTCGAGACGGCGGCGCCCGCTGCGCCGAAAGCCGGCTCGTCCGCCAAGTTGCAACCGGCTCCCACGGAGCCCGCGGCTGCCACACCGCCGGCCGCGATCGAGGTCCGCGTGCCGGATCTCGGGGATTTCAAGGACGTTGAAGTCATCGAAGTGCTGGTCAAGGAGGGCGATGCGATTGCGCTCGAGACGCCGCTCGCCACGCTCGAGACCGAGAAGGCCACGATGGATGTGCCTTCGTCGGCAGCGGGCACGATCGCGAAGCTTCACATCCGGAAAGGCTCGCGCATCAATGCGGGAGACCTTGTCGTAACGGTGAAGGGAAGCGCGCCGACTGCCGCAACGGTGGCTGCCGCGCCCACCGTAGCCGCGACGCCGGTCGCGCCGCCTGTGGCTGCAGCGCCAGAGAAGCCAACGGCATCGATTGCGGATACGGACCTTCGGAGCGCGCATGCGAGTCCTTCCGTGCGGCGATTCGCCCGCGAACTCGGTGTCGACCTGTCACTGGTCAAGGGCACCGGGATGAAAGGCCGGATCACCGAGGATGACGTGAAAGCCTTCGTCAAGAAGGCTCTTGCCGCTCCGCAAGGCCCGGGCGTGGCGTCCGTCGCGACCGGATCAGGGCTGCCGCGCGTGCCGGACGTCGATTTTGCAGCGTTCGGAGCGGTCGAAGTCCGCCCGCTCGGCCGGATCCAGCGTATCTCCGGGGCGAGGCTTCAGGCGAGCTGGGTGAACCTGCCGCATGTCACGCAGCATGACGAGGCGGATATCACGGAGATGGAGAAGCTGCGCGACTCCCTGAAGGAACGCGCCGCGGGTCTCGGCATCAAGCTGACGCCGCTCGCGTTCATCGCGCGCGCCTGCATCCGCGTCATCGCGCAGTTCCCGAATTTCAACAGTTCGCTCGATGCCACCGGACAGAACCAGGTCTTCAAGAAATACCTGCACCTCGGCTTTGCAGCCGACACGCCGAACGGCCTCGTCGTGCCCGTGATACGCGACGCCGGCCGCAAGGACATCTACGAGCTCGCGCGGGACCTCGCCGACCTCGCGGGCAAGGCGCGTGCCGGCAGGCTGACCGCCGCCGAGATGCAGGGGGGTTGCTTCACGATCTCGAGCCTCGGCGGTATCGGCGGCACGGCCTTCACGCCGATCATCAACGCACCTGAGGTCGCGATCCTCGGCGTGTCGCGATCGCAGCAGCGTCCGGTCTGGATGGACGGCCGCTTCCAGCCCCGCTTGATGCTGCCGCTCTCGTTGTCCTATGACCACCGTGTCATCGACGGGGCCGAGGCCGTGCGCTTCGTAGTGGCGCTCGCGGAGGCGCTCGCGGCGCCGCAGAGCCTGACCGAGGCGGTGCCTTGAGCCAGCCGGTCGAGCAGCGAGTTCCCGATCTCGGCGAATTCCACGACGTCGAAATCATCGAGGTCCTCGTCAAGCCCGGTGACAGCGTCGAGCGGGAGTCGCCCCTCATCACGCTCGAGACCGACAAGGCGACGATGGACGTGCCTGCAACCGTCGCGGGCATCGTGAAGGAGGTCAAGGTCCGCAAAGGCGATCGGGTCTCGAAGGATTCGCTGATTGCAGTCATTACCGCGGGCGGGGGCGATACCGTCCGGCTGCCTTCACTGAGCGAAACCGTCGTCATGGCGAAAGCCCCGGTTTCGGCCGGGGAACCGGCTGCGGACCTGACGACGCAACTCCTCGTCATCGGCGCCGGCCCCGGCGGCTACACGGCGGCGTTTCGCGCGGCCGACCTCGGGCTCGGAGTCGTCCTGGTTGACCGCTGGCCGCAACTCGGCGGCGTCTGCCTGAATGTCGGCTGCATTCCATCTAAAGCACTGCTGCATGCCGCGCGCGTCATCGAAGAGGCCCAATCGATGTCCGTCCATGGCATCCGGTTTGCGGCGCCCGAGATAGACCCGCAGGCCCTGAAACAGTGGAAGAACCGGATCGTCGGCAAGCTGACCGCCGGTCTTTCGGTGCTCGCAAAGCAGCGCAAGGTCAACGTCATCCGCGGCTTCGCGCGCTTCGTGTCGCCGCATCGCGCAGAGATCCGCGCCGAGGACGGCGGCAGGAAAATCGTCGGATACGAGCACTGCATTATCGCCGCAGGCTCGGAACCGGCACGGATTCCCGGCCTGCCGGATGATCCGCGCGTGCTCGACTCGACCGGCGCGCTCGACCTGCGCGACGTGCCTTCGAGGCTGCTCGTGATCGGCGGCGGCATCATCGGGCTTGAGATGGCCTGCGTCTACGATGCGCTCGGTTCCGAGGTCAGCGTCGTCGAGCTGACCGATATGCTGATGCCCGGCTGCGACCGGGATCTCGTGCGCCCGCTGGAGAAGCGCCTGCGCGCGCGTTATGCCGCAATCCAGACCGGCACGCGCGTGACGGGTGTCGAGGCGCTGGGCGAGGGGCTGCGGGTCAGCTTCGACGGCAAGAGCGCGGGCGAGCCGCGTCTCTTCGATCGCGTGCTCTGCGCCGTCGGGCGCGTGCCGAACGGAAAGCTGATCCGCGCGGAGGCGGCGGGCGTTGCAGTCGACGGGCGCGGTTACGTGCCGGTCGACCGCCAGCAACGCACGAACGTGCCGCACATCTTCGCGATCGGCGACATCGTCGGGCAGCCGATGCTCGCCCACAAGGCATCGCATGAAGGCAAGGTCGCGGCCGAAGTCGCGGCGGGGCACAAGCGGGCCTTCGACGCACGCGTCATCCCGTCGGTGGCCTACACCGACCCGGAAATTGCCTGGGCCGGCGTGACCGAAACGGAAGCGCAGGCCGAGGGACGGAGCCTCGGCAAGGGGCTCTTTCCGTGGATGGCGAGCGGCCGGTCGCTCGCGCTCAATCGCGACGAGGGGTTCACGAAGCTGCTGTTCGACCCGGAGACCGGACGCATCGTCGGTGGCGGGATCGTCGGCAGCAACGCGGGCGATCTCATTTCGGAAGTCGCGCTTGCGATCGAGATGGGTGCAGTCGCGGCCGACATCGGCCTCACGATCCATCCGCATCCCACCCTGTCGGAAACCATCGCCTTCGCGGCGGAGGCCTTCGAGGGCACGCTCACCGACCTTTACGTACCGAAGAAGAAGTAGCCGGCGTCTTGTCCGGGTAGCGGCAGAGATCGCGGATCGGGCAGTCCGGGCATAGCGGGTT
The DNA here is from genome assembly GCA_964412975.1 of uncultured Steroidobacteraceae bacterium. GTDB lineage: Bacteria > Pseudomonadota > Gammaproteobacteria > Steroidobacterales > Steroidobacteraceae > SCUD01. The sequence continues at coordinate 5,486 of CAYPQX010000196.1, forward strand.
TCGCGCCTTGCAGAAGTAGCGGCCATGCAGGATCAGCCAGTGGTGGGCGTTTGCGCGGAATTCCCCGGGCACCACGCGCAGCAATTCGTCCTCGACCGCGCGCACCGTTTTCCCTGGAGCAAGCCCGGTGCGGTTCGCAACTCGGAAGACATGGGTATCGACGGCGATGGTCGGCTCGCCGAAGGCCGTGTTGAGCACCACGTTTGCCGTCTTGCGCCCGACACCCGGCAGCGCCTCGAGTGCCGCGCGCTCGCGCGGCACCTCGCCGCCGTGATTCGCGAGGATCATGCGCGTGGCCTCGATCAGGTGCTTTGCCTTGACCCGCCACAAACCGATCGTGCGGATGTAGCCGGCGAGCCCCGATTCGCCGAGTTTGGCCATGGCCTGCGGCGTGCCAGCGACGCGAAACAACGGCCCCGTCGCCTGGTTCACGCTGCGATCGGTCGCCTGGGCCGAGAGCATGACCGACACGAGCAGCTGGAACGGTGAGCGGTATTCGAGCTCGGTCGCGGGTTCCGGATTTGCCACGCGCAGCCGCTCGAACAGCTTCCGGCGCGCCGGCTCGGTGAGCCCCGGTTCAGCGCGCTTCCGGGTCATCGCCGGCAAGGGTCGCACGGAGTGACGCCTCCCAGAGGCTGGCGTCCCGTGCGAGTCGCGCGCGCCGCGCGTCGTATCGCCGCCGGAACCGCGCGGCGCGGATCTCGATTGCGGGCGGCTCGAGCGGCCTGGCCGGCAGGCCGGGCGCCGCGATCATGTGGATGCAGTCCACCGGGCAGCTCGGCAGGCAGAGCTCGCAGCCCGAGCAGTCATCCGCGATCACGGTATGCATGCGCTTGCGCGCTCCCACGATCGCGTCCGTCGGGCAGTCATCCAGGCAGCGCGCGCAGCCGATGCAGGCAGGCTCGTCGATCCAGGCGACGCGCGGCGGCGCCTCGACGCCGCAATCGGGGTCGAGCGGAAGTGCAGGTACGCCGAGCAGCGTAGAGAGCCGCTCGATCAGCCGGTAGCCGCCGGGCGGGCAGCGATTGAGGAGGGTCTTGCCGCCGGCGAGCGCGTCGGCATAAGGCCGGCAGCCGTCGAAGCCGCAGCGGCGGCACTGGGTCTGCGGCAGCAGCGCATCGATGTGATCCGCAAGGTCGATCGTGGCGTCGGCGGGCATCGCAGGCGGCTAGCTGACCTTCATGCCGGCCGTGGCGCCGGAATCCGGCGCCACGAGGAAAAGTCCCGCATCGCCGGAGGCCGCGAGTGCCATGCCCTCGGATACGCCGAAGCGGAGCTTGCGCGGCTTCATGTTGGCGACGACGACGATATAGCGGCCGGCGAGCTGTTCAGGCGCATAGGAGCTGCGAATCCCGGCAAACACCGTGCGGCACTCACCGCCGAGATCGACAGTCAGCTTGAGCAAGCGGTCGGCGCCCTCGACGTATTCCGCGGCTTCGACGCGCGCGACGCGAAGGTCGATGCGCGCGAACTCCTCGGCGCTGATCGGGGCGGGGCCAGCCGCAGGCGCGGCGGTTTCGTTCGCAGGCATGGGAATCTCCACGAGCTTCTGCACGGTGGCTGGATCGACACGGGTTGCGAGCGGCAGGTATTCGCCGATCGCCGTGCCGAGGAGCGGCGTTTCGACGTCGCGCCAGAGCGCGATGCGGGAGCCGAGAAAAGCCTCGGCGCGATCTGCTGTTGCCGGCAGCACCGGCTTCAGGAATGCCATCAGCACGCGGAACAGGTTGATGCCCTGCGTGCAGACCGCCTGCACTTCCCCCGCGCGCGACGGATCCTTCGCCGCGAGCCAGGGCTTCTTGCGGTCGATATAGAGATTGGCCCGGTCCGCGAGCGCCATGATCTCGCGCACCGCGGCTGCGTACTCGAGCGATTCCCAGGCCTCGACGATGCCGCTGCCCGCACCGACGAACTCGCGGTAGAGATCCGGGTCGGGCAGCTCGGCGGCGAGCCGCCCGCCGTAGCCGCGATGGATGAAGCTCGCGCAGCGGCTCGCGATGTTCACGAACTTGCCGACCAGGTCGGCATTGATGCGGGTCGCAAACTCCTCGAGGTTCATGTCGATGTCGTCGAGTCCCGGACCGAGCTTGGCTGCCAGGAAATAGCGGAAATAGTCCGGCCGCAGAACGTCGAGGTAGCGCCGCGCGGTCACGAAGGTGCCGCGCGACTTCGACATCTTCTCGCCGTTGACGGTGAGGAAGCCGTGGGCATGAACGGCCGTCGGCTTGCGGAATCCCGCGCCCTCGAGCGTCGCCGGCCAGAACAGCGAGTGGAAATACAGGATGTCCTTGCCGATGAAATGGTGCAGCTCGGCCGTGCTGTCGGGCTTCCAGTAGTCGTCGAAGGAAAGCCCACGCCGCTTGCAGAGATTCTCGAAGCTCGCCATGTAGCCGACCGGGGCGTCGAGCCAGACATAGAAGTACTTGCCCGGCGCATCCGGAATTTCGAAGCCGAAGTACGGGGCGTCGCGTGAGACGTCCCAGTCGCGCAGTCCCGCATCGAACCATTCGTCAAGCTTGTTGGCGACCGCCGCCTGCAGCGTGCCGGAACGCGTCCACTTGCGAAGCATCGGCTCGAAGTTCCCGAGCCTGAAAAAGATATGCTCCGAATCGCGCTCGACCGGTCGGGACCCGGAGACGACGGATACGGGATCGACGAGGTCCGAGGTCGAATAGGTGGCGCCGCAGTTCTCGCAGCTGTCGCCGTACTGGTCCGGCGTTCCGCAACGCGGGCAGGTGCCCTTGACATATCGGTCCGGCAGGAACATGCCGGCCTTCTCGTCGTAGGCCTGCCTTACGCTCCGGCGCGTGATGTGCCCGGCGGCCGCAAGCGCCTGGTACATCTGTACGGTCAGCCGCCGGTTCTCCTCCGAATGCGTCGTGTAATAGTTGTCGAAGCCGATATTGAACGCCGCGAAATCGCTCCGGCGCTCCGCGCCGACCCGCTCGATCAGGGCCTCGGGCGCAATGCCCTCGGCGGCGGCCTGCAGCATGATCGGCGTGCCGTGCGTGTCGTCGGCGCAGACATAGAGGCAGTCGTGACCCGCGAGCTTCATTGCGCGGACCCAGATGTCGGTCTGGACCATCTCGGTCATGCCGCCGAGATGCGTGGGCCCGTTCGCGTAGGGCAGGGCGCTGGTTACGAGGATGCGGCGCTGCATCCTGCGTCAGTCCTGTTCGCGAAGCGGCTCGAACTTGGCCTTGTTGATCGACTTTTCGAAGGCGGAACGGCCGCTGATCAGCCCCTGGTCGAGCAGCTGCTCGATCGCCGAATCCATCGTGCGCATGCCGGCCGCGGCGCTGGACTGCATCGCGGATTCGAGCTGGTCGATCTTGCCCTGGCGGATCAGGTTCGCGGCCGCGGGCGTATTGATCAGCACCTCGAGCGCGGCGACGCGACCTGGCGTGCCCTTGCGCGAAATCAGCTGCTGCGACACGACGCCGCGAAGCGACGTCGAGAGCATCGTCCGCACGTGATTCTGCTTGTCCGCGGGAAACACGTTGACAACGCGGTCGACGGTCGGCGCAGCGCCGTTCGTGTGCAGCGTCGCCATCACGAGGATGCCCATCTCCGCGGCGGTGATCGCGGTGCCGATCGTTTCGAGGTCCCTCAATTCGCCGACCAGGATCACGTCGGGGTCCTCGCGCAAGGCCGATAGCAGGGCGGAGGAGAAGGATTCGGCGTGCACGCCGACCTCGCGCTGGCTGATCAGGCAGTTCTTGCGCGGGTGCACGAACTCGATCGGGTCCTCGATCGTCAGGATGTGTCCCTTGATGCGTGTATTGAGGTCGTCGATCATCGCGGCGAGCGTCGTCGACTTGCCCGAACCGGTCTTGCCGGTCACCAGTATCAGGCCGTTCGAAACCTTGCACAGGTTCCGCACGGCATCGGGCATCTTGAGCTGCTCGAGCGTCTGCGCCTTGGAAGGGATCGCGCGGAACACGCCGCCGAGACCGTTCAACTGGCGGAGCACGTTGACCCGGAAGCGTGCGAGCGTTCCGAGCGTGTAGGCGAAGTCGGTGCCGTCGCGAGTCTCGAATCGCTCGAGCGCCTTGCGGGGCATGATCTCGAGGAGCGCCTCGCGCACGAAATCCGCGCCGAGCCGCTCCGCCCGCAGGCTCGCCAGCTTGCCGTATTGCCGGATGCGCGGCGGGTCACCCGCCATGAAATGCAGGTCCGAGCCGTCGCGCTTCAGGATTTCCTCGAGGTACTCGTCGATCTTCGCCACGCGCGCCCCGTCACTCCAGGGTTTCGAATCGCGGCAGCAGGCTGCGATCGACGACGAATTTCGAGAACATCTGCTTGTCGGACGCGTACACATACGCGTCGTCCGGATCGACCTCCTTGGCCTTGATCGCGCGCAGGAGTGCCTGGTCCATCAGCTCCATGCCGAGATCCTTGCCGGTCTGGAGCTGCGCAGGAATCTGGTGAGTCTGGTCCGTCTGGATCAGCCGCGCGATGGCGCGATTCATCATCATGATCTCGCAGACGGCGCGCCGGCCGCGGTTCTCGGGCCGTTTCACGAGCACCTGCGTGATCACGGCGATCAGGCTCTGCGCCAGGAAGCTCTTGGTCTGCTCGCGCTCGTCGGCCGGCAATGCGTCGATCATGCGGTCGATGGTTTTGACGGCGCTGGTCGTGTGCAGCGTGCCGAGCACGAGGTGGCCGGTCTCGGATGCGGTCATCGCCATCGAGATCGTCTCGGGATCGCGCAACTCGCCCACCAGGATCACGTCCGGGTCCTCTCGCATGGCGGCGCGCACCCCTTCGGCGAAGGAGGGCAGGTGCGTGCCCAGTTCGCGCTGCACGACCTGGCTCTGCTTGCTGCGGTGGACGAACTCGATCGGGTCCTCGAGGCTGATGATGTTTAGCCTCCGGGTCGTATTCAGCATGTCGATCATTGCGGCCAGCGTCGTCGACTTTCCGGTGCCGGTCGAGCCGGTGACGAGGATCATTCCCTGGTGGTAGTCGCAGAGCTTCTTGACGAGCGGAGGCAGCGCGAGCGAGTCGAGCGTCGGCACCTCGGCGGGGATCGACCGAAACACCGCGCCGACCCCGGAGTCCTTGCGGAACACGTTGACGCGAAAGCGCCCGCCTTCCTCGGAGACATATGAAAAATCGACGTCATGCCCGGCCCGGAAACGGTCGGCGAGGCTCCGCGTCAGGATCTCGGTGACATAGGCCTCGAGCTCCGGCGCCGCGAGCTCGCGAAACCGGATCGGCACCAGGTCGCCGTTCATGCGGAGCATCGGCGGCACGCCGACCGCCAGGTGGACGTCAGAGCATCCCTGGGTCGAACCGAGCTTCAGAAAGGCGTCGATACGCGGCATCGCCGCGCGAGTGAATCACAAGAAGCGCTCCAGCGCCACATGGACCTCGTCCATCGAGGCGTAGCGCCTCTCCTTGTCCACGGCCATGCATTTCATGACGACGTCGGATAGTCCCTGCGGCAGCGCCGGGTTGAGCTCGATCGGCGGGCGGGCCCGGCCCTGCACATGCTGGTACATGACCGACATGTGGTCGCCGCGGTGGTAGGGCGGGGTGCCGGTGAGCATCTCGTACATGATGACGCCGAGCGAATAGATGTCGGCACGCTCGTCCACCTTCTTGCCCAGGATCTGCTCGGGAGCCATGTACTTCGGCGAGCCGATGACATAGCCCGTCTTGGTGAGCTGCGTGTCGCCCTGGTGCTGCGCCGCGGCCACGCCGAAGTCCACGATCTTGAGGATGCCCTCTTCGTTGATCAGCACGTTGGCCGGCTTCAGGTCGCGATGCACGATGCCGACCTGGTGCGCGACGGCCATGCCCCTGGCCACGTCCATGCCGAGGCGCACGGCGCGCCGGACCGCGAGCGGCTTTCCGTCAGTCACCTCGCCGCCCAGCGTATGCGAGGGGAAGTACTCCATCGAGATCGCGTAGTTCCCGCGGATGTGCAGGAAGTCGTAAATGCGGATCACATTCGGGTGCGTGATCTTGCGGCTGTAACGCAGCTCGTGCACGAAGCGCTGCATCATCTCCTCGTCCTGCGAGATGCTCGGATTGAGGAACTTGAGCACGAGCCGCTCGTCAACGACTGTGTCCTCCATGAGCAGCACCGTGCCGAAGGCACCACGGCCGATGCGCTCGATGTACTTGTAACGACCCTCGATGATGTCGCCGCTCTTGAGCGTGTTGATGTCGAGCCGCTGCAGGGCCTCGTCGGACTTCATGATCGCGGAGACGTCGGCGGACTCCATCAGGAGCGTGCGCTGTGCGTCGGCGCGCGCGGCCTGCGTGAGGCCGGGCTTGCCGGGCTGCGAAATCGAGGATGTCCCGCCGAAGCGCGTGTCGAGCTCGGTCAATGCGCGGATGGCTGCACCCGCCACCGACTGGTCGGCGAGGTTCGCAAACGGCGCGATCTTTGCGCGGACCGGATCCACCGACCTGTCGTCGACGAGCTTGACGAGCGCGGACATCGCTTCGACACGGATGTCGGACTCGTCCCGATCCAGTGCCTTCAGGACGCTTTCGGTCGCGACCGCGTCTCCGATCTTGCCAAGCGCCCTGACGACCGTCGGGATCGATTTGGGATTGCCTTTCATCATCTCGAGGAGCCGCGGCACCGATTTCTTGCTTGCCATCGAACCGAGCGCGTCAATTGCGCGCTCGCAGACCCACCAGTCCGGGTCCTTCGTCGCCTCGAGCAGGTAGCTCACGGCGCGCTCGTCCTGGGTCTGGTTCAGGATCTCGATCGCGGTCCGGCGCACTTCCTCGTCCTTGTCCGAGACGAGTTCGAGTGCCGCGCCGATGACCTGCGGTCCGCCGATCTTGCCGAGCGCGTCGGCGGCGCGGCTCCTGACCCACCAATCCGCGTCGCGGATCGCCTTGAGCAGGAACTTGACCGAACTTTCGTCGCCGACGACGTTCAGGACCTCGACGGCGGCGCGTCGCGCGTGCTCGGACTCGTCCTTCAGGACCTCGACCAGGTGGCGTACCGTGTCCGGATGCTTACTCCGGCACAGGAGCTCGATCGCTGGATTCTGCACGTCGAGTTCGGGGTCCCTGAGGAGCGGCGCGACGAGCGCCGGGTCGACCTGGCCGCTGCCAAGTGCGATCGCCCGGAGCGCTGCCGACCGGACGAGCTTGTTCGGGTCCTTCAGAGTCGATTGCAGCGCCGCCCGCACCTTGGGCGTGTCGAACCGCGCAAGCAGCGCGATGATATGCGTGCGCGCGATCGTGTCCTTGCCCTCGACCCTTGATATCAGCTCGTCTACCGAGCTTGCATCGACCATTTCGCCCGCAATGCGGAACAGTGCCGCCTTCTCGTTCGGGTCCTGCTGATACGCCGCATTCAGAAGGTCGCGTAGCTGGAATCGGTCCTTCTGCGCCGCGATCACGTCGAGCACCGCAGGTTTCGATACGCCGGGCGCGGACAGGAGCTCGAGCAGCTTCGGCGGGGAATAATTTCGCGAGGAGGCGAGCGCCCAGGCGACGCCCGCGACCGCGCGCGGGTTCTCCTCGGCGAGTGCTCGCGCGATGACCGGGAAGGACCTGTTGTCGATGAGCGGCGTGAGCGTTTCGACGAACGCAATCGTCTCCCGCTTGTCGGCAGTCGCAAGCGCATCCACGATCGGCTGGATCGCGTTCTGTCCCAGGCCCTGGAGCTTGGTCAGCGCGGATTTCGCCTTTGCACTGGTCGGGTCGCTACTTTCCCGTACCTCGGCAATGAGGCGATCCGCGCGATACCCACCGAAAAGTCCCATCCGCCCCCGGCTATTTCTGCACCAAAAATGCGGAACGAACAGTATGCCATAGCGCCCGGCCGGCCCGATTGGGCTGGCCGCTTCGGATACAATGCCGCCCCCGAATCTGGAACGAATCCATGTCCACTGGCCTTCAAGATCGCCTCAAGAGCACGCTCGAAAGCTACGTCGAACCGTTGCTCGGCATGTCGCTCGGCGACGCCCGAGCTGTGGAGTCGGTCACGCCTGGCCGGGACGGGCCTGTGGTCCGAATCGTCCTCGGTTTTCCCGTCGGCGGCTACGCGGAAACGATTGGCCGGGCGCTCGATGCGGAGCTCGCCAGAGCCGGAATCGCGGTGCGGCCGTTGTATGACATCAGTGCGCGGATCCCGGCATTCGTCGCCGATCCGCGCCAGCGTCCTTTGCCGGACGTCGCAAACGTCATCGCCGTGGCGTCCGGGAAGGGCGGCGTCGGCAAGTCCACGGTGGCAGCCAACCTCGCGCTCGCGCTCGCAGCACAAGGCGCGCGGGTGGGACTACTCGACGCCGACATCTATGGGCCGAGCATGCCCCGGATGATGGGCTTGTCGGGCAATCGGCCGACAACGAAGGACGGCAAGACGCTCGAGCCGCCGCGCGGGCATGGCCTTCCGGTAATGTCCATCGGCTTCCTGGTCGATTCCGACCAGCCGATGGCCTGGCGCGGGCCGATGGTGACGCAGGCGCTCTCCCAGATGCTCGCGGATACGCACTGGGGTGAACTCGACTACCTGGTCGTCGACATGCCTCCCGGCACCGGCGACATCCAGCTGACGCTGACGCAGCGCGTGCCGGTGTCCGGCGCGGTCATTGTGACGACGCCGCAGGAAATCGCGCTCCTGGACGCGCGCAAGGGACTGCAGATGTTCCGCAAGGTCGGCGTACCGGTGCTCGGCATCGTCGAGAACATGGGGCTGCATCGCTGCCCGGCCTGCGGCCACGAATCCCACATATTCGACGCGGGCGGCGGCGCCGCGCTCGCCGAACGCTACGAATCGACCTTGCTGGGGCAGCTGCCGCTCGACGGCGCCATCCGTGAGCAGGCGGATTCGGGGCGTCCGACCGTCATCGCCGACCCGGCCTCGGCGGCCGCGGCGACATTTCACGCGATTGCCAGGCGGGCCGCCGGACGGCTCGCGGCGAGCGCGCTTGTCGGCGCGGTCAGGCTGCCGACGATCCGGATCGAGGGGGAATGATGGCGATCAAATCCGACCGCTGGATCCGCCGCATGGCGGCAAGAGGGATGATCGAGCCGTTCGAGGAAGGGCAGGTGCGGACGCTGGACGGCCGCAAGATCGTGTCGTACGGCACGTCGAGCTACGGTTACGACGTCCGCTGCGCCGGTGAGTTCAAGATTTTCACGAACATCAACTCGACGATCATCGATCCCAAGAACTTCGACGTGAACAATTTCGTGGACGTGAGCGGCGAGGTCTGCATCGTTCCGCCGAACTCGTTTGCGCTCGCGCGGACCGTCGAGTTCTTCCGCATCCCGCGGAACGTGATGGTGATCTGCCTCGGCAAGAGCACCTACGCGCGCTGCGGAATCATCGTCAACGTGACGCCGCTCGAGCCGGAATGGGAGGGACATGTGACGCTCGAGTTCTCGAATACGACGCCCTTGCCCGCGCGTATCTACGCGAACGAGGGCGTGGCGCAGATGCTCTTCTTCGAGTCGGATGAAGTCTGCGAAACGTCCTATCGCGACCGGGGCGGCAAGTACCAGGGTCAGAAGGGCGTGACCCTCCCGCGCACTTAAAGGTGGTTTCAGCCGCCCGGCTGGAAGCGGCGGATGTAGGTCTGGAAGCCGCGCTTGCCGTCGGTGCGCTGCTCGGCCTGGACGAGCGTGTATCCAAGCGTCGGTGCGTGCCAGACGATCGTCTCGCGATCCGATCCGTCGCGTGCGCTGCGATAAACGACGGTTTCGAGTTCACCGATGGCGGTCTCCAGGGTCTCGCGCCGCAGGAACGTGTAGCGGTAATGCTTGACCTTGTCCTTCTCGATCATCGAGATCGTGCCGGGCTCCGTTCCGCTCCGAAGGCGCGCAAGCACCAGAGCCTGCATCGAGGCCGAGTCCTGCAGGCCGGCAATTACCGGCACGTCTATCTTTTCGTCCTCGGCGATTCCCCGCACCGTACCACCGCGCCAGTCGAACTCGAGCCTCACGTCGCGGCTCGTGCGCCCGGTGCCGTCGTCGAACAGGTAACTCAGCGGACGCAGACCGTCCGGCTCGAGCTCGAAGTTTGATCGCTGCTTGAGCGTGCCGGAAGCGATCACACGGGCAAGGCCGGTCGCCGTCGACCGGGACTCGATGATCCAGCGACCCGGCGGAATCGCGCGGGAAAGCTCGGTCCGGCTGGTGCCTACCGCCATGCGGCCGTAACGCACGTCGTACTCGGCGACAAAAGGGGCGAGCGCAGACTCCGCAGCGCCGCAGGCTGGAGGCTGCAGCATCGACATCAGCGCAAACAGACCGATCGCAACCGCCTTCATTCAGACTCCTCGACGATCTCAGGTCCCGACGGCCGCCCGTCGAAGAGCGCCGTACCTTCCCGCCACGCGAGCCGGCCGGCCGCAAACCAGCCGACCGCGCGCGGATAAATAATGTGCTCGAGCCGCTGAACGCGCGCTGAAAGCGAAGCTTCGTCGTCCCCGGGCCTCACGGCCAGCCGTCCCTTGATGACTGCGGGACCGGCATCGAGTTCCTCCACGACGAAATGCACGGTGCAGCCGTGAACGGCGTCCCCGGCTTCGAGTACCCGACGGTGCGTGTGCAGCCCGCGGTGCAATGGCAGCAGGGAAGGGTGGATGTTCAGCAGGCGGCCCCGCCAGCCTTGCACGAATCCGCCGTCGAGGATGCGCATGAAACCCGCGAGTGCGATGAGCCGGGCGCCGCTCTGCTCGATGCGGCGGGACAGCTCGCGCCCGAATGCAGCGCGGTCCATGCCCGGTGCGGGCAAGGCCGTTTCGGTCGCGAGTCCGCGCCGTCTGGCCTCGACGAGGCCCGGGGCGTCCGCGCGATCGCTGATTACGGTGACGATCCTGCCGCCGATCCGCCCATCCCGCGTCGCCTGCTCGAGCGCCAGCATGTTGCCGCCGCGCCCCGAGATCAGCACGGCGAAGGGCAGCGTACCCGCCATCAGACGATCTGCACGCCCGCGCCCGTCTCGACTTTGCCGATGACGCTCGCCCGTTCGCCAGCGACCCGCAGGAGTTCCATTGCCGCATCCGCCTCGGAGCGCGGAAGGACGACGATCATGCCGATGCCGTAGTTGAACGTGCGATGCATCTCGACATCGCTGATCCGGCCGCTTTCGCGGATCCAGTCCCAAACCGGATCGCGCTGCCAGGTTCCGGAATCGATCCGCGCGCCGAGGCCCTCGGGCAGCACGCGGGGAATGTTGTCGGTCAGGCCGCCGCCCGTGATGTGCGCGAATGCGTGCACGTCAACGGCGGCGGCGAGACGCAGCAGGGACTTCACGTAGATCCGCGTCGGCGCCATCAGGAGATCGAAGAGACGCGCGCCGCCCACAAGGGTCCGTGCGTCCGCCTTCGTATCCGCGATGAGCCGGCGGATCAGCGAGAAGCCGTTCGAATGCGGTCCGGAGGAGGCGAGGCCGACCACGACGTCACCGGCGCGCGTGCGGCTGCCGTCGATGATGCGGTCGCGCTCGACGACGCCCACGCAGAAGCCGGCAAGGTCGTAATCGCCTTCCGGATACATGCCGGGCATCTCGGCCGTCTCACCGCCGACGAGCGCGCAACCCGCATTTACGCAGCCTTCGGCGATGCCGGCGATGACGCGTTCCGCGACCTCGACCGAGAGGCGCCCGGTCGCGTAATAGTCCAGGAAGAAGAGCGGCTCCGCGCCCTGAACGACGACGTCGTTGGCGCACATGGCGACCAGGTCCTGGCCGACACCGTCATGCATTCCCGTATCGATCGCGAGCCTGAGTTTCGTGCCGACGCCGTCCGTGCCGGCCACCAGGACGGGTCGACGCCAGCGTCCCTCGGGCAGCTCGATCATCGCCCCGAAGCCGCCGATGCCGGCGAGGACCTCCGGCCGAAGCGTTCGTGCGACGCGCGGCTTGATGCGTTCGACGAGTTCCTCGCCGGCGTCGATGTCGACTCCGGCGTCGCGGTATGTCAGCGAAGGGCGTTCAGTCATCGCGCGCAGTGGGGCTCGTAGGAACCTTTGTTCAGTCCTCGCATGGAGCGCGTAACCCGCAGGGACCGGGCGATATTCGTCCCTGGCGGCGTTGCTCGTCGCTCATGTATCACGATACACATCGCACCTCGCGCCTTGCCAGGGACGAATATCGCACACGGTCGCGCCCAAGCGAGGACTGAACAAAAGTTCCTTGGGCGGGCCCGGCGGGCGGGCAGTGTACTATTGTAGCGTGAGCGCAGGCCCCCACCCGACCCCCGTCAGCCGCAAACGCTCGTGGTTGGCCGCGCTTGCCTGCCTCGCTTTTTCCGTGCCCGCATTCGCCGAATCGCTCGGCGACCTGTATTCCGTGACCGTACCCTACACGGGCGAGAACGAGGCGGCTTTCCGCATGGCGATGGCCGACGTTCTCGTGCGTGTCACGGGCCGGCGCGATGCACCGGCACTCGAGAATCTCGCGCCGCTGGTCGCCCAGGCGTCACGCTACGTGGTCAGCTATCGGCGCGCTGCGAGGAACCAGCTAACGGTGACGTTCGATGGAAAGGCGATCGAGAATGCGGTCGACGCGTCGGGCCTGGCTTTCTGGGGCAATGAACGGCCGGTGACCCTCATCTGGCTCGCGATCGATCGCGGCAGCGGACGCCGGGCACTCGTTTCCGCAAGCGATACGAGTGCCGAGAAATTGCGCATCGACGCGAATGCCGAGCGCCGCGGACTGCCGCTCGCCTGGCCGGACGCCGGCGACGACCTGGTTCGCGCGATGCAGCAGGCCTGGTCCGGCGATCACCATGCGCTCGTCGATGCCGCCCGCCGCTATGGAGCCGACGGCGTCCTGATCGGGCGAGCGCGCCAGTTGGTCCCGGGGACCCATTCGGTCGAGTGGAGTTTCTCGACTGCGGGGCTCGCGGCCACCGCGCAGGGTGAACTCGAGGCCGGCCCGGAACTCGCTGCCGAGCGCTATGCCAGTCTCTTCGCCTCACGCGGCGCGTCCCAGCGCAGCGAACAACTCGTGACCATTACGGGAATCGGCACGCTCGAGGCCTATGCCTCGGCCATGCGGGCACTTTCGCGCCTTGCCCCGGTCCGCGGCGTTTCCGTCGACGAGGTGACGCCGGACGCGGTCTCGTTCCTGGTCAATGTGCGGGGGAACCCGGAAGCGCTGCAACAGGCCATCCTGCGCGACGGCCGCCTGCATGCGGTCGATGCCGGGCGCTTGATCTACGCCCTGTCGCCATGAAGCTGGTGACGGTCCCGAACCTGATCTGCGTACTCCGGATGGCGCTGACCGTGCCGATCGTCATCCTGCTGGCCGAAGGGTGGTACGGGTACACACTCGTGCTGTTCGCGCTCGCGGCCGCTTCCGACGCGCTGGACGGCTACTTGGCAAAAACCTTCGGCTGGTCGAGCGAAGTCGGCAAGGTGCTCGACCCGCTCGCGGACAAGCTGCTGCTTGTCAGCGTCTTCATCACGCTCGCCGTCATCGGCCTCGTGCCGGTCTGGCTTGCGGCCGTTGCCGTCGCAAGGGATGTTGTCATCGGCGTCGGGGCCGCCGTCTACAAGTGGCTCTTCGGGCCGCTCGAGGGACGCCCGACCATACCTTCGAAGCTCAATACGCTCGTGCAGCTTCTTTTCGTCATCGCCGTGGTCTGGCGCGCCGCGTTTCCACAGTTTGCCGAGTGGGTCGTCACGGCGCTCGGTGCCCTGGTCCTCGTCACGACGGTGGTGAGCGGGGTCGATTACGTTTTGACTTACATACGCAAGGCGGTCGCGGTGAGCCGGGCGCGGCGCGGCGCGGCCTGACGAAGGGAATCCGGTGCGCCAGCTGCCGCTCGGTGTCCAGCTCGGCGTTTCGCTGCGCTTCGAGACATTCCACGCGGGCGCCAACGCCGGAGCCGTCTCGGCTCTGCAACGGCTGGCGGGTGGCACGACGCGGGTGCCGGTCTGGCTATTCGGGCCACCCGGCGCGGGCAAGAGCCACCTCCTGCAGGCGGGCTGCGCGCTCGCGGGCGCGGCGGGGAGAACGGCGGCTTATCTGCCGCTCGCCGCGCTCCGATACGATGATCCGGCCCTGCTCGATGGCCTCGAGCAACTGGAACTGGTTGCGCTCGACGATCTCCACGCAGTTGCCGGGGACTCCGGCTGGGAGCGTGCGCTCTTCACCCTCTACAATGGGCTTGCCGAGCATCGCGGCGGGCTTGCCCTGGCCGCGACCGCTGCGCCTGCTGCGCTCGGCATCCGGCTGCCGGACCTCGCATCGCGCCTGGCCGCATCCGAAGTCCACCGCCTGCAGCCCTTGTCCGAATCCGAACAGTCAGAAGCGCTCCGCCAGCGCGCGGGACACCGCGGCCTCGAGTTGCCGGAAGAGACGCTCGGTTTCCTGACGCGCCGCGCCCCGCGGGACTTTGCAACGCTCTGCCGGATGCTTGACGAACTCGATACCGAGGCGCTTGCGGCGCAAAGACGCCTCACGGTTCCCTTCGTGCGCGAGTGGCTAAGAAAGTAAAAGGGGAAAATTAAAGGGGACGCTCACCTTTTCCTTTGATCCTTTTGGAAAAGGTGAGCGTCCCCTTTAATTTTCCCCTTTTACTTTCTGAGCCACTCGCGCACGAAGGGAACCGTGAGGCGTCTTTGCGCCGCAAGCGCCTCGGTATCGAGTTCGTCAAGCATCC
>CAYPQX010000197.1:0-6688 GCA_964412975.1 uncultured Steroidobacteraceae bacterium
GACGCGACCGCGCCCAGCGGCGGCGTGACCACGGCCAGCTCCGAGGACGTGATTTCCTACGAGTTGGGCATCAAGGCCGACCTGTGGGACCGCCGCGCGCGCCTGGGGTTGAACGTGTTCCTCTACGAGGTCGACGACCAGCAGATCATCGCGGTCGGCGGCGGCGCCAACATCGCCACCCTGCTCAATGCTGATCGCACCAGCGGCCAGGGCGTCGAGCTCGACCTTGAGGCCTGGCTGACCGATTCGCTGCTGGTCACCCTGGGCAGCAGCTACAACGACACCGAGATCGAGGACGCGGACCTGTCCGTGGCCGGTTGCGCGCAATGCACGGTCACCGATCCGCCGGTGCTCGACGCGGGCGGGCTGCCGACCGGTCGCTACTACATCGACGGCAACGCGCTGCCGCAGTCGCCCAAGTGGGTGCACAACGTCACCGCGCGCTGGGGCGTGCCGGTGGCTGCGGGCGAGTTCTTCGTGTTCACCGACTGGGCTTACCGCAGCGAGGTCAACTTCTTCCTGTACGAATCAGCGGAATTCGAAGGGAAGGAACTGCTCGAAGGCGGATTGCGACTCGGTTACAACTGGAACGACGGGAAGCAGGAGTTCGCGGTCTACGGCCGGAACATCACGGACGAGATCGAGGCGGTCGGCGGCATCGACTTTAACAACCTGACCGGCTTCATCAACGAACCGCGCCGCTACGGCGTCGAGTTCATGACCCGCTTCTGAGGTCGGGCCGCATGGAATGCCGGAGCTACCCGAGGTAGAAACGACGCGCCGGGGCATCGAGCCCTGGCTCGTCGGCCGGCGCATCGAACGGCTGCTCGTGCGCGAGTGGCGCCTGCGCTGGCGCGTCCCTAAGAGCCTGCCCGCGAAGCTCCGTGGCGTGGAAATCCGCGCGGTCGGCCGCCGCGCGAAATACCTCCTGGTCTCGACCGACGCCGGGACGCTCATCTGGCACCTCGGAATGTCGGGAAGCTTGCGGATCATGGACGCGACGTCGCCGCCGCTCGTTCACGACCACGTCGATCTCGTGCTCGATTCCGGGCGCTGCCTGCGCTTCAACGACCCGCGGCGCTTCGGCTGCCTGCTCTTCACGGCCGGGCCGCCCGAAAAGCACGCGCTACTTTCGCGCCTCGCGGTCGAGCCGCTGTCGGAAGACTTCCGCGCGGACGATCTCTGGCGCCGCGCTCGCGGCCGGCGCGCTTCCATCAAGGCATTCATCATGGACTCGCGCATCGTCGCGGGTGTCGGAAACATCTATGCGAGCGAGGCGCTGTTTCGCTCCGGAATCCGGCCGGGGCTTGCCGCAGGACGGGTCAGCAGGATCCGCATGGCGGCGCTCGCCCGTGCGATCCAGGACGTGCTTTCGGAGGCGATCGGCGTCGGCGGGACGACGCTTCGCGATTACGTCGACGCTTCGGGCATGCCCGGGTACTTCGGGCAGAAGCTCTTCGTCTACGAGCGCGCAGGCAAGCCCTGCCGCAAGTGCAAGACGCCGATCCGGCAGTTCACGCAGGGGCAGCGAAGCACCTACTGGTGCCCGCGCTGCCAGAGCTAGGCTTTCTTCCGCCTGCCCAGCGCGGCGGCAACGAGAGGGTGCACGAACTCCGAAACGTCGCCGCCCAGAAGCGCGATCTCCCGCACGAGGGTCGATGAAATGAACGTGAACTGCTCCTGCGGCGTCAGGAACACGTAGTCGATGTCACGCGCGAGGTGGCGGCTCATGTTCGCCAGCTGGAACTCGAACTCGAAGTCGGACATCGCGCGGAGACCGCGGATGACGATGCCGCAGCCCTGCTCGCGTGCAAAATCGACCGTCAGGCCGGAATAGCCGAGAACTGTGACATTCCGAAGTTCCGCGAGCACTCCTCTCGAGAGTTCGACCCGTTCCTCGACTGAAAAGAGCGGCGCCTTGCCCGGGTTGGCCGCGATGCCGATGACGACACGATCGAATATCCCCGCCGCGCGGCGGATCAGGTCCTGGTGGCCATTCGTGATCGGGTCGAATGTGCCCGGATAGACTGCATTCCGCCTGGGGTTCACGTCTTTCGCTCTCCGCCATTCCGCCGCCGGGCGAGATGATAACCGACCGCCCCGGCGCGGCTGGATCGGTGGGCATACCAGGCTTCAGGCAGCGCAGGCGCCCCCTGCTTCGCCGGCATCTCGACATAGACGCTGGCCCCCGGCGCGAGCCAGCCCCGGGATTCCAGTGTCCTCATCGTCTCGGCCAGCACGTTTGAATCGAACGGCGGATCGAGGAAGACGATGTCATAGGCCGTGGGCGTCCCGGCGAGCCAGGCCAGAGCGTCCGCCTGCACGACGGCGCCGCGCTCCGGCGCGAGCGCCTCTACAGTCTCGCGCAGCCGCCCGACGGACTCCTTTTCGCGCTCCACGAAGGTGACTATCGCAGCCCCGCGCGAAAGCGCTTCGAGGCCGAGGGCCCCGCTGCCGGCAAACAGGTCCAGGCAACGGCTGCCCTCGACGACCGGCGCCAGCCAGTTGAACAGCGTCTCGCGCACCCGGTCGGGGGTGGGACGGATTCCGCGGGTACCGGGGAAGCGGATACGCCTGCCACGCCATTCGCCGCCGATGATACGGAGGGTATTGAGCATTTTTTGCAGCGCACACGCTTAGACTTGCGCGATGATACGCGCCCGCGACCCACACATTCCCGGAGCTTCCGACATGAGCATCCGTATTGCCTCCGCCCTGCTGCTTGCCGGTTTGTTGCTTGGGGGCTGTTCCGGGACGAGTTCGGACGGCATCGGCCCGACAAATCCGGAATCGGGAAATGGCAATCCTGCGACCCCGGCTGGCGTTGGCGCTTTCAAGGCGAACTTCGTGCCGCTCTCCGGCGTCCTTCCGTTCCCGACGGATCTCTATTTCAACGGCTCGACCGACGGCACGTTGAACATCCCGTCGACGCCCTTCTTCAGCCCGGCCGTGCTCGCCGCGCTCAACGCACTGGACGGTTTCTCGACGGTGGCGCCGGCGACCGCCCGCTTCTCGGCGCCGATCGATCCCGCGACGATCTCTCCTGCGACGGTGATCATGATCGAGGTCGACGTCGACAACGCGACCAAGGCGACCGTCGGCTTCCGTCGCGCGCTGGTCTATGGCACCGACTACACGGCGCGTGTCGCGACGACTGTTGATTCTGGCGGCTCGACGCTCGAGATCCTGCAGCTGCGCCCGCTGACACCCTCGACCGGTGCGACGAATGTCGGCTACCTGGTCATCCTGACGAACGGACTGCAGGACCTGAACGGCAATGTCGCGACACCGGATGCCGATTACGTCCGCATCAAGAGCGCGCTGCCGTCGTGCTCGGCGATCACGAACCTGTCCCTGAACGGCATTTGCCTCCTGACGGGCGCGCATCTCGCGATTGCCGGCGCGATCGGAGTCCCCGCCGCAAACGTCGTGCTGACCTTCTCTTTTTCGACGCAGGCGACGGCCGACTCGATGAATTTCGCCGCCCTGCTCGCGCAGCCGACGCCGATCGGTGTCGTCGCGACCGGCCTCAATCTGTCGGCCCTGAGTCCCGCGCTTCCGCCGATTGCCGATATTTACGTCGGAACACTCGAGATTCCCTATTACCACGATGCCGCAGCGCCGCTCACGGGTTCCTGGATCGGCGCACCGTTCACGGCTGTGCCGGGCGCCGCGACGACGACGCACCTGTCGCGCTTCAATCCGGTGCCAGTTGTTCAGTCGACGCTCGATATACCGCTCTTCGTGACGGTGCCCAATGCCGGCAGCGGTCAGGCGAAACCGGTCGCCGGCTGGCCGGTCGTGATCTTCCAGCATGGCCTGACCGGCAATCGCTCGCAGTCGGCCGCAGTTGCCGCTGCCTATGCAGCACAGGGATTCGTCGTCGCGGCGATCGACATTCCGCTGCACGGCATCACCGACGTGGCGAATCCGCTCTACCAGGGCCCGAACGAGAGGACTTTCAACCTCGATCTCGTGAACAATACGACCGGCGCCGCCGGTGCCGATGGCGTGATCGACTCCTCGGGCACGCACATCATCAACCTCTCGAGCCTGCTGACGAGCCGCGATAACCTGCGCCAGGCCGCGATCGACATCGTGCAGCTCGTGACGTCGCTCCCCTCGCTCGACCTCGACGGCGATACAGTCGCCGACATCGACGGCACGCGGATACATTTCAGCAGCCTTTCGCTTGGCGGCATCACCGGCACGGTCGCGAACGCGATGCCGATTTCGACGGTCTCCGCCTATCTGAGCGTGCCCGGCGGCGGCGTGGCAAACCTCCTGCGGGACTCGGCGGCGCTCGGACCGCGGATCAACGCCGGACTCGGGGCCGCGGGGCTCACGCAGGGCACGACGCTCTATGAGCAGTTCTTCCGTGACGCACAGGCCGTCGTCGATTCAGGCGACCCGGTCAATTACATCGCAGCGGCCGTCGCAGCCCGGCCAGTGGTCCTTTCCCAGGTGTTCAACGACACGGTCGTGCCGAACACGGCGACGCAGCGGCTCATCAATGCGGCCACCTTCGTCAAGGCGAGCGCGGCGGGACCGACGCCGGTGGCCGCAGGCACAGGGACCTGGGTGCATTTCCTGTCAGGTTCTCATGGGTCGTTGCTCGACCCGACGGCGAGCCTCGCGGTGACGACTGAGATGCAGACGCATGCGGCGTCCCTCGTCGCGACCGGCGGCACGGCGTTCGTCGTCGCGAATCCGGGCCTGCTGGAACCTTGACGCCGGCCGAAGGCGGTTTCTTCGCGCGACTGCGCACGCGCGTCAATCGCGGCACCTCCTGGGTCGGGGACCTGCTCCCGGGCCGCAGAATCGACGATGCCCTGCTCGAGGAACTCGAGACCGGCCTGCTTGCCGCGGACATGGGCGTCGAAGTCACGCAGTCACTGCTTTCCGACCTGCGCAAGCAGGTAGCGCGCGCCGAGCTCGCCGACGCGGACGCGCTCAAGGGCGCCCTCGCGGCTTCGCTGATCTCGATCCTGAAACCGGTCGAGCAGCCACTCGCCGTCGACCGGACACGCAAGCCATTCGTCATCCTGGTCGTTGGCGTCAACGGCTCGGGCAAGACAACGACGATCGGCAAGCTGGCGAAGCGCCTGAAGGACGAGGGACTCACCGTGATGCTCGCGGCCGGCGATACGTTCCGGGCGGCAGCCGTCGAACAGCTGGCCGTCTGGGCGGAGCGCAACGGTATTCCGCTCATTTCCCAGGCCCCGGGCGCGGACCCCGCGGCGGTGATCTTCGATGCGCTGCAGTCCGCCAAGGCGCGCGGCGTCGACGTGCTGATCGCCGATACCGCGGGCCGCCTCCACACCCAATCCCACCTGATGGACGAACTTTCGAAGATCGCCCGCGTGATCAAGCGGCTCGATGCGGATGCCCCTCACGAGGTGCTCCTCGTACTGGATGCCGGACTCGGGCAGAACGCGCTCCGCCAGGCCGAACAGTTCAGGAATGCGATCGGCGTGAGCGGCATCGTCGTGACCAAGCTCGACGGGACGGCAAGAGGCGGCATCGTCGTCGCGATTGCGCGCCGCTTCGGCCTGCCGATCCGCTTCGTCGGCGTTGGCGAACAGGCCGAGGATTTCGGTATCTTCGACGCGAAGGCCTACGTCGAGGGGCTTCTACGGCCGGCAGGTGGCACGACGTGATCCGTTTTGACCGCGTGTTCAAGCGTTACCCGAATGGCCGCGAGGCCCTGTCGGAACTCACATTCGAGCTCGATAGCGGGGAAATGGCCTTCCTGACCGGACATTCCGGCGCGGGGAAGAGCACGGTCCTTCGGCTCATCGCGCTCCTCGAACGCCCGACGCGCGGCCAGGTCGTCGTCAACGGGCGGAACACGGGGACGCTGCGCCCCTCCGCCATTCCGGCATTCCGCCGCCAGGTCGGAATCGTGTTCCAGGACCACCGGCTCCTGGACGACCGGCCGGTGTACGACAACGTGGCGCTTCCGCTCGCGATCGCGGGAGTCCCGCGCCGCGAAATGGACAAGCGCGTGCGCGCGGCGCTCGACCAGGTGGGACTTCTCGGCCGCGAACGCTCGTTCCCGCTCGAATTGTCCGCCGGAGAACAGCAACGCGTCGGCATCGCGCGCGCCGTCATCACGAAGCCGCCGGTGTTGATCGCCGACGAGCCGACCGGCAATCTCGACCCCGACCTGGCGCTCGAGGTCATGAACCTGTTCCAGCGATTCAACGCCGTCGGCGTCACGGTGCTCGTCGCGACCCATGACATCCACCTGCTCGAGCGCTTCCGCGTGCGCCGGGTGCACATCGAGCAGGGCCGGCTCGCAGGGTTTCCGAATGCCGTTGCCTGACGCCCTGGCAATCTTCTTCGAGCGGCACGCGCAGGCGCTCCTCGGCTCGCTGGGACGGCTCGCCCGCCAGCCTTTGGCAACCGCACTCACGATCGTGGTCATCGGCATCGCGCTCGCACTGCCCGCGGCGCTCTATGTCGCGGTCTCGAACATGCGCACGGCGACCGCCGGCCTCGGCGACACAGTGCAACTTTCGGTTTATCTCCGCATGTCCACGACCGAAGCTGAAGCGAAGAAAGCCGCGGCCTCGATTGCGGCTCGAAGCGGCATCCAGGAAACCCTGCTCGTGAGTCCCGACGAAGGACTCGCCGAGTTTCGCGACCTGTCCGGCATCGGCGACGCCTTGAAAGCCCTCAACGA
>CAYPQX010000198.1:0-7993 GCA_964412975.1 uncultured Steroidobacteraceae bacterium
CGGGCAGCACGGCGAGGCAGGCGCCGCGATCGCGGGCCGTGGCGAGCAGTCGCCGCGCGGTTTCGAGATTGCGTGCGACATTGGCCGAGGAAGTCATCTGCACGGCGGCGACAATGGGTTGGCTCATGAGGGTCCTTGCGACACCTGGCGATCGTCCTTTTTTTCGCGAGCATCGATCCGGCGCACCTGAGGGTCGTCCCAACTGCCCGTAATGCGATAGTAGCCGCGCGTGACACCCTTGAGCGGCTCCTTGAATATCTGCGAGAACAAGAGCAGTGCCGCGCCGACCGCCGGACCCGCAGCGAGCGCGCCCGCGACGCCGAGCGAAGCGCCGAGCTGGCCCGTGACGACCGCGGTCTGGTCATAAGTACGGTCACGCAGGCTCGTGTGGCCCGCAATGCCGATCTCTGCCGCCGAACCTCGTAGCGTCAGGTTGTCTGTATAGGCATCGCCGTCCGTCAACTGGAATGTGCCCCGCAGGGTGTCGTACGAGAGTCCCTCGCCGGTCAAGTCGCCGAAATCGAGCGCGAGCCGGCGCGGCAGGTGGGCGAGGCTCATGAGTCCGAACACTCGGCCTGCGCCCGGCTCGACCGAGGTCAGGCTGCCATTCACGGCCGATATCTCGATGCGGCCCGAAAGCCGGCCCAAGGCGCTCATCCCGGGCGGTCCCGGCCAGCTCAGCCGGGCCGATACATGGCCCTCCTCTCCTTCGATGAGCGCGCCCAACTGCATCGCATTCATGAAACCCAGTACGTCGCCGGTCTCCACATCGAAATCGAGCTGGCACTCGGCGGCCCGGTCGCGCATCAGCCAGCTTCCGCGGCCTTCGGCGGTGAAGGCCGGATGCCGCATCGTAAAGCGGTTCAGCGTCATGCCGGCCGTGCCGCGCGCGAGTTCCGCCTTCACATGACCGAAGCTGCGCTTGTCGGAAACGAAATCGCGCAGGTCGATGCGGATGGCCGGCAACTTCCGCGGATCCGGATCGGGCCGCTTGCCGGCCTGCGTCACGCGTTCACCCAGATTCAGGCGATCGAGGTCGAGCAGCATCGGCACTTCGCCGGGAAATTTGAACGGTACGACGACACGCCCGCTCGCGGCGTCGCCGTTCACGCTGACGTCCCAGGCGCGATTGCCCGGTCGCAGCCGGCCGCTCACGTTCGTGAACGCGTAACCGAGCGCTTCAAAGCGCCCGATCGACAGGTCCGCCCCGCCGAGCCATTCCTGTATCGGACGGCCGCGCGGCTCGTTCCACTGGAGATCGAGCAGGTCGGTCAGGCTGACGGCCTCGATCCGTCCGGTCAGCCACAAGCCCGCGGCGCGAGGCAAGGCCTCGGGCGCGGTGCCGCCGAACGTCACGATCCCGCGTTCCACCGGTGCCTGACCCGCGCTACTCCGCCATTGCAGCAGCGCGCGCACGTCGCCGCCGAGCTCAGCCTCGATGCGCGGACCGCTGGTGCCGTCGAAACTCAGACTCATGTCGAGCGGGCGCGCCGCGTCCGCGCCCTTGTCGAATGGTTGCGGCAAGTCTGACGCAAGCCCGCGCAAGTCGCTGCGGAAGCGCACCGTACCGCGTGCGGGCCGATTCTTATCGACGTAGCGCTCGACGTCGAGCGATGCGCGCCAGTTCGCGATTCCCGAAATCCCCGCGTTCTTCGGCAGGTGTGCGATCGGCTGCAGTGCCTCCCCCTGGACACTTCCCTGCGCATTAACCCGCGTGCGGAGATTGCCGCTGGCGGACGTCGTCGTGTCGATCACCGCCTGCCATCGCCCGCCGAGCGCCCTGCCGGTCAGGGCGGGCGCATGAATCTCGCGGTTTCGTACCCAGAGGTCTCCCGCGATCCCGGTTGCCTCGAAGGGTTGCTGCCGGTGGCGGAGCGTGACGCTATCCAGGTTCGCCATGACGGTCACGACACGGCGCTCGAAGTCCTTGATTGGCAGGTACATCGAAAGCTCCGCGGACACCGGTCCCGAACCGGCCAGATCCGCGAACAAGGCGCCGAACGACGGCGCGAGCGGCGTCTCCTGCAGCATGCGGATCGCGCGGCCTGCATCCGTCCGGGTCGACCCGCGCACCGCGAAGACGGCGTCGCGGAGATCCGCGCTGTTGACTTCTGCCTGCGTGAACAGCACGCCGCCGATGCTTCCGCGACTGGCCACCGCATGCAGCGCCGGCCCGTCGAATTCGAATTCGGTCTCGACGCCGCGGAGCTCCTGCCAGCCGGGCGCGAAGTGAAGGCCAAGGTCCGTGGCACGACCGCTCGCGTGAAACCGTCCCTCGCCTTCGCGGTACGGAAATCCGCGCGTCGGTCCGGTGATGGATACCTCCGCATCGGTCACGCGGCCCGCGCGGAAGGCGGCGTCCAGCCAGCGGATCGTCTTGGGTTGCAGGCGACCTGTCTGCAGATAACGCCAGAGGTGGGTCACGTCGAAATTCGAGGCCGTGGCGCGGAGGTCCATCAGGGGCGGCTCGCCCGGGCGCAGCAGCAACCGCAACTTGCCGCGCGCGACGCCGTGCCCGCCGTCCACGAATGCGTCGTCGAGCCACAACCGCACGCCGTCGCCGAAGCGCTGCCACTCGATCCGGCCGTCGCCCTTCATGAGCGCGGCAGGCGCGCGCCATTGCTGCGGCCAGTCGATCGTCGCGTTGCGGGTCGCGAGGTGCACGACACCGCCGGCGCCGCGGCCTTCGACGGCACCGTCGAAACCGGTAATACCGGCAGCCTTTCCGATCGGGCCGAAACCGAAGTCCCTGAACCGAAGCCGGCCCGTAATGTCCGGCAAACGCTTCGCGCCCTGATCGATGACGGTGATGTCGAGCCCGAACAGTTCTCCACGCGGCGCGAGCGTCAGCAGGCGCTCCCGCATCGTGCCTGGCGGCAGGAGTCCGGCAAACACGGTCAGGTTCTCGATGCGCAGGTAGTCCGCGCGCGCCGCAACGGTCGCGACGCGCCCATCCTTCTGCACGAGATGCGCCTCGAGGCTCGTCGGCCGCCAGGCGGCGCCTGCGCGCGACAACTCGAGGCCCGTCGCCTGGAGTGAGGTCGTGCCGGCATCGCGCTGGACGCGGATGTCGCCCGCAATACGCGAAAACTCCGCGGGCGATTGCGCGAAGCGCAGGCCTGAAATCTTCGGTTCGAGCCGCAGGCTCGCCAGTTCGGAGCCGGTGCCGCGCGCAGACAGCCGGATGGAACCGCGGCCGGCAGCCGGCACGATGAAACTGTCCGGGAGCGTTGCCGCCCATTGCTCGAGGTCGAGATTGCGTGCATCGACACTCACGCGCCAGGCGACGGATTCGGTTTCCGCGAGCCTGCCGCTCGCCTCCCCTTCGAAATCGATGAACGAGCCCAGATGTTCCGGCAATTCGACGCGGCCATTCAGCACAATGTCATCGCCCTCGCGAACGACGTCGACGTTGGCACCGGTCAACTGGAAGCGGCCCTGCTGCGAGCGGAGATCGAGGACGTCGAGCACCGCATCAGTGACCGCGAAGTGACCGCGCGGCAAGCGGTCGAGAGTGAACTTGGGGCGCTCGGTGTCCGGCTGCTGTAGCGCCGACTGGCCGACGAGCTCGACGCGACCGTCGGACGTGATCACGAAGCTGAGCCGCGGGCGCGTGAAGGCGACGCGCCCGACCTCGATGCGCCGGAACCAGATCGTGCGCGGTATCGAAAGGCTGACCCGGCCGGATTCCGCGGTGACGAGCGCGAGATCGCCGGACTCGGCGAGGACACGCGCGCCTTGGAACACGACCTCGGGCCCGTAACGGCCGATGCGCGCGTAAACCGAGTCGAATTTGAGCGTCAGCCCCGTGACCTCGCGCACGCGCTCGACCACGCGCTGCTGATAGCCGGGCAGCAGGTCGATGGCGAGACGGAATGCGCCGATACCGACGGCAACCAGAAGCGCGGAAAGCCCGATGAGCGCGGCGATCCAGCGCCAGATCCGCTGCGTCCATTGCATCCAGGAATTCATGACCGGCCGCCGAGTTTCAATGCCGCAAATTGGACAAGTCCGGCACAGACGGCGTTCCGGGAATTCACAGGACCCGCCAGCGGCGCACGCCGGTGGCGTCCAGGAGCACCGCCGTCTCGTACAGCGGCAGTCCCATCACGCCGGAGAAGCTGCCTTCCAGCGTCGCGACAAAGACCGCGGCGAGTCCCTGGATCGCATAAGCGCCGGCTTTTCCGGCCGGCTCGCCGGTTGCCCAGTACTGCCTGCACTCGTCGGCAGGGATAACACGAAACGTCACGCGGCTGGTCGAGAGCACCGAACGCAGCGTGTCGCCGGCCTGAAGCGCAACTGCGGTCAGCACCTCGTGGCGGCGGCCGGATAGCGCAGAGAGGATTTCGACACACGCCTCCTCATCCGCCGGCTTTCCATAAATCTGCCGATCCAGCACGACCGTCGTATCGGCGGCGAGTACCGGGCAGTCCGGACGCCCGCCGAGCGCCTCAACGACCGCCGCCGCCTTGTCGCGCGCGAGCCTTTGCACATAGGCATCCGGGCTCTCGCCCGGCAGCGGATCTTCGTCGAGATTGGCGGCATGGGTGCGATGCCGCACGCCGATCTGGGCCAGGAGAAGGCTGCGGCGCACCGACGTCGAGGCCAGGACAACAGAGTCGTAACCCATTGAACGGCGAGGATAGCCTAAGGCACCCGATCAGGCGCGGTGGTAGGGATGTCCTTTCAGCACGCTGTGTGCACGATAGAGCTGCTCCGCCACCATGACCCGGACGAGCCCATGCGGCCAGGTCAACGGCGAAAGCGACCAGCGCAGATCGGCGTGCCGGGACAACTCGGCATCGAGGCCTTCGGGTCCGCCGATCAGGAACGCCAGGTCGCGGCCGCCGGCCATGCGCACGGCGAGCCATCGCGAAAGCTCCTGCGTCGACATTGCCTTGCCCGTCACTTCAAGCGCCACGACATAGTCGCCCTCGCCGATCGCGTTCTTCATCCGCTCGGCGAGCCGCGCGAGCGGCACCTCGACGAGTTCAAACCTGAGTCCCCGCCCGAAGCGCCGGCCGTATTCCGCAACGCCCTCGTTGATCCAGTCAGGCAGGCGCGTGCCGGCCGCGATCAGCCGGAGATTCATAACCGCGGCTCAGGCGAGTTTGGGTACGCGCTGCGCGGGACGGAGGTCCCAGAGCTTTTCGAGTCCGTAGAACTCGCGGATGCGCGGCAGCATGACATGGACGATCAGGTCCTGGAGATCGACGAGCACCCACTCGCCTTCGCGCTGGCCCTCGACGCCGTAGGCGCGATGGCCCGCCTCGCGGCAGCGTTCGATCAGCCGGTCGGCGATCGACTTGACGTGCCGGTCCGAATTGCCAGTGGCAACGATCATCGTGTCGGTGACGTCGGTCAGTTTGCGCACGTCGAGGACCTTGACGTTGACGGCCTTCATGTCTTCGAGGACGGCGACGGCGATTCGGGTCAGGGCGCCAGGTGCATTCCTGGTCTTCTTGGATATGGGGGCGGTGCGTTTTCTCTTCGTTCTCGTGGCGGTCATTCCTTCGTTTCACCTGGCCGGGCGTAGCTGCCCCTGGCGAGGATGATCCTACGCGACGCCTCGGGCATCAAGTAGCGCGGATCGCGCCCCGAGGCCACCACGTCGCGCACGACGCTCGAGGACAGGTCGAGTTGAGTGCCTTCGCTGACGTAGACCAGCCCGGCCTGCGCCGCGGACAGGCGGGCGGGATCGTCGCATCGCCGGGTGTGCAGGAGTTCCGCGGCGAAGCCGGCATGGGGTATCGCTGCCCGCGGCCGGAGCGCGATCACCAGGTGGGCCAAAGAAAGCAGGTCCCCGGCACGATGCCAGCGATCGATGCCGGCGAACGCGTCCATGCCCATGATCAGCACGATCGGCTGCCCGCCACGCTCGGCACGCATCTCCTCGAGCGTCAGGATCGTGTACGAGGGACCCGTGCGCCGAAGCTCGCGATCATCCACGAAGAATCGCGGATCGTCTGCCACCGCCGCCCACACCATCGCGAGGCGGGTTTCGGCGTCGGCAAGCGGTGCTGCCCGGTGAGGGGGATCGCCTGCCGGCAGGAAGGCGAGCGTATCGAGACCGAGGATTTCATGGAGTTCGTGCGCCGTGCGCAGGTGCCCGTAATGGATCGGGTCGAACATCCCGCCGAAAACACCGATCGGGCGCATCCGGCCTCAGGCGGCCGGCGCAATCGGCAGGCGCGCGCCCGCGAGCACCGCAACGAGGCCGGTCAGCGAAGTCCACGGTTTGCCCTTGGCCGCGCCCTTGATCTGGCGATCGACGGCTGCGGCAGCCGCAAACAGGGGCGCGAGCGGCTCACCGGCCATGCGCTCAACCGCCTGCTTCAACAGAACCGCGCGCCGTTCGGCCTGCGCGCCGTAGGCCGGACGCCCGTGTCCGGTCCGTGCATCGGCAAGCGCCCGCAAATCGCGGCAAAGGGCCCAGAGTACGAGCGGCAGCTCGGCACCTTCGGCGCGCAGTCCCTCGAGGATCCTGAGCGCGCGCGGCACATCGCCCGCAAGCGCCGCTTCGCCCACCTGGTAGACGTCGTAGCGGGCGCTATTCGCAACCGCAGCCTGGACTTCATCGGCGCCGATCTGCCCGCCCGCATGGAGCAAGGCGAGCTTCTGGATCTCCTGGTGCGCGGCCAGCAGGTTTCCTTCGACCCGCTCGGCGAGGAGTTCCGCGGCGTCGCGATCGAAGCGCAATCCGTGCCTTGCCGCGCGACCCGCGATCCACTGCGGAAGGCGGCCGATTTCGACCGGCCAGGCCTGAACGAGGACGCCGTTCTTCTCGAACGCCTTGAACCAGCCGCTCGACCAGGTTTCCCTTTCAGGCCACGTCGTCACGACAAGCAGGAGATTGTCCGGCCCGGGATCGACCGCGAGCTTCGCGAGCACCGCGCCGCCTACCTTACCGGGGCGCGGCGACGGCATGCGAACTTCGATGATGCGGCGTTCCGAGAAAAGCGACAGCGCCCGGGTCGCAGCAGAGAGCTCCGACCAGTCGAAACCGCGGTCCGTCATGAACAATTCCCTGCCGGTAAACCCGTCGGCGCGCGCACGCGCACGCACGGCATCCGCCGCCTCGCCGGTCAAGAGCGCCTCGTTGCCCGTAATCAGCCAGACGGGCGCAAGGCCCTTGTCCAGTGAACGAGCCAGCTGGTCGGTGTTGATGCGCATCGCGCCCCAATTGTAGCCATCGCCAATTGCTTCGTGACCACAATGGCAGGATTTGCGCTCCTGTGCGATAGTCGTCGGCGCTTGAAACGCCTGAACCTCATCGCTCTCGCACTGCTGCTTGCCGCCCCCGCAACGCAGGCGGACGAGTTGCCGCTATTCCAGGCGGCGCTGCACGGCGGATACCGCATGGGAGGCAGCCTCGAGAACGTGGATACCGGCGAAGACGCCGACTTCGACGAAGGCGGGAGCTTTGCGATTGCGCTCGAGCTACGTTACGCCAAGGGCGACGATCGCTTTTACCAGCTCTGGTATTCGCGCCAGGGATCCGAAGTGGACGATGGCGTCGAGTCGCACGGCGTCGACATCGAGTACCTGCACATCGGCGGCACGCTGCCCTTCGGCGGTTATGAACGCGCCCAGCCATATTTCGCCGCAGGACTCGGCGCAACGCGGTTTTCGTCGTCTGCTGCGGGCGCCGACGACCGGACGCATTTCTCCGGCTCGATGGCGTTCGGGCTCGCCGTGCCGCTCGGCAAGAATGTGGAACTCCGCTTCGAGGGGCGCGGTTACCTCACCCTGGTTGACACGGACAGCGCCATCTTCTGCCGTTCGGACCTGGATGGCGGCGTCTGTCGCATCGTCGCGAGCGGCTCGACGATCTTCCAGGCCGAGGCGCTCGCCGGAATCGCCGTCCGCTTCTAGGGCGGCCGCGCGCCGGCCTTGAGCCAGGCCGCGAGCAGGCGGATTTGCGTCGCATCGAGCCGCGCACCGTACGCCGGCATCGTCCCATTGCGACCATGCGCGATTGATTCGATTACCT
>CAYPQX010000199.1:0-5830 GCA_964412975.1 uncultured Steroidobacteraceae bacterium
TCAAGTTTCAGACCGGTCTCTCGATCGAGGCCGTGGTGGTCGAGGACGACAAGCTCCAGCGCGCCGTGCAGAAGGCGATGGAGCAGGTCGATACCTCGATGCCGACGCTCGGGCACGACGAAGACTTCGACCTCGAGAACCTCGATGTTTCGCACGCCGACGACCAGGCGGACTCGGATTCCGGGCGCGACGACATCGAGGACGCGCCGATCGTCCGCTTCGTCAACAAGATCATGCTGGACGCGATCCGGAAAAGCGCGTCCGACATCCATTTCGAGCCCTACGAAAAGTATTACCGCATCCGGCTGCGCATCGACGGCGTGCTGCGCGAAATCGCCCAGCCGCCGGTGCAGCTCGCGACCAAGCTCGCTGCGCGCCTCAAGGTGATGTCGCGGCTCGACATCGCGGAGCGCCGCGTGCCGCAGGACGGCCGCATCAAGATGCGGCTCTCCAAGAACCGCTCGATCGATTTCCGCGTGTCGAGCTGCCCGACGCTTTTCGGCGAAAAGATCGTGCTCCGTATCCTCGATGCCAGCACGGCGATGATGGGCATCGACGCGCTCGGCTACGAGGGGTTCCAGAAGGATCTTTACCTCAAGACACTGGCCAGGCCACAGGGAATGATCCTGGTGACCGGCCCTACCGGAAGCGGCAAGACCGTGTCGCTCTACACGGGGCTTTCAATCCTGAATGTCGAGGACACCAACATTTCGACCGCGGAGGATCCCGCGGAAATCGTGCTGCCCGGCGTGAACCAGGTGAACGTCAATCCGAAGGTCGGGCTCACCTTCGCCTCGGCTCTCCGCGCCTTCCTGCGCCAGGACCCGGACGTCATCATGGTCGGCGAGGTGCGCGACCTCGAGACGGCGGAGATCGCCATCAAGGCGGCGCAGACGGGCCACCTCGTGCTCTCGACGCTGCACACGAATGACGCGCCGCAGACGCTGACGCGACTTGTCGACATGGGCGTGAAGCCCTACGCGATCGCGACCTCGGTCAGCCTCATCATCGCCCAACGGCTCGCCCGGCGGCTGTGCTCGAACTGCAAGACGCCGCTCGACGTCCCGCACGAGGCGCTCCTGAGGGAGGGCTTCACCGAGGAGCAGATTTCGAAAACGGATTTCAAGATTTACAAGCCGGTCGGCTGCTCGCAGTGCACCGACGGCTACAAGGGCCGGATCGGCATTTACGAGGTATTGCCGGTCTCGGAGCAGATCGGCAGGATCATCCTGGAGGGCGGAAGCGCCCCCCATATCCGTGACGAGGCCCGCAAGGACGGGGTCTGGGATCTGCGTACCGCGGGCCTCAAAAAGGTCCGGGATGGCCTGACCAGCCTCGAAGAAGTCAACCGCGTCACAGTTGAGTGATCCGGCCGGGCGTTAACATCCACGGCTGAAGGTAGAGGACGACCGAAACCATGCCGACCGCAGTCGCTGCCAGGGACACCCAGTTCAACTGGGAAGCCAAGGACAAGAAGGGCAAGAAGATCCGCGGCCGCATCCTCGCGGTCAGCGAGCAGGATGCGCGCGCGGATCTCCGCCGCCAGAACATCGTGCCGACCAGGATCCGCAAGCAGCGGACCTTGTTCAGCACGGGCGGCAAGCCGAGCCCCCAGGACATCGCCATTTTCAGCCGCCAGCTCGCGACCATGCTCGCGGCCGGCATTCCGCTCGTGCAGGCCTTCGAAATCGTGGGCGTCGGCCACGAGAAGCCGGCCATGCAGAAGCTGATTCTCGACATCAAGATGAACATCGAGGGCGGCAGCACGCTGCATGAATCGCTCGCGAAGCACCCGCTCTATTTCGACGACCTCTACATCAATCTCGTCGAGGCCGGCGAGCAGGCGGGCGCGCTCGAGTCGCTGCTCGACAAGGTCGCGACCTACAAGGAAAAAACCGAGGCCCTCAAGAAGAAAATCAAGAAGGCGCTCTTCTATCCGGCCGCCGTACTCGCGGTCGCCGTGATCGTGACGCTGATCCTGCTGCTCTTCGTGATCCCGCAGTTCGAGGCGCTCTTCAAGGGATTCGGCGCGGACCTGCCGGCGTTCACGCGCGCGGTCATCGACCTCTCGAAATTCGTGCAGGAATCAGGCTGGTGGATGGGACTCCTGTTCGCGGGCGGCGTGGTCTTCTTCCTGCACATGAAAAAGCGCTCGCGGGCGCTCCGCGAGGTGCTCGACCGGATGTCGCTCAAGATCCCGATCATCGGCCCCATCCTCGTCAAGGCGGCCATTGCGCGCTATGCGCGCACGCTCTCGACGATGTTCTCGGCCGGCGTGCCGCTCGTAGAGGCCATGGAATCGGTCGCGGGAGCGACCGGCAACATCGTCTATGAGCAGGCGGTGCTGCGCATGCGTGACGAGGTTGCGACGGGCCAGCGCCTGCAGCGCGCCATGGAGAACACCGGACTCTTCCCCAACATGGTCATCCAGATGATCGCGGTCGGCGAGGAATCCGGCTCCCTCGATGCGATGGCCGCGAAGGTCGCCGAATTCTACGAACTCGAAGTGGATTCGGCGGTCGACGGCCTGTCGTCCCTGCTCGAGCCGCTCATCATGGCGATCCTCGGCGTGCTGGTCGGCAGTCTGGTCATCGCCATGTACCTGCCGATCTTCAAGCTGGGCGCCGTGATCTGACCGAGACCTCGCCCGTGGCGCTCCTTGCGGCTTACCCGGCCGTATTCGCCGCAGTGGCGTTCCTGCTCGGCCTCGCGATCGGCAGCTTCCTGAATGTCGTGATCCATCGCCTGCCGCTCGTTCTCGAGCGGCAATGGCGTGCACAGGCGGCCGAACTGGAGGGCCGGTCCGTGCCCGCACAGTCCGAGCCTTACAACCTCCTCAGGCCACGCTCGCGTTGCCCGGCCTGCGCGGCCCCGATCCGCTCGGTCCACAACATCCCGATCCTGAGCTACCTGTGGCTCCGCGGGCGCTGCGCGGCCTGCCGCGCGACGATCTCCGCGCGCTATCCGGCGGTCGAACTCGCGACCGCCATCGCAACTGCCGCCGTCGCCTGGCATTTCGGCTTCGGATGGCAGGCGGCCCTCGCGATGGTCTTCACCTGGTACCTGATCGCGCTCACCGGCATCGACATCGACCGCCAGTTACTGCCGGACATCCTGACGATCCCGCTGCTGTGGATCGCGCTCATCGCGAGTCTCTGGCACGCCGCGGACCTTGCGCCGCCGGCCGCACTCCGAGATGCGGTGATCGGGGCCATCGCGGGCTATCTTTTCCTCTGGTTCGTATTCCAGCTCTTCCGGCTGGTGACCGGCAAGGAAGGCATGGGCTACGGCGACTTCAAGCTGTTTGCCGCGATCGGTGCGTGGCTCGGCTGGCAGTTGCTGCCGCTCGTGCTGATGCTCGCTGCCGTTGTCGGAAGCGTGGTCGGCATCGCGATGATCGCCGCCCGGCGGCACGGCCGCGGCGTGCCGATTCCGTTCGGACCTTACCTCGCGGGCGCTGCATGGATCGCACTTCTCTGGGGACCACAGATCGTCGGGCGCTATCTCGACGTCGCGGGACTCGGGTGAGCGGCGCGCAATGCTTCGCATCGGACTCACGGGGGGCATTGCAAGCGGCAAGTCGACGGTCGCGTCGTTGTTTGCCGAAAAAGGGGCGACGGTGATCGACACCGATCACATCGCGCGCGACGTCGTCGAACCGGGCAAGCCGGCGCTTGCGGCGCTCGTCAACGCGCTCGGCGGCGGCATCCTCGACGACACCGGCCACCTCGACCGCGCCGCACTGCGCCGGCGTATCTTCGCGGATGACGCCACGCGCCGCACCGTCGAATCGATCCTCCACCCCGCGATCCTCGCCGGACTCGACCAGGAAGCGGAGCGCGCGTCGGGACCCTACGTGGTACTCGTGATTCCACTC
The DNA here is from genome assembly GCA_964412975.1 of uncultured Steroidobacteraceae bacterium. Taxonomy (GTDB): domain Bacteria; phylum Pseudomonadota; class Gammaproteobacteria; order Steroidobacterales; family Steroidobacteraceae; genus SCUD01. The sequence continues at coordinate 3,878 of CAYPQX010000199.1, forward strand.
CTCGTCGATGGCCGGCACGAGGGACTTGTCGATCGTGTGCTGGTCGTTGACTGCGCCGAGGAGACCCAGATCCAGCGGTTGATGGCGCGTGACGGGGCGACCCGTGCGGAAGCGCTTCGCGCGCTCGGCGCCCAGGTCTCGCGCGAACGGCGCCTGGCGGCCGCGGACGACGTCATCGGGAACGACGGGCCAGCAGGCGTTCTCGAGTCCCAGGTGGCCGAGTTCGACCGCAAATACCGCCAAATGGCCGCAACGCACTGAGGCATTGTCGCGACAGCGTGCCGGGCGTCACAGCCCGCAAGGTTTACGCAAATGGAATCCGTGCCGCAAAATAGGGCGATGTTCGAGGCAGCGCCGGAACCGAGGCCCGATTCGGAGCCCATCACTTACGAGCAGCCGCTCAATGAGCGGATGCGCGCGTTCATGCGCCTCGAGTTCCTCTGGCAGCAGCTCTCCTATCACGCAGGCCTGCCGAATGCCTGGTCGAGCCGCTCCGCGGTCTCGGGCCTGCTCGAGATCCTGGCGATCACTTCGCGCGGCGACGCGCGCGGCGACGTGCTGAAGGAACTCGAGCGCCAGATGACCGTGCTCCGCGACTACCAGAACCGTCCCGGCGTGGACGCCGCGCGCCTTCGAAACGTCCTGTCGGCGCTGCTGCGGCGCCGCGAGGAATTGAACGCGGCGGGCGCGAACTTCATGCTGAAGCTCCGGGAGTCGGAGTTCCTGAACGCGATCAAGCACCGGAGCGCGATCCCTGGCGGAACCTGCGAATTCGACTTGCCGGATTTCTATCACTGGCTCAATCTCGACCCGGACGCGCGCGAGAGCGATCTCGCGGCCTGGCTCGCGACGATCCGCCCGCTGTGTGAATCGGTATCCGAACTTCTCTGGATCACGCGCGAGAACGCGCGGCCCAAGGAGGAGACGGCGACCGGCGGGAACTTCCAGATCATGTTCGAGCGCGACCGGCCGGTGCAGCTTCTGCGCATCACGCTTCCGGGAGCGTCCCGGCTGTTCCCCGAGGTCAGCGGCAGCCATCACCGTTGCTCCCTGCGCTTCCTGCGCTGGAACAACGTGCACAGCCGTCCGGTGCAGGCGTCCGAGGACATAAGCTTCGTGCTTGCGACCTGCTACTGAGTTCGATGCCGCGGGAAGTCAGCTGTCCGCGTTGCGGCCGCCGCCATGAATGGGAAGGCAATCCTTTCCGCCCATTCTGCAGCGAACGCTGCAAGTTGATCGATTTCGGCGGCTGGCTGGAAGAACGAAACGCGATTCCAGGCGAACCCGCCGAAATACCGGACGAGGACTTCCCGAAGCATTAAAAGGGGACGTTCCCCTTTTCCCGAAGGATCGAAGGAAAAGGGGAACGTCCCCTTTTAATGCTTCGGGCTACTTCCCGCCAGGGATGTCGAGGTGCTTCGCAAGGAAAGCCCATTGGTTCGCCCAGTCTTCGACCTGCATCCAGGTGGGCTTGCCGGCGCCGTGGCCGGCGCGCGTTTCAATGCTGATCATGACCGGATTCGCGCAGTTCTGCGCGTACTGGAGCGCGGCCGCGAACTTGAAGCTGTGCCAGGGCGCGACGCGGTCGTCGTGGTCGGCCGTGGTCACAAGCGTCGGCGGGTAACAGCGTCCGGGTTTCAGGTTATGAACCGGTGAATACGCGAGAAGCGCACGGAACTGGTCCACGTCCTCGACGGTGCCAAAATCGCTGGACCAGGCATAGGCGTTCGCACTCTGCGTATGGTAGCGCAGCATGTCCATGACGCCGACGCCCGGCAGCGTCGCGCCGAAGAGCTCCGGCCGCTGGGCCATCACGGCGCCGACCAGGAGCCCCCCGTTGCTCCGGCCGTTGATCGCGAGCTTCGGCGGCGAGGTGTAGCCCTTTGCGATCAGCCACTCGGCCGCCGCGATGAAGTCGTCAAACACGTTTTGCTTCTTCGTCTTCGTGCCGGC
>CAYPQX010000200.1:0-4326 GCA_964412975.1 uncultured Steroidobacteraceae bacterium
CCCGAGTGAATTCGCGATCAAAGGTCAGGAATCGGACCCCGAGGCATCGAGACTCTAGTTACGAGGTGTTCGAAAAACGGACCAACGTCAGCCGGGGTTAGACTCTAAACCTACCCGCTACTCAAAAGCGGGGGGACGTCGCTGCGACTCCACTCCCTAAATCTAGAACTCGCAGAACATCTCTTACAAACGCTGGTGCCGGTTTCATGTTGTTTTCACCAATTGGTGGGTCTAGTGAATCTCACGCCGCAGATAAGGTAAATCTGTCGTTTGTCGCAGAGCGAATTTCGGTGCCATCGCTTTTCGGGTCACGACTCGTACACCCACCGTCCCCCAACCAACGTCCTCTCGACCGGAATCGTAATCAGCGTCATCGGATCCTCAACGAGAGGATTCCGGTCGAGCACCACGAGATCAGCCAGCTTTCCAGACTCCAATGATCCTTTGAGGTGCTCCTCGAACGACGCATAGGCGCCATTCAGCGTGCCGACGCGCAAAGCCTCTTCCACGCTGATCTTCTGCCGCGGCCCCCAGGTCTTACCCTTGATGTCGGTCCGCGTGACCATGGATTGCAGCGCCATCATCGGCTCGAAGGGGCCGGGCGGATAATCCGACGCCAGCGTCGGCCGGATGCCCGCATCGATGAAGCTGCGGAGCGCAAACATCGAATCCAGCCGCTCCTCGCCGTACTCCCGCATCTTCTCGCCGTGGAAATAGACGTAGGTCGAGAACGGCGTCGGGATGATGCCGAGCGCCTTCATGCGCCGGACCAGGTCGTCGTTGATCAGCGTGCAATGCTCGATCCGGAAGCGTGGGTCGCGCCGCGGCAGCTCGCGCTGAAGCCGTTCATAGATGCCGACCACGATCCGGATCCCCACGTCGCCGTTCGCATGGATGCCGTTCTGCCATCCGGCTTCGTGCGCCTTGCGCGCCCGCTCGTAGAGGTCTTTCTCCTCGGTGACGAGGATGCCGAAGTCGTCCGGACGGCCGACGTAAGGTTGTGACAGCCGCGCCGTGCGCTCGGAGATGGAGCCATCGCAGGTCTGCTTCATGCCCCCGACACGCACCCAGTCGTTGCCGAGTCCCGTCTGCACGCCGGCCTCGAGCATCTCGTCGATGTGCTGCGAATAGATCATGCAGTTGATCCGCGTCACCAGTTCGCCCGACGCATGGGAGTCCTGGTACGCACGCAAATCGTCGGGCGTGCCATAGGCGTCGGTCGCGGAAGTCACTCCGGCCTTTGCGAACATGTTCGAGATGAGCTTGACGGCCTCGCGGTCGTCCGCCCGGCTGTAGGCGCCAAAGGCGGGTATCAAGGCTTCGAACGATTCGGCTGCGGTCTCCAGCAGGCGTCCAGTCAGGCGGCCGGTGGTGGGGTCGCGACCGAGCTTCCCGCCCGCCGGATCGGGGGATTGCTCGGAGAGTCCTGCGCGTTTCAATGCGAGCGAGTTGACGTACCCCGTGTGCCCGCCGCGATGTGCGATGTAGACCGGATGTTGCGGCGCGGCCGCGTCGAGATCCTCGCGGGTCAGGAAACGCGGCTCAGTCGTCTTGGTGTCGTCGTACTTAAAGCCCGCGATCCATTCACCCGCAGGTGTGAGCGCGGCGCGTTCGCGAATCGCTGCCTGGATGGCGCTGATCGAGCGCAGGTCGCAGTCCAAGAAGCGCAGATGCCGCCGGCCGGAGTAGGCCGGATGCGTGTGCGCATCGATGAAACCGGGGACGACCGTGCTGCCGGCGAGATCGACTTTCTTCGTGCCGCTGCTGGCGAGACCCAGGATGTCGCTGTTCGAACCGACCGCGAGGATGCGATCCTCGGCAATGGCGATCGCTTCCGCGATCGGCTGGCGCGTATCGATAGTAATGATGTGGCCGTTGTGGAGGATCAGCTCGGGCTGCTGGCGCGACATCGCGGCCCAGGCGCGGCTGCCAAGAACGGACAACGCGCTTATACCACCGACATTCCGCAGCAGGCTGCGGCGTGAAATGGCCATCGGTCCCCCTGATTCGGCAGGAGCATAGAGTACTCCCGGCGGCTAAAGGCTACGATCCGTGGCTTCAGGGCCATCATCTAGCAGTTGCAAACCACCTTGATCCCGATGCAGGCGACGCAACTGCTCGCCCAGCGCATCGACATTGGCCTCGGTCGCATCCAGCTCGACTTGCCGTTGCGGCGGCAGCCATCGACGAGCATCACTGCGTAGCAGGCCACTCTGCTGTCGCCACTGCGCCGCATACCGATGGCTTTCCTGCGTCAGCGTCTCGCGCTCTTCGACTTGCGGCAGGCCGTAGCCGGTGTCCGGCAGCAGCGCCGCCGGGCGGCTGAGGAAGCCCTCCAGGCGCAGGACGTCCTGCACGGCGGCGAGCGCATCCGCGCCGTCCGCGTGCCGGTCCGCATCGCGGCCCAGGAAGCGTCGCTTGAGTTCATCGCGCGCCAGCAGTTCCTCGCGGCGCAGTGCGGCCTGTTCGAGCAGCAATAACGCGGCGCTCGCGCGCAGGTCGGCGCGCTCCAGCCAGGGCGCGCGATCGCCCGGATGCAGTTCCAGCCAGTCCTGCACTTCCGCTTGCGGTAGCTGCAACGCCTGTTGGGCCACTTCGAACATCGCCTGGTAGCGCGCGCTCAACGCTTCGAAGTAATAGCCCAGGCGCAGGGCTTCGTCGCGATCTTCCAGCACCGTGGTATCGGCGATGCCGGTGCGCTGGAGTCGACGCAGCAGGCCGGTGGGCGTGATGCTGGCCAGGTGCTCGTCGGCGAGCCGCGGCACGCCGTCGTGCAGCAGCTTGAAAGTCTCCACGGCGCAATTGTTGCTGAGGAAGTAGTAGCGGCCGTCGTAGTTCCAGTGCAGTCGCGCGGTGCGCTCCAGCAGGGCGGCGATCTCGGCCGCATCCAACTGCAACGGGATCGACTGCAGGCCGCGCAGCTCGACCTTGGTGTACTCCTCGATCACCTGCTCGAGCGGCAGCAGGAACAAGCGCGAGGGGTAGGAGCCCGTCAGGCCGCGCCAGCTCGAAATCTGCACGTCACCCACGAACGCGCGAAACGACAGCACCTGGTGGTACTGCAGGTCGAAGCGGCAATCGGGTCCGCGCGCGCGGCCCGGCGCGCAGATCACCAGCCGCAGCATGCTGTGACCCCAACGGCTCATCGCCCGCTCGTTGCCTTCGGCGAGCAGGTATTCGACCGCATAGACGCGCTCGGGGTCGAGCTCGAGCAGCGGCGACAGGCTGGCATCGGCGCCGACCTGCAGGTACACGAGGTCGGGCGCACATTCGGCCTGCGGCGGCACGCTGCCAAAATGCGCGGCGAAATAGCGGTACAGGGCCGGCCGGCGGCAGGCGTAGGCCGGATCCAGCAGAAAATATTCGAGATTCACTGCGACGAACTCAGCCGGGCTATCCAGCTCGTAGCGATCCGGACTGCGATCGCTGAAGGCGTTGTCCGAGGTGCGCAGGCCAAACCGCATCGGGCTGACCTGCCAGCCGGCAAGGTCGAGCAGGCGCGGATCGCGTGACAGCCGGCCTTGCGGCGTGCGGTCGTAGAAGTGCGCCAGTTCGTGGATGACCGCCGAAAGCGCCGCGCGCGTGGCCGAATCCTCGATGTCGGCATCCTGCGGACGTGCCATCCAGCCGTCGAGCAGCGCGCGATCCAGCAGCAGCCGCCGTGCCTGTGCACGGGCGTGGACCTGCGCGGGCAGGTCGTCGCGCCACTTCACTTCAATGTCTTGTTGTAGCGCGTTCTCCCAGATGGCGGGGAGGCGCTGGACGGCGTCAGCGAGGAGTTGCTGCGTGGCCGCTGTCTCAGCCGGTGTCAGTGAACGGTCGGCCGATTCCTGTTGCAGTGCCGCCTGCGCGGATCCAGTGCAAACCAGCAGGCACAGCGCCGGCCACGGCCACGTTGTTCGCAGCCGGCGCCCGAGGCTCACAACGCCAGGATTGCCTGCGCCAGCTGCATGTCGCTGGCGCGCTGTGCACCCGCATTGTGCTCACGCAGATGCCGCAGCGCCGCCTCCAGTTGGACGCCGCGGATACGTCCGTCGCTGGCGACGAAGCTCGCGGCGTCATCGCGGGCTTGCAGCACCACTTTGTTATCGGGGGACGTGGTCTTGGATGAGGCCGACGAGCCGGCGGCGGAGGTACCGGCCGAGGTGGCGGCGAAGCTGCCGGCGAGGGCCGGGGTGACGGAAAACGCCAGCAGGGCGCAAATCAGAATTGGTCGGATCATTGGGATACCTCTACCGCATGGCCAAAGTATCGCACCACGGTCAGTGCGACGAAACGGAATCCGCCAGGTACACCCCTGGCCCCTGCCGCCGGATCAGCAAGTTG
>CAYPQX010000201.1:0-1604 GCA_964412975.1 uncultured Steroidobacteraceae bacterium
GCGCGAGGAGTTCGAGCGCCTGGTCGCTGCCGGTGAGTTCATCGAGCACGCCGACGTGTTCGGAAACCTGTACGGCACGCGCCAGAGCGTCGTCGCCTCGGCCCTCGCCGAGGGGCGCAACCTGCTCCTGGAAATCGACTGGCAGGGCGCGCGCCAGGTACGCGAGCACCTGCCGGAGGCGGTGCAGATCTTCATCCTGCCGCCGTCGCGGGCCGAACTGGAAGCGCGGCTGCGCAAGCGCAAGACCGACAGCGAACAGGCGATCGCCCGGCGGCTCGCCGATTCCGTGAGCGAGATGTCGCACTGGCGGGAATTCGATTATGTCGTCGTCAATCGCGATTTCGAGCAGGCGCTGGCTGCGCTTGAGGCGATTTTCGACGGGCGTGGCGAGGCCAGCCGGCCGGACCGGCCCGGGCTCGAGGCGCTGGTGGCCGAGTTGCTCGGTTCCTGAGGCCCCACCAGTCGACCCCTTTATTGGCCCGATGGATTCGATAGCATGGTCGGGCACAGGGAGGCTCGATCCGATGGCAGCCAGGGATTCCGGTAATGACCCGCCCGGGGTGTCCGACCGACGCTGGCATGCCGTCTCGGTCAAACCCGGGCCACGCGCCTGCGATGCCGCGGTGGCTGGCGCGGACCGTCGCTGGCTGTCGCGCGAGGCGCCAATGCTGCCCCTGCCGGGCTGCTCCCGGCCCGACAACTGCCGCTGCACCTACCAGCACCACGACGATCGCCGCACCGGCATGCGCCGGGTCGAGGACGTCGATGCCTTCAGCCGGGCGCCCCGCGTCGGCCAGGAACGCCGGACCCGCAAGACGCGCCGCGCCCCGCCCAAGGACTGACTTGCAGCGGCATTTGCCATGGCTAGCCGGGGGCACCCCGGATCGAGTATGATTTCCGGTCCAATTATTTGAAATTACGGTCTTTTCCATGGCCCGCATCACCGTCGAAGATTGCCTGGGTACGGTCGACAACCTGTTCGACCTGGTCCTGCTCGCCGCGAAGCGTTCGCGCCGCCTGGTCAATGGCGCCGAGGCGCTGGTGGACTGGGAGAACGACAAGCCGACGGTGGTGGCGTTGCGCGAAATCGCGGAAGGCAAGATCACGGTCGATCTGCTGTCCGAACCGGATCCCGAGCCGGAGCAGGAGATGATTCCTGAGAACCCGCTCGACCTCGGCGTCGACTTCCGCGCCCCGCAGCTCGGCCTGGGAGACTGATCCCGGGCGGCACGATCCGATGAGCTACGCGTCTTCCATCCTCGGACTGCTGCCGGGCGGAAGACGCGCTCCCGGGATCGCTCAGCTCGTTTCCAAGATCGAGTCTTACCTCCCGGCCGACCAGGTCGACCGGGTGCGCGAGGCGTTCGAATACGCCGAGACCGCGCACAAGGGCCAGAAGCGCCAGTCCGGCGAGGCCTACATCACGCATCCGATCGCGGTCGCCGACATCCTTGCCGAACTGCATCTCGACGGCGCCACGCTGACCGCCGCGATCCTGCACGACGTCGTCGAGGACACGCCCTCCTCCGCGGCCGAGGTCGAGCAGAAGTTCGGCAAGGAAGTCGCCGAGATCGTCGACGGGGTGACGAAGCTGGATCAGGTCC
>CAYPQX010000202.1:0-11675 GCA_964412975.1 uncultured Steroidobacteraceae bacterium
TTTAGCGTCTTCAGCTAGTATCCGCGCCCGCATGGGTGATGAATCCACGACTGGCGCTCCCGCCGGACTCTTCCGCCGCCTCGCGGCGCTCTTCTACGACCTGCTGCTCACGCTCGCGCTCGCCGTCGTTGCGACGTTTGCGTTGCTGCCGCTGTCAGGCGGCGAGGCGATCCTGACTTCGACGCAGGGCGTCGCCGGCCATCTGTATCACGTGCTGCTTTTCCTGCTCGCATTCGGTTACTTCGGCCTGTGCTGGACGCGCGGAGGACAGACTCTCGGGATGAAGGCCTGGCGACTCCGGCTTCGGACGGCGGACGGTGAGCGCTGCAACTGGGCCGACGCCGTGGTGCGATTCACGATCGGTGCCGCGTTCACGTTGATGGCCGTCGCGGGTTCCGTCTTGCTCCTGCGGCACGACGAGTGGCAGGAGATCCTCGTTGGCGGCCTGCTGTTGGCGCCCGCAATCGCAAATCTCGCCTGGATTGCATTCGACGGCCTGGCGCGAAGCCTGCAGGACCTGGCAGGCGGGATGCGCGTGACGCGACTTGCGGGCTAGCGTGTGCGCCAGATCGCCGTGACCGCGATAGTGGACAGCAGGAGCGTCGGGCCCCATGCGACCAGCAGCGGATTCAGGCCGTAGACCTGCCCGCTGTTCTCGAGCGTCTGGGTCAACAGGACAAATAACACGCCCGCCAGGATGCCGAGCACGGTGCGCGCGCCCGCGCCGGCGGATCGGAGCGGCCCGAAGGCGAACGGGACCGCGAACACGCAGACGACGACGGCTGCGACCAGTCGTGAAATGCGCGACCAGAACGCGATTTCCCAGACAGTCACATCGAGTTCATTCGCCTTCAGGTGTTCCTTGTAGGCGTACAGGTCGGCGAGCGGCAGCGAACCGGGCTCGGCGACCGCGACGCCGAGGAAATCGGCGTTGAACTTTGCGTCGGTCACCAGTCGGTTGCTCGAGCGCGCCTCGACGCGATTACTCTCGAAGCGCGTCTCGGCATAGTTGGAAAGCACCCAGCGCCCGCTTCCGTCCTGCGTCGCGGTCTCTGCGCGCCCCACGAGCCGCAGGCGCCTGTCGGCATCGAGCTCGTAAACGAACACGCCGCCGAACAGGTTTTCGGCGGCCTGGCGGCGCACATTGATGAACCAGGGTCCCTCGCGCACCCAGGAACTGCGGCTGCCGGTGAACTCGAGCTGTGAATAGCGGCTGAAGATCTTGTACTGGCGCGCGTACTGGTCCGCGGGCGGCGCGAAATATTCGCCGATCACCCAGAGAACCGCGGCCACCACGAGTCCCGCGAGCGCCGCGGACAACGCAATGCGCCCGACCGACACGCCGGCCGCGCGAACGATCGTCAATTCGCTGTCACGCGCCAGGCCGCCGAGCCCGGTAATTGCCCCGATGAGCGCGCCGATTGGCAGAAGCTGATAGGTCTGCTGCGGCAACTGGAGCAGGGTCACGAGAAATGCGCCCGCCACGTCGTAGCTGCCCTGGCCGATATCGTCCTGCTGGCCGATGAAGGTCACGAGCGTCATCAGGGCGAGCAGCACCGCCATGACCATCAGCGTGTGCAGTAGCACCGTTCGCGCGAAGTACCGGTCGAGGATCGTCATGCCGCCGCCTTGGCCCGCCGCCGCCAGCCGAACAGCGGGCTCTGCCGATGCAGCAGGACGAGCCCCGCGACCAGGAACAGTGCATGGACCCACCAGGTGCCGGCTTCGGGCGGCAGGCGACCCTTCTCGATCCAGACCTGGGCGGCGGAAATCAGGTTCGCATAGATGAAGTACAGCAGGATCGCGACGGCCACGCGGGCATAGCGCCCCTCTCGGGGCCGGAGCGCAGCGAGCGGCACGGCGACGAATGCAAGCACGAGCACCATCACCGGCAGCGAGATCCGGCGCTGGAGCTCGGCAATGTCGACGAGTTCCGCAGACCCGAACAACTCGCTGCTCGGCTTGCGCTCGGGAACCGTCCGTCCGGAACCGGCCTCCGGCACGACCACCGGAATCCCGTGCTCGACAAAGCGGATGCGCCGGAAATTGCGTAGTCCCGGAACGCCTTCGATACGCTCGCCGTCGTGCAGCACCACGATCTGGGTGCGGCCGCCATCCAGCACGCGCTGTTCTGCCCAGGCCGCGGTCGCAACCTCGATGCGGTCGTCTGCATGGTGCTGCATGAAGACGTTGATGAGCCGGCCGTCTGCGCCGCTCTGCTCCGCATAGAAAACTGCCTTCCCATCCGCATAGGTCCTGAATGCACCCGGTTCGAGCAGCCCGAACTGCGCATCGCGCATGCCGCGGCCGCGCAGCGCCTCCGCATCGTTTCTCGCCTCGGGGCCGATCACGAACGTCAGCCAGGCGAGTCCGATCGCGACCGGCAGGGCGAGCGCATACACGGGCAGGTAGAGTCGTTCCGGCCCGATCCCGCAGGCGCGGACGGCGGCCATCTCGCTCTCGTGGTAGAGCCGGCCGAGCGCCAGCATCGCCGCGAGCAGCATGCTGATCGGCACGAGCACCATGAGGTTCTCGAGCGTCGTGAGTGCTATCAGGGCAAACACGATGTCCTGCGGGAATCCGCGTTCTGCGGCAATGCCCAGGATGCGGGCCAACTGGTAGCTCACGAGGATCGCGAGCAGGATGACGGTCACGCCCGCGAGCGCTATCGCGACTTCACGCAGGACGTAACGGTCAATCGTGGCAAACAAGGCCGATAATGCGCGGATCCGGGGACGCGGATCCGTCCTTTTCGACTAAACTGACGCGGACACGGTAAACCAGCGCGGCAACGCACTCAACGGGCGATGCCGCCCGCGGGCAAAGCATTCGGGGGATCGGGAATCATGCAGTTTCTGGCAACCAAGTCCGGTGCAACGGGCCAGAGGACCGCTTGCGCGATCGTGGGCATTCACGAGAACGCAGTCATGACCGCATCGGCGAAGGAATTCGATCGCGCGAGCGGCGGCGCCATCTCTCGCCTGCTGCGGCGCGGCGATTTCTCCGGCAAGAGTGGGGAAACGCTCCCGATCATCGCCACCCGCCGTGGCCCGGCCGAGCGCCTCTTGCTCGTGGGCCTGGGCCCACGCGGCAGCTACGGGCGGAAGGCCTACCGCAAGGGAATCTTCGCCGCGACGCAGTGGCTCGCCAAGGGCGGTGCGGCAAACGCGATTTCCTACCTGGCAAGCGAGCCGGTCCCGGGACTCGAACCGTATTACGCCGTGCGCCATGCGGTCGAAAGCGCATCGAATGCGCTCTACCGCATACCCGACCTCAAGACTGCGAAGAAGCCGCCGCGCCCAAAGCTTGCGCGTTTCGGGGTCGCGGTGCCCGAAGCGGATCTCGCGGCGGCACGCCGCGGCATCCAGGACGGCCGTGGCATCGCCACTGGCAGCGCGCTCACCCGGGACCTCGCCAACTTGCCGGCGAACGTGTGCACGCCGACCTATCTCGCGGCTGCCGCGAAGAACCTCGCACGCCAGCACGGAAGCGTCCACGTCCGCGTGCTCGACGTGCGCGAGATCCGGCGACTCAAAATGGGCTCGTTCCTCTCGGTGACCCGTGGCTCGGACGAGCCGCCGCAATTGATCGTGTTCGAGTACCGGGGCGGAAAGAAAGACGAAGCGCCGATTGCGCTGGTCGGAAAGGGCGTTACTTTCGATACCGGCGGCATTTCGCTCAAGCAGCCGCCCGGAATGGACGAGATGAAGTTCGACATGTCGGGCGCCGCGAGCGTCTTCGGGACGATCAAGGCGCTTGCGACGATCGGCGCCCCGATCAACGTGGTCGGAATTATCCCGACCTGCGAGAACATGCCGAGCGGCCGCGCGACCAAGCCGGGCGACATCGTGACCTCGATGTCGGGCAAGACGGTCGAGGTGCTGAACACCGATGCAGAGGGCCGGCTGATCCTGTGTGACGCCATCACGTTCGCCCGCCGTTTCAAGCCGCGCGCCGTCGTCGACATCGCGACGCTGACGGGCGCCTGCGTGATCGCCCTCGGCGCCCACTATTGCGGACTGTTCTCGCCCGACGCCAAGCTCGCCGAGGCGCTCGCCGCGGCCGGCGAACGCGCCGACGACCGCGCCTGGCGAATGCCGGTCGCGGAAGAATACGCCGACCTGCTTAAGAGCAATTTCGCCGACCTGGCCAATGTCGCCGGCCGCGATGCCGGCGCCGTCACCGCGGCCTGCTTCCTCTGGAAGTTCGCCAACGGGCTGCGCTGGGCGCACCTCGACATCGCGGGCAGCGCCTACCTCACCGGCAGTCACAAGGGCAGCACGGGCCGTCCGGTGCCCTTGCTCGTCGACTGGCTGCTGCACGGAGCCTGAACGGTGTCCGCGCCGCGCGTGGATTTTTACGTGCTGACAGGCTCCGACCCGGGTGCCCGCCTGCGCTTCGCCTGCCGGCTCGTTGAGAAAGCCTGGCTGAAGCGCCATCGCGTGCGCGTGCAGTTCGACGCCGACGGCGAACTCGGCGCTTTCGACCAGCTGCTCTGGACATTTTCCGATAAGAGCTTCGTGCCGCACCGGCGCGCGGGAGATGCGGATTCGGTGCCGTCCCCCGCCTTGGCCCCGGTCGTGCTGGCGGATACGGCAGAACCCGATGCGTCGGACGGCGGCCTGGTCGTCAACCTGGGAACCGGGGTTCCCGCGGGTTTCGACGGCTTCAAACGCATCGCTGAGGTCGTCGATGCGGACTCGGGACGCAGGCAACGCGGCCGCGAGCGCTTCCGCTTCTACCGCGAACGCGGGATCGAGCCCGAGACGCACGAGATGAGGAGCGAATCATGAGCCGCGATCCGGTGCGCGAATTGCCGATCCTGACCGACGTCGTCGAACTCCACGCCACCGGAAGTTTCCCCAAGCCCGAGCGCGTGGCGGAGTCCGAAACGCCATTCGCTTCGGGTCTGCTGACGGAAGACGACGTCGCCGCGTTGCAGGCCCTGCTGGTCACCCGGACCCTGAACCTGACGGATGAGCTCCTGCACTCCGCTGCGCGTGAAATCGAAGCTGTCATGTTCGAGCGGGTGATCGATCGTCTGCGCGCCGCACTGCCGGAACTCGTGGCCGCGGCACTCCGTGAGCAACTGGCTCCTGGCGAAGACTGAGGCCGCGCCCGGCCGCATGGACAAGACCTACTCCCCGCGCGACATCGAAGAGCGCATCTACCGGCATTGGGAGGAAAGCGGCCTTTTCGAGCCCGCGGGCGACGGGCCCCCCTTCTGCATCGTGATCCCGCCGCCGAACGTCACCGGGACCTTGCACATGGGCCATGCGTTCCAGGACACGATCATGGATGCCCTCACGCGCTTTCATCGCATGACGGGCGACCGCACGCTGTGGCAACCGGGTACGGATCACGCCGGCATCGCGACGCAGATGGTGGTCGAAAGGCAGTTGAACGCCGAAGGCCGGACGCGTCACGAGCTCGGTCGCGAACGCTTCAACGAACGTGTATGGCGCTGGAAGGAGGAATCCGGCGGCACGATCGCACGCCAGATGCGCCGTCTCGGCGCCTCGGTCGACTGGACGCGCGACCGGTTTACGATGGATCCCGGAATGTCGCAGGCGGTGCAAGAAGCTTTCGTCCGGCTCCATGCCGACGGGCTCATCTACCGCGGCAAGCGGCTCGTCAACTGGGATCCCGTCCTGAAGACCGCGGTGTCCGATCTCGAAGTCCAGTCCGAGGAGGAGACCGGAAGCCTCTGGCACATCCGTTATCCATTCGCGGACGGCAAAGGCCATGTGACGGTCGCGACGACGCGGCCCGAGACGATGCTCGCCGACGTGGCGGTCGCCTTCCATCCGGATGACGAGAGATATCGCGGTTTTGCCGACAGGTCGCTGACTCTCCCGCTTACCGGTCGCGAAATTCCGCTGATCGCCGATGAATTCGCGGACCCGGCCTTCGGCACGGGCTGCGTCAAGCTGACGCCCGCGCACGATTTCAACGACTACGAAGTCGGCCAGCGGCTCCAGTTGCCGCTCATCAACATCCTCACCGCCGAGGCGAAGATCAATGACGCAGCGCCCGCACCTTACCGCGGGCTCGACCGCTTCGAGGCGCGCAAGCGCATCGTCGCCGATCTCGAGGCCGCAGGGCTCCTCGAAAAGATCGAGCCGCACCGGCTGACGATCCCGCGGGGCGATCGCAGCGGCGCCGTCGTCGAGCCCTGGCTGACCGACCAATGGTACGTTCGTATCGCGCCGCTCGCGGACGTTGCGATCCGTGCGGTCGAGGACGGCCGAATCCGCTTCGTGCCGGAGAACTGGGACAAGACCTATTTCGAGTGGATGCGCAACATCAAGGACTGGTGTATCAGCCGGCAGCTCTGGTGGGGCCATCGCATCCCGGCCTGGTACGCGCCGGACGGCGCCGTCTACGTCGGCCGGAGCGAATCCGAGGTCCGCAAGCACCATGGCATCGCCGTCTCCGTCCCGCTCCGGCAGGACGAGGACGTGCTCGACACCTGGTTTTCATCCGCGCTGTGGCCGTTTTCGACGCTCGGCTGGCCCCGCGAAACGAATGAGCTCAGGACATTTTATCCCACGAGCGTGCTCGTGACCGGCTTCGACATCATTTTCTTCTGGGTCGCGCGGATGATCATGATGGGGCTCCATTTCACCGGCGAAGTGCCGTTCCGCGAGGTCTATGTGCACGGCCTGATCCGCGACCAGGACGGCCAGAAGATGTCGAAGTCGAAAGGCAATGTCATCGACCCGCTCGATATCGTCGATGGCATTGCGCTCGAGGAACTCGTCGCGAAACGCACGACCGGGCTGATGCAGCCGCAGCTCGCGCCTGCGATCGAACGTGCGACCCGCAGGCAGTTTCCGGGCGGCATCGCCGCACACGGCACCGACGCGCTCCGCTTCACCTTCGCCTCGCTCGCGACACTCTCTCGTGACCTGCGATTCGACCTCGGCCGCGTGGGGGGCTACCGGAACTTCTGCAACAAGCTCTGGAACGCGGCGCGCTTCGTGCTGATGTCGACGGACGCACCGCTTGCCGGCGGTCCGGAGGAGTTTTCCGCGTACGACCGCTGGATCCGCTCGCGCTTGCACGGGACGATCGCAGCCGTGCGCGAGGGATTCGCGCAATACCGTTTCGATCTCGCCGCCCAGGCCGTCTACGAGTTCACCTGGTACGAGTTCTGCGACTGGTACCTCGAGTTCAGCAAGCCTGTCCTGCAGTCTGCCGAGAGCAGCGACACCGCACGCCGCGCCACGCGCCGGACGCTCCTCGAAACGCTCGAGACCCTGCTGCGGCTGCTGCACCCGCTCATGCCGTTCATTACCGAGGAGATCTGGCAACGCGTCGCGCCGCGCGCGGGCGTAACCGGCTCCTCGATCATGCGGCAGCCCTTTCCCATTGCCTCGGCCGATGCCGCGATACCGGAGATCGAAGCCGAGATGCGCTGGGTAATGGATTTCATCCTGGGCGTCCGCCGCATTCGCGGTGAACTCGACATCGCGCCTTCCGTGAGCATCCCGGCCCGCCTCCAGGGCGCCGCAACCGGGGATCTCGCCCGCTATGCGCGAAATGAGGCCGTGATCCGCCGCCTGGCGGGCATCGCGGGCGCGACCGTACTGGCCCCCGGTGAATCGCCGCCGCAGGCGGCCGCGGCCCTGCTCGGGGAAATGCGGATCCTCGTGCCCATCGCCGGGCTCATCGACGTCGAGGCGGAACTCGCGCGGCTCGGCAAGCGTCGAAACAAGGTCGAACAGGAGATTGCGCGCGCTTCGGCTAAGCTCGGCAACGACAATTTCGTCCGCAATGCGCCCGCCGAAGTCGTCGCCCAGGAGCGCGAGCGCGTCGAGGAGTTCAAGCGTGAACTGGCGCAACTTGCCGAGCAGCACGAGCGGGTAGCCTCGCTGCGATGAACGCGCAGTCGCAGACATCCGATCCCGCGCGCGGCCAGCTGCTGGCGGCGCTCGCGAGCCTCAATCAGGTCCTGCTCGGCAAGGATCGCGAAATCCGCCTTGCGCTTTGCTGCATGCTGGCCCGCGGGCACCTGCTGATCGAGGACATCCCGGGCGTCGGCAAGACCGTGCTCGCGCACGCACTCGCACGCGTCCTCGGCCTGTCGTACCAGCGGATCCAGTTCACGAGCGACCTGCTTCCGGCCGACGTCATCGGGATCTCCGTCTACGATCGCGCGAGCGGACGCTTCATGTTCCATCGCGGACCGGTGTTCGCCCAGCTCGTGATGGCGGATGAAGTCAATCGCGCCACTCCCAAGGCACAGAGCGCGCTGCTCGAAGCGATGGAGGAACGGCAGGTCACGGTCGACGGCGAAACGCACAACCTGCCGGAGCCGTTCTTCATCGTCGCGACGCAGAACCCCTCGTTCCAGATCGGGACCTTTCCGCTGCCGGAGTCGCAGATCGACCGGTTCCTGATGCGCATCGAGCTCGGCTACCCCGCGCCCGTCCACGAGCGTCAGCTGCTTCGCGGACGTGATCGCCGCGACTTGCTTGCCGACCTGCCCGCCGTGCTCGACCCGGCGACGATTCCCGGCCTGCAGAGGCAGGTCGCGGAGATCCACGCAAGCGACGCGCTGCTCGACTACGTGCAGGCGATTGCGCGCGCATCCCGCGATGGCAGCCTGCACCAGGCCGGCTTGTCGCCGCGTGCCGTCATTTCGCTCCTGCGCTCGGCCAAGGCCTGGGCGTTCCTGCACGGGCGGCCGGGCGTGCTGCCGGAAGACCTGCAGGCGGTACTGCCGGCGGTCGTCGGGCATCGCCTGCGCCCGCGCGACGCCGCCGACATGCGCAGTCCGAATGAGATCGCGGCGGCGCTCCTGAAGTCGGTGCCGATTCCCTGACCGACGAACGACGGGTCACGGTCTTGCGCTTCCCTGGAAGGTTTAGACGGCTGCTCGGCAACTGGATTCGCCGGCGACAGGGACCCGATCACGGCGCAGTGACACTCTCCCGCGGCCGGATCTACATCCTGCCGACCGGTCTTGGAGTCGCCTTCGGCCTGATGCTCTTCGTAATGCTGCTGGGCTCGCTCAATTACGCAAACAACATGGGTCTCGGCCTGACCTTCTTGCTGGCGGCGCTCGGTCTCGTCGCAATGCAGGCTTGTCATCGCAATCTCGAAACACTGATCGCGCGCGGGGCCGGCACCGAGCCGCCGTTCGCGGGCAAGGACGCGATCTTCCGCATTGCGCTCGCGAACCCCGGCGGCGCGCCGCGCTGTGAACTCGAGACAAGCGCGGGCGTCTCGCCCGAATTGCCGGTGACCGTCGCGGCAGGCGGCGAATCCACGGTCAGCCTGCGCCTTCCGACACGGCGGCGCGGCACCATCGTCCTCGACAGCATCGAGATCGCGACCCGCTTTCCTTATGGCCTGTTCCGTGCCTGGGCCATGCTGCATCCCGCTATCCATTGTCTCGTTTATCCGCAGCCCGCGACGGACGCGCCGCCGCCGCCGTTGGCAGCCGGCGTGGCGGGCGGGGGCACGGCACGACGCGGAGAAGACGATTTCGCGGGACTCAAGAATTATCACCCCGGCGATCCTCCGCGGCGCATCGCGTGGAAGGCATTCGCGCGCTCCGACGAGATCCTGGTCAAGGAGTTCAGCGGCGATGGCGAAGCAACGCCGGTGTTCGATCTCGCGCATGCGACCGGCGCGGACCTCGAGGCGCGCCTGTCGGTGCTCGCGCGCTGGATCGTCGACGCGCACGCGCGCGGCGCGACCTTCGGCCTGCGGCTGCCAGGGATTGAATTGCCGCCGCAACCCGGCGATGCGCAGCGCCGCCGCTGCCTCGCCGCACTTGCGCGTTACCAGGCGCCGGATCCCGATGTCGTCTGAGCACAAGGAAAATTTCCGGCGACTGGCATGGACCATGGGCGGTCTGATGGCGGCGCTCGGCCCGCATCTCCTGCACCTCAAGCCCTGGGTAACGGGATTCGTGCTCGCGATCTGCGCCTGGCGCCTGCTCGCCGAGCGCCGCGAATGGCGCATGCCGGGGACGCTGCTGCGCACGCTGATCGCACTCGGCGTCACGGCCGCGGTGTTGTTCGGCTACTCGACCATCACGGGCCTCGACGGCGGCACGGCGCTCCTCGCCCTGATGTCCGCACTCAAGCTCCTCGAGACGCGCACGACACGCGATCACACGGTGCTGATCTTCATCGGCTGGTTCCTCTGTCTCGCGGCGTTTCTCTATGCGCAGGACATTGCGACAGCCGCCTGGGTGCTGCCGACCGTCTGGCTGCTCGCGGCGGCGCTGCTCGAAGTTTCGCGCCACGGACAGGACGGCCCGTCATTGCGGCCGTTTCGCACGACGGGCGCGATGCTGTTGAAAGCCGCGCCGATCGCGCTCGTCCTGTTCCTCTTTTTCCCTCGTCTCGCCGGCAGTTTCTGGGGAGCGCCCTCGGCCGAGCGGGCGCTCTCGGGCCTGACGGATGAAATGTCGCCCGGTGACATTTCCGACCTCACGCTCAACGATGTCGTCGCATTCCGGGTGCGATTCAATGAAAACCCGCCGCCGCCAGCGTTGCGGTACTGGCGCGGGCCCGTATTGTCCGAGTTCGACGGATACACGTGGTCGCGCGGCGATGCGCAATCCTTCTTCCGTCCGCCCGTGATTCCTGCCGGCACGCCCGTCGATTACACGGTGACGCTCGAGCCGACGGGCCAGCAGATGCTCTTCGCACTCGACATGGTCGAGCGCTGGACGCCGGGTCTCGCACGCCAGTCCTGGGATTTCGGCTTGCGTACGCGCTATCCCGTGCACGCAGTGCTGCAATACGACGCGCGCTCGTATCCGCGCTATCGCGCCGGCGACGAACTCTCGGCGGCGCTCCGTAACCGCAGCCTGCAGTTGCCGCGCGGCCGCAACCCGCGGGCGGCGGAACTCGCGCAAAGCCTCCGCACCTCCACCGGCAGCGATTCCGCCTATATAGAGGCCGTACTCGACCTGTTCCGCAAGCAGGATTTCTACTACACGCTGACGCCGCCGGGCCTCGCGCGGGATTCGGTGGATGATTTCCTCTTCAACACGCGCCAGGGCTTCTGCGGCCATTACGCCTCGGCCTTCACGATGCTGATGCGGGCTGCCGGCATACCTGCGCGGGTCGTCGCCGGCTACCAGGGCGGCGACTGGAATCCGATCGGGGGCTACCTGATCGTGCGGCAGTCGCATGCCCACGCCTGGTCGGAGGTCTGGCTCGCCGATTCGGGCTGGAGGCGCGTCGATCCGACGGCTGCGATCGCGCCGGAAAGGATCGAGCGCGGAATGGAATCGGTATTTCAGGGCGGCGAACTGCTGCCCGGCGGACTCATGCGCGATTCGAACTTCTTGTGGCAGGCGGGGATGGTCTGGGACAACGTCAATGAGCGCTGGAACGACTGGGTCATCCAGTTCAACCGCGCGAGCCAGGACGAGCTGCTGCACAGTCTCGGATTCGACGACCCGGACTGGCGCGCCTTCGGCCTTGCACTCGGAGCCGGCCTGGCGCTCGGAATCGCGCTCCTGATCTTCTGGCTGGCCTGGGAATTCCGGCCGCGCCGCGGCGACCCGGCCGTGCAGACTTACAGCCGCTTCGTTGCTCGCCTCGGGCGCCGCGGCATCGAACGCGCCACGGGCGAGGCGCCGCGCGACTTTGCGGTTCGCATCCGCCGGCTGCGGCCCGACCTCGGTGTCACGGCGCTCGCGA
>CAYPQX010000203.1:0-7755 GCA_964412975.1 uncultured Steroidobacteraceae bacterium
GCGCGACCGTGTGCGATATTCGTCCCTGGCACGAAATGAGGAGCGATGTGTATCAAGTGATACATGAGCGGCGAGTGACTCCGCCAGGGACGAATATCGCCCGGTCCCTGTGCGTTGCGCGCCTCATGCGGGGGCCAATCAGAGGTTCCAGATGATCGAACAGGACCGCGTCACCGCAGCCGCCGCCACGCGCGAAGACGAGGATCTCGCGCGAAGCGTCCGACCACAGCGGCTCGACGAGTACATCGGCCAGACGGCCGTCAAGCAGCAGATGAGCATCTTCATCGAGGCTGCCCGGCGGCGCGGCGAGGCGCTCGACCACGTGCTGATCTTCGGGCCGCCGGGCCTTGGCAAGACGACGCTGGCCCACATCGTCGCCCACGAGCTCGGGGTCAACCTGCGGCAGACCTCGGGCCCGGTGCTCGAGCGCCCGGGCGATCTTGCCGCGATCCTGACGAACCTCCAGCCGCGCGACGTGCTGTTCGTCGACGAGATCCACCGCCTGAGCCCCGTGGTCGAGGAAATCCTCTATCCGGCGCTCGAGGACTTCCAGCTCGACATCATGATCGGGGAAGGGCCCGCCGCGCGCTCGATCAAGCTCGACCTTCCGCCGTTCACGCTGGTCGGTGCGACGACACGCGCCGGTCTTCTCACATCGCCGCTCCGCGACCGCTTCGGGATCGTGCAGCGGCTCGATTTCTATGACCGCGAGGAACTCCGCCAGATCGTGCTGCGCGCCGCCGGCATCCTGGGACTTCGAATCGACGATGCGGGCGCCGTCGGGCTCGCCCAGCGGTCGCGCGGAACGCCGCGCATCGCGAACCGTCTGTTGCGGCGCGTCCGCGACTTCGCCGAAGTGCGCGCTGCCGGCCACATCGACGCCGCGGTCGCGAAGGAAGCGCTTGACCTGCTCGAGGTCGACCTCGAAGGCTTCGACATCCTGGACCGGCGACTCCTGCTGACCGTCATCGAGAAATTCGCGGGCGGCCCGGTCGGAATCGACAGCCTCGCCGCGACCCTCGGAGAGGAGCGCGACACGCTCGAGGATGTCGTGGAGCCGTTCCTGATCCAGCAGGGCTTTCTCGTGCGTTCGGCGCGTGGGCGTCTCGCGACGCCGGCTGCGTGGCGCCATTTCGGGCGCGAGCCGCCGCAGCCGGATGCGGCGGGCGCCAGCCTGCCGCTCTTTCGCGGCTAGGCTACCTGCCGTGGAGAATTTTACGTTCCCGGTGCGGGTCTACTGGGAAGACACGGATGCCGGCGGCGTCGTCTACTACGCGAATTATCTGCGGTTCCTGGAGCGTGCGCGCAGCGAGTGGCTGCGCTCGCTCGGCATCGACCAGGCGTCGCTGCTGCGCGACAAACGCCTGCAATTCGTCGTGGTCGAAGCGAACATCCGTTACCATCGGCCGGCGAAGTTCGACGATGAGCTCGTCGTGTCCGTTCGACTCGACGAGCTCCGGAGCGCCTCAGTCGTGTTTCAGCAGGAGATACGCCGGGGTTCACAGCATGGCGATCTCCTGGTCAGCGCGTCGATACGAGCCGCGTGCCTGGCGTCCGACAGTCTGCGACCCCGGCCGTTGCCGGCGGCCCTGACCGGGCAACTTTGAAGGAAACGCATTGAATTCATCGCATTCGGTACTTCAGCTCATCCTGCAGGCCGGCCCGGTCGTGCAGGCCATCATCGGGATCCTGCTCGGAGCGTCACTGGCCTCCTGGTCGATCATCTTCCGCAAGCGCCGGCTGATTCGCCAGGCTGAGACCGAGGCCAATCGATTCGAGAGCACATTCTGGTCCGGTGGCGACCTCGGCAAGCTCTATCGCGAAATCGGCACACGCGGCAAGGCGACGGTCGGGCTGGAAAGCATATTCGAGGCGGGGTTCGGCGAATTTTCGCGCTTGCGCACGCAGGCCGGTGTTCCCGCACCGGAGCTGCTGGAGGGCGTGCGCCGCACGATGCGCGTCGCGCAGCTGCGCGAGATCGACCGGCTCGAGGCGAGCCTTGCGACGCTCGCGACCATCGGCTCGACGAGCCCTTACGTCGGCCTCTTCGGGACCGTCTGGGGCATCATGGGTGCGTTCCAGGGGCTCGGCAACGTCCAGCAGGCGACCCTCGCCATGGTGGCGCCGGGCATCGCCGAGGCGCTGATCGCGACCGCGGCCGGGCTCTTTGCCGCGATACCCGCGGTCGTCGCCTACAACCGCTACGCGGACAAGGTCAATCGTCTCGAACTGCGTTACGACGCGTTCATGGACGAGTTCTCGACCTTGTTGCAGCGTCACGCGGCATCGAGGGGCTGAGATGCCGGCGAACCCGCGCCGCAGGCGACTGATGGGCGAGATCAACGTCGTTCCGTACATCGACGTGATGCTGGTGCTCCTGATCATCTTCATGATCACGGCACCGCTCCTGACCCAGGGCGTGCAGGTCGAGTTGCCGGACGCCGACGCGCAGCCAATCGATCCGGAATTGCTGAAGGACCGCGAGCCGCTGGTGCTGTCGGTGGATCGCGACGGCCGATACTACCTCAATGTCGGCGGGGACGAGGATGCTCCCATCCTCGAGGCTGAAGTCGCGCGCCGCGCCTCGGCTGTCCTCGGGCGTGATCCCGAAACGCCGGTGCTGGTCAAGGCAGACGAGCGCGTGCCTTACGGGAGCGTGGTGCGAGGCATGGTGCTGTTGCAGCAGTCGGGTGCCAAGAAAATCGGCTTCCTGACGGACCCGAAGGCGGCGCGCGCGCTCGAGGAGCTTGAGCGAAAGCGATGAAGGCGGGAATGCGTGCTCCCATCGCGCCAGTCGGCTGGTCGATCGCGCTGCATACGGTGCTCGCAGGGCTGCTGTATCTCGGCCTGACGCTGCCGACCCAGGAGCCGCAGCCGATCCTGCTGCCGATCGACGCGGTCGTCGTCGACGATGCGATTCTCCAGGCGGCAGGAATGAAGCGACGCGACGTTGAGCGAGTCGCGGCCGAGCAAAAGAAGCGGGAAGAAGCCCTGGCCGAAGAGCGCCGGATGGAAGAGGAGCAGGTTCAGAAGCGGGAAGAAGAGAAGCGTCAGGCGGAGCAACAGCGCGTCGAGGCGGAGCAGGCGGCCGAAAGGAAGGCCCAGGCTGAGGCCGAGGCCAAACTGAAGGCGGAAGCCGACGCCAAGCGCAAGGCCGAGCAGGACGCAAAGAACAGGGCCGCCGCGGAAAAGAAGAGCGCGGACCAGGAGGCTCGCCTGCGGCAGGAGCGCGAAGCAGATCTGCGTGCCCGTCTCGCGGACGAAGAGACGCGAACCAGCGCCGGATTCCAGGGTCTGAAGGCGAGTTATGTGCGGGCAATCCAGCTGCATGTCGAGCAACGCTGGTTTGAACCACCGGGCATCGCGCAGGGGCTAAGCTGTACGATCTACGTGATGCAGATTCCAGGAGGCGAGGTGGTTGGCATGCGATTCGGGTCCTGCAACGGCGGCGCGGCGGTGCGCCAGTCGATCGAAACCGCGGTGCGCAATGCCTCGCCCTTGCCCGCGCCGCCGGAGCCGGCGCTGTTCGAGCGAGAAGTCGAACTTATATTCACGCCCAAGGAAACACGTCGCTGATGATCCGCCGTGCACTTCTCGTACTGGCTGCGCTGACCTTGCCCGTGGGCCAGGCCGGCGCACAATTGACCGTCCAGATCCTTCGTGGCATGGCCGAGTCCGTGCCGATTGCCATCGTGCCGCTCGCGTGGGACACGGCGACAGGCGTGGCGCCCTGGGATGTCGCCGCGACGGTGCAAGCGGACCTGGAGCGCAGTGGCCGGTTCAAGCCGCTGCCGCGCGCGCAAATGCTCGAGTTGCCGCACTGGGCGAGCGACGTGGATGCCGCGGACTGGCGGATGCTCAAGATCGACTACGTGCTCGTCGGCCGCCTGTCGCCATTGCCTGACGGACGTTACGAAGTGCGATATGAACTCGTATCGGTCGCGAATGGCCAGCGCCTCCTCGGCACGGCCATGCCCGCGGACCGCAATGCCCTGAAGCTCGCGAGCCACCGGATTTCCGACGCCGTCTATGAAAAGATCCTCGGCGTCCGCGGCGCGTTCGCGACGCGTATCGCATATGTCGCGGCCGACGGCCCGACGACGAAGCGCAGCTATCGCCTCGTCGTCACCGATGCCGACGGTGCCAATGAACGCGTGGTCTTCGCCTCGCCGGAGCCGATCATGTCGCCCGCGTGGTCCCCGGACGGACGGTCGCTCGCCTACGTGTCATTTCACAGCGGCCTGGCGTCGATTTACGTTCAGACTCTCAGGACCGGGGAGCAGGTGCGCGTTTCGGCAAAGTCGGGAATCAACGGTGCGCCGAGCTTCTCGCCCGACGGAAGTCAGCTGGCGCTGACCCTGTCGCGCAAGGACGGGAATGTCGACATCTATGTGCTGACGCTCGCGACGCAGGAGCTCCGGCGCCTGACCGAGGACGATGCCATCGACACCGAGCCGGCCTGGGCGCCGGACGGGCGGTCGATCTACTTCACCTCGGACCGGGCCGGCGCACCCCAGATCTACAACGTCGGCCTCGCTGTTGGCGACCGGGCGCGGCGGATCACTTTCGAGGGCAGTTACAACGCGCGGCCGCGGGTCTCACCCGACGGCCGCCAGCTCGCAGTCGTCACGCTTGATCGTGGCGCTTTCCGGATCGGGTCCGTCGATACCAATGGCGGCGCCCTGCGCGTGCTGAGCGGCGGCCAGCTTGATGAATCGCCTTCGATCGCGCCCAACGGCGCGGACATCATCTACACCACGCGTGAGCGCGGGCGCGACGCGCTCGCCATTGTCTCCAGTGACGGCCGAATCCAGCAACGGATCTCCGCGAGTGGCGGCGAAGTCCGAGAGCCAGCCTGGTCACCGTTTCTCAATTGATCTCGCGTGACGCGCCGCAGCCCCATGTGTTAGAAGGGCGCGGCACGTGACCAAAGGCCAGTCGAACCAAGGAGTCCGAAAGATGCGATCGTTGCCTGTCCTGTTGATGATCCTGTGCACCTTGATCTTGGGCGGCTGTGGGAAGAAGTCGACCACGGTCCCGGATGGTCCCGGCGCGACGGTCGAAGAGGGTGCCGCAGGGAGCGGGCAAGGTGAGGGCGAGGTTGGAGACGGCCGCGATCTCCAGGGCGGATTGGCGGGTGCCGCTGGCCCCGGTCCGGCGGGCGTCGCCAACATCATCTACTTCGACTTCGATCGGAGCGACATCCGGCCCGAGTACGCCACGCTGATCAACACGCATGCCAAACACCTGGCATCGGCGGGCGGCGTGAAGGTCCGGGTCGAGGGCCATACCGACGAGCGCGGGTCTCGCGAATACAACATCGCACTGGCCGAACGACGGGCGCAGGCCGTACGCCGCGCCTTGATGCTGCAGGGCGCAGGCGACGCCCAGCTGACGACGGTCAGTTACGGCGAGGAACGGCCGGCGGCTCCGGGAAGCGACGAGTCGGCGTATGAGAGGAATCGGCGCGTCGAACTGGTCTACGGCCGCTGACGACTTGACGATGACCGTATTGCGGTCCTTTGTCGCGGCGGTGCTCGCGGGTGTCATCACGATGCCCGCTCTCGCGCAATCCAAGAACGAACGCCTGGACATGCTGGAATCGCGCATGAGCGCAGTCGAACGTCAGTTCGAGAATCAGGGTTTGCTTGAGATGGCGCGCCAGATCGAAACATTGACCGCAGAGCTTCGGAAACTGCGGGGCGAGGTCGAACAGGTACAGCACGAGCTCGAACGCTCGCGCGCGCAACAACGCGACCAATACGTTGATCTCGACACGCGCTTGCGCGCGGCGGAAACCGCGCTGACGGCGGCCCAGGCCAGCGTCGCTCCCGGGGGACCCGAGGCGGAGTACCAGGCGGCCTTCAACCTGCTCAAGGAAGGCAAATACGACCAGGCGGCGGCCGCGCTCCGCGATTTCCTGGCGCGCCACCCGCAGCATGAACTCGCCTCCAATGCGATGTACTGGCTCGGCGAAGCGCATTACGTCAGGCGCGATTACCCCGCGGCTCTTGCGGCATTCGAGGGGATGCTCCGGGACTATCCGGGCGCGAGAAAGTCGCCGGACGCCTTGTTGAAGATCGGCTATTGCCAGTACGAGCTGCAGCGCTATGGACCGGCCCGCGCATCGCTCGCGCGGCTCGTTCAGGAGTACCCGGACTCGCCAGCCGCCGCCGAGGGCAAGGTGCGGCTCGGGCGCCTGGACGCCGAAAGACGCTAGGAGAGGGGATGTCTGCCGAAATCGCCGCCGTCCCCGCGGCGGCACGATTGCGCATCACCGAGACCTTCCTGTCGCTTCAAGGCGAAGCAGACACGGTCGGCTGGCCGACGTTTTTCATCCGCCTGACGGGATGCCCCCTGCGCTGCCGCTATTGCGATACTGCCTATGCGTTCCACGGCGGCGAATGGCAAACGATCGCGCGGCTCGTTGACGAAGCGCGGAAGTCGGGTGCGAGCCACGTCTGCGTGACCGGCGGCGAGCCGCTTGCACAGAGACAGTGCCTCACCCTCCTGACCGTGCTTTGCGAAGGGGGATTCCAGGTATCGCTCGAAACCAGCGGCGCAATCGACGCGAGCACGGTTGACGAGCGCGTCGCTCGCGTCATCGACGTCAAGACGCCCGGCTCCGGCGAATCGCAGCGTAACCTGGATCTTGCGCTCCAGAATCTCCGGCCGCGCGACCAGCTGAAATTCGTGATTTGCGACCGCGCCGACTATGAGTGGTGCCGCGAACGCGTCAGGACGGAGCGGCTCGAGGCGCGTTGCCAGGTGCTTTTCTCGCCGAGTTACCAGCAACTCGCCGCCGGCCTGCTCGCGAACTGGATCCTCGCGGATCGACTTCCGGTCCGGTTCCAGATTCAGCTCCACAAGATCCTCTGGGGAGACGTCCCTGGCCGCTGAGGCGACAGGGCGTGCGGGAAAGCCGGCGGTCGTGCTGGTCTCCGGCGGACTCGATTCGGCCACGGTCCTCGCGATTGCGCGCGAGCGCGGGCATAAATGCCATGCGTTCTCGTTCGACTACGGCCAACGGCATCGCATCGAACTCGAGGCGGCCCGCTGGGTCGCGAAGGCGCTGGGTGCGGTCGAGCACCGCGTGCTCGCGATGCCCATCGGGGAGTGGGGGCACTCGGCCCTGACCGACCCGGCGATTGCGGTGCCGGAGCAACCGGCACCCGGCATTCCCGTCACCTACGTACCCGCGCGCAACACCGTGTTTCTCGCCTGCGCCCTGGGGCTCGCAGAAGTCCTGGGCGCGGAGGACATCTACATCGGCGTGAACGCCGTTGACTATTCGGGTTACCCGGACTGCCGCCCGGAATTCATCCGCGCATTCGAGCAGATGGCCAATCTGGCGACCAAGTCGGCGATCGAGGGCCGCCCAATGCGGATCCACGCGCCGCTGGCCGAGCTGTCGAAAGCGGAAATCATCCGAAAAGGCCTCGAGCTCGGCGTCGACTACGCGATCACCGTGTCCTGTTATCAGCCGGACCCGGCGGGACGGGCCTGTGGGCGCTGCGACAGCTGCCGCTTGCGCCGCGCGGGTTTCAACGCGGCGGGGATTCCGGACCCCACCCGCTACCAGTAATGCGGGAGCAGCCCGAGCGGATGGTGGGTGCGCGCGATGGAGAACATGCAGCCGTAAGCGAGCAGGGCGCCTGCGAAAAAGCCGGGTTGCCTTCCGGAAGTGCTGTGGAGCGCAAGTGTCCCGTGGCCGATATACACGGGCAGCAGCGCAATTTTTGCGACGAGCCAGCC
>CAYPQX010000204.1:0-4649 GCA_964412975.1 uncultured Steroidobacteraceae bacterium
GGCTTGCTGACGGTCGCCGAGGATTTCGCCCACATCGCCCGGGCCGTGCCGAGCGCCTATTACTGGGTCGGGGTGACTCCGCCCGCGCAGGACGCGAAAACGGCGCCGGATAATCATTCAGACCTGTTCTATGTCGACGAGGCCGGCATCTCCGTCGGGATGCGCACGCTGCTCGGCGTGGCCGTCGACTACCTGCAGGCCGCACCCCGCCGTGATTGATCTGGACGTTCGCTGCCGGGCATCGACGGCCGATTGTCTTTGACACTCCTCGCCTGCGGGAATAAAGTTTCGGCACGCCGGCGCGACGCTCATCGGGGACACGCCGGTCCGACAATCATGCGGACGGGAATTCACCTGTCCGACAAGGGAGACTGAAAAATGAAGCTACTGGCAATTGCGGCATCCGCCGCCGCCCTGGCGTTCGCTGCCAACGCACAGGCCTACGAGATCTACACCGACTACGCGCCCTCGAAGGAAGTCTGGAACGTCACGATGGTGAAGGTGAATCCGAACCGCATCGACGACTATCTCGAGGGTCTCGAGCAGACCTGGCTGTCGGGCTGCGAAATCGGCAAGAAGCAGGGCACGGTTCTCGATTGTTTCGCCTACGTCAGCGAAACAGCCGCCAGCAGCGACTTCAACATGATGCTCGTCATCAAGTACCCGAGCGCCGCGTCGCTTGATCCGAATGCCGAGCAGTTCAAGGCCTTCCAGAAGGAAATGCGCGCCAAGATCGCCGAGGACAAGCAGGACAAGCTGGTCGAGGGCTACCAGGAACTGCGCACGTTCGCCGGTGAACAGAACTTCCGGCGCGTCGAGTTCAAGTAACGGCTAATGCTGGAATGCCTGCGGGCGGCCCGAGCCGCCCAGCAGGTACACCGCAAAACTGCCGAGCCAGTGCCCGCCTTCGTAGTGCTCACCGGTCACGGCGGGTAATGCGGCTTCGCCATGCCGTGCGGCGGCGTTCTCGAGCGCCGTACGGCGTCGATCTGCCACGGGTAGTCCTGAGGCAATTCCTCTTAACATCCATGCACGGCTCAGGTTGAGCCCGTCAATGTGCGCGAGCTTCGGATCCGAACGATCCGTCACGATGCCGGGCTCGATCCAGGCCGTTTTGACTTCTCCTGGAATCCGTGGCAGGAATTTCGTCAGCCAGCTCTCGAATTCCTCCGGCGGCAGCACGCGCCGCATGAGATCCGCCTCGGCCAGGCAGGGAGACAGAAAGTCCTCGCCGGACGGCTCGTAATCGAGCCGGCAGTCGAAATCTGCCAGGTAATAGCTGCGGCTTCGTTCATCGATCAAGTCGCGCATCGCTGTATCGCCGACGACCAGCGCCCAGTCCCGGATCAGGCCGAACGCAAACGCGGTCTGCGAATGCTCGCCCACGCGGATCGGATAGCGCAGCTTCGGCAGCCAGCCGCGAATGCGTGCTGCGGCCTCGCTTTCGAGCGGCGCAAGCGTCGCGGCCCAACGCTGGGCCTCGGGATCGCGCCAGTTCCGAAGTTCAGCCGTCAATTGCAGGAGCCAGGCAAGTCCATAGGGTCTCTCGAACGAGATCCGGCCGGCGCCCCGGAGATAGGACGTCTCCCCTGCGACCCTCGCCTCCGTGAAGCTCGTCGCGAGCGCTGTGCGCGCCGCGCCCGCGAACTCGGCGTCCGGATAGAGGCGGGCAAGCCGCGCCAGCAGCCAGTGTCCATGGACGGCGGAATGCCAGTCGAAACAACCGAAGAAGACCGGCGTGAGTTCACGTGGCGGCCGAGCATCGCTATCGCCAGCCAGCACATGTGCGATCTTGTTGGGATATTCCTGGTGAACGCAGGCGAGCGCGAGCTGCGCAAACCGGCCGGCGGCTGCCGCATCGAGCGCAACGTCTGCCGGCGCCGCGGGCGAGCGCGCCGCGAGTGCCGTGAACAGCGCCACGGCCAGGATCGACTTTTGCATCGGGCGTCACTCTAGCTTAGCTTGCCTGCTAGGATCGAGCGGTGAGACGACCGGATGCGGCTGATGCGCTCAGCTCCCTCGCGCGCATCGCCAGGCAGTATGGGCCTGGCCTTGGGGCGCGGAAGCGGATGCTGCTCGATCGGCTTTCGCTAACGACGCTCACATCCGCCCGGCAGATTGTTCGGCTCCACGAACTCCTTTGCTTTCTCGACGCGTATCCGGACGATCGCCGGATCCGGAGCCTCGTACGTCGGATTTTGAAGACCTTCCACAGGCGTGCAGACCTTCGCCGGCACCGTGCCGCCCTGGCCGGAACCGGCATTGCCGGCACCGACACGCCCTATCGCTTCTTCTGGCCGACTGCAGAGTGGATTGCACAACAATGGCCTGGCGCGCTGGTGCTGGATCGCGACGACCAGGAAGCGATCCGCGAGATACTCGCGGCGCTGCCCTCCTTGCTCGAGCCGGCCGAGGCGGAGTGGCTCAGCAGCCAGCATCCGGAAGACCTCGCGCCATTCGACCGGCTCGTGCCGACTGGCATGACCGATGCCGATTTCCTGATCAGCCTGATAGCGGGTATGCCGGGTGACGACTTCAGTCGCGAGGCATTCGGGGATCGTCTCGACTTGTCGTATGTCCTGCGCAGCGGGCGAGACACGCCCGAGCGCACGACTGCGCGCTTCGACGGCGTCGATGTTCACTTCCAGGCGACCGGCCTGCAGGGTGGCTACCCCGACCTGCGCGTCGAGGCAGGCCGCGAGCCCAAGCGCGTCCGCAGACTTCGTGGCAGCGATGCGCGGGCCGCAATCCGGCTCGCGCGCGTGTCCATGATTACGCGCGAGCGCGACGTCGCCGCCTTTCAGTTCCCCGATGTGCGCGACGTCTTCCTGGTCGATGACGGGCGCGGACTCGCCTTCGCGATGATGGGCATGATTCCCGCGCGGCGCGCCACGCTGCCCGCAACCTACACCGCACTGACTCTGAAGAACGGCGTTCCGATCGGCTACATCCAGGTTGAACTGCTGGGACGCCATGGGGCGCTGTCATTCAACACCTTCGAGTCGTTTCGGGGCGCCGAGGCCGCTTGGGTGTTCGCGCGCTTCATCGCGGCTTCCTATCACCTGTTCGGCTGCACCGACTTCAGTGTCGAGCCGTACCAGCTCGGGCTCGGCAACGACGAGGGCATCGCGACCGGTGCCTGGTGGTTTTATCGGCGGTTCGGATTTCGCCCGGGTGCGCCAAAAGCGCGGCGGAT
Organism: uncultured Steroidobacteraceae bacterium; assembly: GCA_964412975.1. Taxonomy (GTDB): domain Bacteria; phylum Pseudomonadota; class Gammaproteobacteria; order Steroidobacterales; family Steroidobacteraceae; genus SCUD01. The sequence goes on from CAYPQX010000204.1 coordinate 3,197, forward strand.
CGAGGCGCGCGAACTCGAGCGGCGGGCAGCCAATTCCCGCTACCGCAGCTCGCCGCGTACGCTTCGCAAGCTGGCCAAGTCGCATCTCTTCTATTCGCTGGAACGGTCAGGACAGGCGCAACTGCCGCGAACGGGCGCCTGGCTCGCGGCCTCCACACAGGTATTGCGTCGCTTTGGGCAGGCTGATCGCAGGGATCGCGTCGCGGCGGCGGCAACCGCCGCATTGCAGCGCCTTGGCGCGTCAGGTGCCATACAACTCGATGCGGATTCCCGCGCCATGCTGGGCCGCTGGGCAGGCCTCGTGCTGGCATTGACCGAAACTGGCCGTTGGACTGGAACCGAAAGGCGTCAGCTATTGCGCCTGATCATCGCCAAGGCCGGGCGCAGCGAACGGGAGTTCCAACGCTTGCTGCTGAAGCATCGACGCCTGAGGGCACTTCTCCAGTGCTGATCAAGGGCGCGATTGGCCGCAGATCGCCTGTGCTCAGACCCCGGCCACTGTCTTGAGCAGCGCCATCGCCAACAGTCCCGCGTAGGTGCCCAGCACGTAGCCGAGGACGGCGAGCAGCACACCGACCGGCGCGAGACTCGGGTGAAACGCCGAGGCAACGATCGGCGCGCTTGCCGCACCCCCGATGTTGGCCTGGGATCCGACCGCCACGAAAAAGATCGGCGCGCGGATCATCCAGGCGACGGCCAGCAGCACCGTAACATGGCACAGCATCCAGACGGCGCCGACGGCGACCAGAACCGGCGCTTCCTTCATCTGCGTGAAATCCGCATGCGCACCGATGCTCGCGACAAGGAGGTAAAGCATGACGGTTCCGATTCGCGATGCTCCCGCGCCTTCCAGCCTGCGGACCGGGGTACACGACAGGCCCACTGCGATGGCCGTGACGATGATGAATTTCCAGATCGTGGCATCGAAGAATCCGATAGTTGCGCCGGCAACCCTGCCCGCAAGCGTCGCGAGCCACATGCCGCCAAATCCAACCGCGGCAATCATCAGAAGGTCGCTGAGCGACGCCACGCGCGTCGTCTTTGCGGTGAACTCCGCGACACGGCGTTTCAGGTCCTCGATTGCGGAAGTGTCCGCCCCGGTCAGCCGGTCGACACGTTGCTGCTGACCCGCCATATAGAGCAGCACCCCCATCCAGATATTGGCAATCGTGACGTCCACGATCACCATCATCCCGAACATCGAATTCGAGGTGCCCGCCACTTCAGCCAGCGCGACCATGTTGGCGCCCCCGCCAATCCAGCTGCCGGACAGCGCCGTCATTCCCTGCCATGTGTCCGGCGGCACCCAGGCCGAAAAAATCCACAATGCGATCGGCGCACCGATGACGACACCTGCCGTCCCCGCCACCATCATGATCAGCGCTTTCGGCCCCAGGCGCACGATGCCCGGCAAGTCGAGCGACAGGATCAGCAGCATCAGGCTCGCCGGCAA
>CAYPQX010000205.1:0-12899 GCA_964412975.1 uncultured Steroidobacteraceae bacterium
GTCACGACGATCGCGACCGCGGTCACGACGAGCAGCGTCAGCAGGACGAATCCGAATGCCGTGACCATGTTCAGGCCCCGGATGCGGGTGGCAGGGCGGGTGCATCGTCGTCTTCCGACAACGACGCCGCATTGGCCAGCGCGTAGGAGGCCGTCGGACCCGTCATCATCAGGAAGAACAGGATCGTCAGCAGCTTGACGGTCGCGAGCGTCCAGCCGGATTGCAGCATGATCCCGCCGAGGGTCAGGATCGTGCCGAGGCTGTCCGTCAGGCTCGCGGCGTGCATACGCGTGTAGAGATCCGGCAGGCGCAGCGCACCGAGCCCGCCCATGAAAACGAAGAAAGCCCCGAGCGCGAGCATGGCGAAGCTGACGGCGTCGACGATCACGAGCGCCCCCCGAAATGGCGCTTCTTGCGGAAGAATTCCAGTACCGCCAGCACACCGACGAAGTTGATCAGCGCGTAGGCCAGCGCGAGGTCGAGGAAATCCGGCCTGCCCGACAGGAAAGCGACGATCGCGACCAGCAGCACGGTCTTGGTGCCGAACATGTTGACAGCCAGGACCCGGTCGTAGACGGTCGGGCCGAGCAGCGCGCGCGTCAGCGCCAGCGCCATGGTGACGAGGATCGCCGTGGTGACGACGTAGTACACGGTCAGTCCGCCGTCACCGATGCGACGCGGCGGTTCATTTCGCCTGCGAGCAGTTGATCGGCCGCCGCCCGCGTCAGGCAGTGCACGCGCAGCCGCCCTTCGTTGACGTCGAGCGTGACGGTACCCGGCGCCAGCGTGATGGAGTTGGCGAGGAGCGTCTGGCCGATCGGGCCAGCCTCCGTGCGGATCTCGACGACGGTCGGGCTGACGGTCCGGCCGGGGCGCAGCACGGCCGCCGCGACGGCGAGGTTGGCTTTGACGATCTCGATCAGGAGCCAGGCCCAGTAGCGGGGAAGCCGCGGCGACAGGTGCAACGAGAAGATCCCGCGCGTGAAGAATCCCATGCGATGCGCGAGATAGACCACGAGCAGGCACGACAGCAAGCCGAGCGACAGGATGAGCGGCTCGTAGACGCCGGACCACAGCAGCCAGGTGAAGCCAAGCAGCAGAAATGTCAGCGTCGGGCGCACGGAGCTATCGCGGAGCCGGCCCGCAGGGGAACCGCGCCACGAGCGCAGCATGAACCAGGGTCGCGGCCGTGTCCTCCGCGGACGGCGGGCCGGTGTCAAGGTGCGCGATGACCTGCGTGACCACATCGGCGGTCGGCACCGCGTCGGGAACGCAGATGCCCGCATCCGGACGCGGTGGCGTCCAGTCCCGCTCGCGCAACCGCGTGCGCAGTGCCCGCTCGCTGAAGGTCTCGCGCTTCGGGTCCGCGGCGGCCTGCGCCGGTGGCCGGCTGGCCGCATTGGCGCCGTCGAGAAATCCCTGGATGTAAGCCATGCACCGCCGGCCGTCGGGACTGTCCGGCGAATCAACGTAGGACTTGCAGTCGGACCGGAGTTGCCTGGCCGGCGGCGGGGCGCCCGCTTGCGCGGACAGGGCGAGGAGACTCAAACCGGAAAATATCGCAACGAGCCACGTCGCCTGCGTCATGATGCCCCCGCTGTCGTTCTGGTATGTCGCCCTCCGGCCCGTCGTGATGTTATCGCATTCGCCTGCCTGGCGTCCCGCACCTCAGCCCTCGAGCTCCTGCAAAGCCGCGACGACGCAACCCGGCCCCGCGTGCACGCCGAGCGCGGTGCCGAGCGGTACCACGGGCCTGATCAGCAGCAGGAAGATCCGGTATCGCTACTCAGGCGTACCGGCCGAGCATCTCGAGGATCTCCGCCGCGCGTTCCTGCATGAGCGGCTGGTCGCCGCGCGATTCGACATTGAGGCGGATCAACGGCTCCGTGTTCGAGCTTCTGAGATTGAAGCGCCATCGTGGATGCTCGATCGAAAGACCATCGACATTCTCGATCTTGACCGAACCCGGCTGGTAGCGCTGGCGTACCGCCTCGATCGCGCCCTGAACGTCGCTGACCTCACGGTTGATCTCGCCGCTGGACGGGAACAGCTTCATTCGTTCGTCCACGAGCGACGAAAGCGGCTTGCCGGTACGTGACAGATGCTGTGCCAGCACAAGCCAGGGAATCATGCCGCTGTCGCAGTAGGCAAAGTTGCGGAAGTAATGATGGCCGCTCATCTCGCCGCCGTAGATCGCGTCCGCATCCCGCATGCACTTCTTCATGAACGCATGGCCGGACTTGCACTGCACCGGCCGACCTCCGTGCGCGCGCACTATCTGCTGCGTGTTCCAGACGACCCGGGGATCGTGGACGATGGGCGCGCCGCGATTCTGTTCGAGAAACGTGGTCGCGAGAAGGCCCACGATGTAGTAGCCATCGATGAAGCGCCCTTCCTCGTCGAAGAAGAAACACCGGTCGAAGTCGCCGTCGAAGGCGATGCCGATGTCGGCGCGCGCGAGGCGCACCTGGCGCGCAGTCACCTCGCGGTTCTCCTCGATCATGGGGTTCGGCACACCATTCGGGAAGCTGCCATCCGGCTCGTGATGAACCCTGGTGAATCGGAACGGCAGACTTTCCGCGACCAGGTCCAGGAATATGCCTGCACCGCCGTTACCTGCATTGCAGACGATGGACAGCGGCTTCAGCTTGTCCGCGTCAACGTAAGACAGGACGTGGTCACGCCAGGTTGGTTTTATGTCGAAGGGGACGCTGGTCCCTTTCTTCGCGGCATCGACGAACTCGCCGGTTTCGGCCAGCTTACGGATGTCCTGCAGGCCGGTGTCGCCGCTGATCGGGCGCGACTGCTCGCGTACAAACTTGAGGCCGTTGTAGTCCGGCGGGTTGTGGCTCGCCGTGACCATGACGCCGCCGTCAAGCCCGAGAGACGAAGTGGCAAAGTACACGAGCTCCGTTCCGCAAAGGCCGATGTCCACGACATCGACTCCGGAATCCGTGAGACCGCGCGTGAGCGCATCGGAGAATTCCTGGCTCGAATGGCGGATGTCGCGCCCGACTGCAACCCGTTTCGGCTTCAGCCACTCGGCAAAGGCTCGCCCGATCCGGTACACGGTTTCCGGATTCAACTCGTCCGGTATCCGGCCGCGGACGTCGTAGGCTTTGAAGCTGTTCGAGAGATCCATGTCCCTTATCGCTTGCCGTAGAAGACGGCGATCGTGTCGACGACGTACTGCAGCTGCTGCTCGACGAGTTCCGGATAGATCGGCAACGCCAGTGTCTCGCCCGCCGCCCGAGTCGATTCCGGACAATCCTCGGGATGATATCCGAGGTAGGCGAAACACTTCTGCATATGCAGCGGCACCGGATAATAGATCTCCGTGCCGACACCCTGCTCGCCAAGGTAGGCACGCAGGCGGTCCCGATCCGGGACCCGGATCACATACTGATTGTAGATGTGGCGATAGCCCGGACGAGCGGTCGGTGTGACGACCTGAGCGGTGATTCCAGCCGCCGGAAAGGCCGCGTCATAATATGCCGCGTTCCGCTGCCGTGCCCGGTGCCAGTCCTCGAGACGGCCGAACTTGACGAGCAGGACCGCGGCCTGGATCTCGTCGATCCGGAAATTCCCGCCGATCAGCTCGTGGTAGTACTTCGGTTCGCCGCCATGGACACGCAGGATCCGCAGCTTCGCCGCGAGCGCATCGTCGTTCGTCACGCACATGCCGGCGTCGCCGAAGGCGCCCAGATTCTTGGTCGGAAAGAACGACAGGCAGCCGATGTCGCCAATCCCTCCGGCGCGCTGGCCGGTCGCCGCCTCGGCGCCGATCGCCTGCGCCGCGTCCTCGATCACGGCAAGCCCGAATTCGCGCGCGAGGCTCATGAAACCATCCATGTCGGCGACCTGCCCATACAGGTGGACCGGCATCATCGAGCGCACGCGCCCGCCCGTCTGCCGGTTGAAGACGCCGCCAGCCCGCCTCTCGCATCCGGTCTCGAGGAATTTCCGGACGAGGTCGACGCGCAGGTTGTAGGTAACCGGGTCGATGTCCAGGAACACGGGTCGCGCGCCGACCCGCGCCACGGTGCCCCCGGTTGCGAAGAACGTATAGGGCGTCGTCACGACTTCGTCGCCAGGGCCGAGGTCGAAGGCCATAAGCGCGATCAGGAGCGCATCGGTGCCGGACGAAAGCCCGATGCCATGCTTCGCTCCCGAATATTCGGCGACCCTGGCTTCGAGTTCCTTGACGGCCGGGCCCAGAATGAACATCTGCGACCCCGCGACATTCAGGAGCGCGGCATCGAGCTCGGCCTTCAGCGCGTGGTACTGCGGCTTCAGGTCGAGCAAGGGCACCTTCATGGTCAACGGCTTGTTCATGCTCAGTCCGTGCGCCCCTTGCGTCCATAGTTATCATCGAGACGTATGATGTCGTCCTCGCCAAGATAACCGCCGGACTGCACCTCGATGATCTGCAGGGGTTCGGTACCGGGATTCTCGATGCGGTGGACGGCGCCGATCGGTATGTAGGTCGACTCGTTTTCGTTCAAGAGGAAGACGTCGTCGTCGCGCGTAATGCGCGCCGTGCCCTTGACGACAACCCAGTGTTCCGCGCGGTGCTGGTGCTTCTGCAATGACAGGATTGCGCCCGGCTTGACAGTCAGGCGCTTGACCTGGAAGCGCGGCCCTGCGTCGACACTGTCGTAGCTTCCCCAGGGCCGAAATACTTCGCGATGGAGTCCGGGTTCGCTGCGCCCCGCCTGTTTCATCCGCTCGACCAGGCGTTTGACGTCCTGCACGTGACTCTTGGGCGCGACCATCACCGCGTCTTTCGTTTCGATGACGACGTGACCCTCGAGTCCGACGGCTGCAACCAGCCGCTCGGTCGAGTACAGCAGACAGTTCCTGGCGCTTTCCACAATGACATCGCCGCGCGTGACGTTGCCCGAGGCGTCGGCTGGCAGGACGTCCTGGAGTGAAGCCCACGACCCGATGTCGCTCCAGCCCGCATCCAGCGGAACGACGGCGGCGCGGTCGGTCTTTTCCATCAATACATAGTCGATCGAATCGCTTCGGCAGGCCTCGAAAGCGGCCCGATCGAGCCGCACGAAATCAAGGTCATGCTGGGCACCATCGAATGCCTTCCGGCATGCCGCAAGCATCGCGGAATCCAGCCGGCCGAGTTCATCAAGATAACCCTGGGCCGGCAACAGGAACATGCCGCTGTTCCAGAAGTAGTTTCCGCTTTCGACGAAGGCTTGTGCCCTCGCCGCGTCCGGCTTTTCGACGAATTCCGCAACCGGCGGCACAGCGCCTTGGCCCGCACCGCGGCGGATGTAGCCGTACCCGGTTTCCGGACGGGTCGGCACGATGCCGAAGGTCACAAAAAAACCTTCACGCGCAGCCGCGGTCGCGGCAGCGACCGCGCGCCGGAATGCCGCAATGTCCGTGAGCACGTGGTCGGCGGGCAGGACCAGCAACAGCGGGCCTCCCTGGACCTTCTGCTCCCCGGTGCCGCCTGAAAGGGCCGCAAGCGCCGCGATTGCGACGGCGGGCGCCGTATTGCGGCCTGCGGGCTCAAGCATGATAGAGCGTGGCTCAACGCCGACTTGGCGCAGCTGTTCGGCAACCAGGAAACGGTGGGCCTCGTTGCAGACGACGATCGGCGCCGTGATATCCGGCAGGCCGATGCTCCGGAGCGCCGTGTCCTGGATCATCGTGCGCTCACCCACGAGCGGCAGGAACTGCTTCGGATAGAGTTCCCGCGACAAGGGCCAAAGCCTCGTTCCCGCGCCGCCCGACAGGATGACTGGGATCAGCATCGGCCTAGCTTTTCAAGCTGCCCTGTGCCTCGAGATACCGGATCACCTTGTCCACGCACTCCGCGACCGAAAGCTTCGAGCTGTCGATCACGATCTCGGCAGCCTCGGGTGCCTCGTACGGCGAGCTGACGCCGGTGAAGTTCTTGATCGCGCCCTCGCGTGCCTTGACATAGAGGCCCTTCGGGTCCCGCTCCTCGCAGACCTCGAGCGGCGTGCTGACGAAGACCTCGACGAATTCGCCGGCCTGCACGAGGTCGCGCACGAGGCGCCGGTCGCTGCGGAAGGGCGAGATGAAGGCCGTCACGACGATGAGTCCCGCGTCGACGAAGAGCTTTGCGACCTCGCCGATCCGGCGGACGTTCTCGACGCGGCCGGCATCGCTGAAGTCGAGATCCTTGTTGAGGCCATGGCGGATGTTGTCGCCGTCCAGCAGGTAGCTGTGGTGTCCACGCAGGAACAGCGACTGCTCGACCGCATTCGCGATCGTAGACTTGCCGGCGCCAGAGAGCCCCGTGAACCAGAGGATGCAGGGGCGCTGGGCCTTCTGGTTGGCGCGCTGCTCGTGGCGCACTTTGGTCGGCTGCCAGTACACCGAAACGTCGTGCTGTGAGCCTTGCGGTGCGGCGCTCCTGAGAATCATGCCGGCGCCCGCCGTCGCGTGCGTCAGGCGGTCGACGACGATCAAGGCACCTGTGTTGCGGCAGGTCGCGTAGGTATCGAAGGCCGCCTGTTCCGCGAGCACGATACGGCAAAGCCCGACTTCGTTGAGCTTGAGCTCGGTCGCAGCGTGCTCTGACAGGTCGTTGACGTCGATGCGATGCTGGATGCTCTCGAATGTCCCACGCAGGTAGCGATGCGAGAGCTTGAACTCGTATTGCCGTCCCGGCAGGAGCGGCGAATCGTTCATCCAGATCACGTATGCGTCGAAAATCCGGCTGACGGATGGAGAGCGGTCGGGGTGCACGAGCACGTCGCCACGCGTAATGTCGAGCTCATCCTCGAGCGCAAGCGTCACCGTCATGCCCGCCCCGGCCTTCTCCGGATTGCCGTCAAAGTTAATGATCTCGCGCACTTTGCTCAGGCGGCGCGACGGTACGGCCATGATGGGATCGCCGACCGCCACCGTGCCGGCTGAGATCGTGCCCGAATAGCCGCGGAACGAGGCGTCCGGCCGGTTCACGTATTGCACCGGCATGCGCAGGTCCTGGAGTTCCTGGTCGCGGCCCACGTCGATCGTGTCGAGAATCTCGATGATCGGCGGGCCCTTGTACCAGGGCATGCCCTTGCCCGCGGTGACGACGTTGTCGCCCTTCAGGGCCGACACCGGCACGATGCGCGCGTCTGCGCCGCGAATGCCGGTGATTTCCAGGCACTCGTCGTGGATTCTCCGGAACACCTTCTCGTCGTAGTCGACGAGGTCCATCTTGTTGACCGCGACGATGATGTGCCGGATCCCGAGCAGCGAGACGATATAGGCGTGCCTGCGCGTCTGCACCTGCACGCCGCGCGAGGCGTCGATCAGGATGACCGCGAGGTCCGCGGTCGAGGCACCCGTCGCCATGTTCCGCGTGTACTGCTCGTGTCCCGGGCAGTCCGCGATGATGTACTTGCGTTTGTCGGTGTCGAAGTACCGGTAGGCGACGTCGATCGTAATGCCCTGCTCGCGCTCGGCCTGGAGGCCGTCAACGAGGAGCGCGAGGTCGACTTCGTTGCCCGTCGTGCCCCACTTGCGGCTGTCGCTGGTCACGGCGGCGAGCTGGTCCTCCAGGATCCCCTGCGTGTCGTGCAGCATTCGCCCGATCAGCGTGCTCTTGCCGTCGTCCACGCTGCCGCAGGTGATGAACCTGAGCAGGCTCTTGGCTTCGTGCCTGCGGAGGAAATCAGCCAGTTTCTCGGGTGCGGCCATCAAAAGTACCCCTCGCGCTTGCGCTTCTCCATCGCCGCCGCCTGGTCGAAATCGATCGCCCGGCTCTGGCGTTCCGAAGTACGCGTCACGAGCATTTCCTCGATCACTTCCGTGAGGTCCTTGGCCGTTGAGCGCACGGCGCCGGATAGCGGATAGCAGCCGAGGCTCCGGAAGCGGACGGTCTCCATGCGCGGCTTCTCGCCTTCCTTCAGCGGCATGCGGTCATCGTCCACCATGATCAGCATGCCGTCACGATCGACGACCGGCCTCGGCTTTGCGAAATAGAGCGGCACAACCGGGATCTTCTCGAGATGGACGTATAGCCACACGTCGAGCTCGGTCCAGTTCGAGAGCGGGAACACGCGGATGCTCTCGCCCTGGTGGATGCGCCCGTTGTAGATGCTCCAGAGCTCCGGCCTCTGGTTCTTTGGGTCCCAGCGATGCTGGTTGTCGCGGAACGAGAAGACGCGCTCCTTGGCGCGGGATTTCTCCTCGTCACGGCGCGCGCCGCCGAAGGCGGCGTCGTACTTGTGAAGCGAAAGCGCCGCCTTGAGCGCCTCGGTCTTCATGACGTCCGTATAGCGCGATCCGTGCGTGAACGGGGTGACGCCGGCCGCCGCCGCCTTCTCGTTCGTATGCACGATCAGGTCGAAGCCGAGCTCGCGTGCCATGAGATCGCGGAACTCGATCATCTCCCGGAACTTCCAGGTCGTATCGATGTGCATCAGCGGAAACGGCAGTTTTCCCGGATGGAATGCCTTTCGCGCCAGGTGCAGCAGCACCGAGCTGTCCTTCCCGATCGAATACAGCATGACCGGGTTGTCGAACTCGGCCGCCACTTCGCGGATGATGTAGATGCTCTCGGCCTCGAGGCGCTGGAGCTGCGTCATGTTCTGAGTCATTTCTTTCAAAATGGCCACACCCTTGGCACGATGATTACTGTAATGATGCCGCACAGTACGTTGAGCGGCAGCCCGAATCGAACGAAATCCATGAACCGGTAACCGCCGGTTCCGTAAACCATCAGGTTTGTCTGGTAGCCGAGCGGCGTGGTGAATCCGCAGGAAGCGGCCACCATCACGGCGACCACGTACGGCATGTAGTTGACACCGGCCGCCTCGGAAACCGCGATCGCAATCGGAAACATCAGGACGCCGGCGGCATTATTGGTGATCATCTCGGTCACCAGCATGGTCGTGAAATAGAGCGCGGCCAGGACGAGTAGCGGATTGCCGGCCGCAAGCGAAACCAGCGCGTTGCCGACCATCTGCGCCGCGCCGGATTCCAGGAGCGCCGCGCCGAGGGCAAACGACGAGGCAATGCCGGCGACGATGTGGAACTCGATGCTGCGGGTCGCGTTGAACATCGTCAGGCAACCGGTCGCTACCATGGCACCCGCCGCGATGAGGGACGCCTGAAGCAGCGGTACCCACTCCAGAGTCGCGACAACGATCATGACGATCAGGATCCCGAGGGCAAGCGGCGCACGCCGGAAGTCCGGCGGAGCGGAGTCCTGCAACGAACTGACCAGCAGAAAGTCGCGGCTGTACTTGTGCCTCCGGGCAAACGAGGCCTCGGCCTCGACCAGCAACGTGTCGCCCGGCTGGAACACGATGTCGCCGACCTTACCCGTCACGCGACTCCCATCGCGCGAGATCGAGATGATCGCGGCACCGTACAACTCCCGAAAGCCGCTCTCGCGCACCGTGCGGCCCATGAGCGGCGATGTCGAGGAAAGCACGATCTCCACCAGCCGGCGCTGCGTGTGCTTCAGGTTAAGCTTGAAACCCTGGTCTTCAGCGATCGAAAGGCCGGGCAGTCGCCTCACATCCTTGATCGCGTCGACGACCCCGACGCAGGTCAGCCGGTCGTCCGCTTGCAGAACTTCCTCCGGGCCTACCATCGTCAGCAGCCGGGATTCGCGCTCGATCTCGAGGACATAGGCGCTTTTGAGGTTGCGCAGCCCGACTTCCGCGATCGTCTTGCCGACCAGCGGCCCACCGGAGTGAACACGCACCTCGAAGGCGTACTCGCGGGCATTCTCGAGCTGCTCCATCGGACCCTGGCGATCGGGTATGAGCGCACGAGACATGGTCAGCGCATAGACGAAGCCCGTAAGCATCAGCGGCACGCCGATCCATGCGAGTTCGAACAACCCGATGTTCGCGTCCGGCTTGGTCTCGATCAGCAGTCCATAGACGATCAGGTTCGTGCTCGTGCCGATCAGCGTGCACATGCCTGCCAGGATCACGACGTTGTTCATCGGCAGCAGGAGTCGGGAAATCGAGAGTCCGTAGCGCGCCGCCCATTCCTGGGCGATCGGGATGAACATGGCGACGACGGGCGTGTTGTTGATGACCATCGACAGCAGGCTGCTCGCGCTGAAGAGTTTCACCTGCGCCGAGAGCAGGTTCTTCGGGCGCCCGAGAACGAAGTGTGAGAACCAGGCAATGGTTCCTGTTTCGCGTAGTCCTGCAATCACGACATACAGGGCGGCGATCGTGATCACGCCGGGACTCGAGAACCCGGCAAGCGAATCGGAAGTCGTGATCACGCCGCTGATCGAAAGCACGACCATCGCGCTGATGAGCACCATCTCGATCGGAACTCGGCTCGACGCCAGCGTGACGAGCACGGCTCCAACGACGGCTAGAGTGAACCAGATCTCCCAGGTCATACGCCGGTTGAACTCCCTTCCCCTCACTTGAAGACGGCAAATTGTGCCGGAAAAGCTTTCTAGAAACAGCTACTTGAACCGGAATCCGTGAAGACCGTCGAGATCGCCCTTGCAGCGCCGGCCTGGACACTTTAATCTAGATGCATCTAGAGCTTTTTCCGGTCTTTGTATGAAGAAAATCGGCGCATTCGAAGCAAAAAACCGCCTGAGCGAGTTGCTGGACGCAGCGGAGAATGGCGAGGAAATCATGATCACCAAGCATGGCCGCCCGGTCGCAAGGCTCGTGCCTGTCGACAAATTTGATCGCGCCAAGGCACGCGAAGCCGCGAACTGGTTGATGGAGTTCCGGAAGAATCATCCGTTGCGCGGCCTGAAGATCAAGGATCTGATCAATGAAGGCCGCAAGGCCTGATGCTGGTTCTCGACTCCTCTGCGACGCTCGCGTGGGCACTTGCAGACGAGCAAAACCTGGGCCCCGAATTGCTTGCGCGACTGGCCAGCACTGAGACAGCGATGGTTCCCATGCACTGGCTGCTGGAGGTGACAAACGCCCTGGGAATGGCCGTTAAACGGAGGCGACTGGACCCAGGCGACCCGCCGCAGTTGCTGGCTCGCATCCGAAACCAGCCGATCGAAATCGATCCGGAAACGATTGCGCGCTGCTGGCACGACATTCCGGCCCTGGCAGAAATGCATGGACTCACCACGTATGACGCCGCTTACCTCGAGCTCGCGATTCGGCTTGGCGCGCCACTTGCCACGCTGGACGAGGATCTCGCACGAGCGGCGCGTCGCACCCGGGTGGAACTCTTCTCCTGAGATCAATCTGTGGGTGCTAGTCCGGCAGGCGCTCGCCGCGCCCGATCGCGAAATAGCGGATGCCCTGGCGCGCCATCAGTGAGGGCTCGTAGAGATTGCGTCCGTCGAATACGACGGGTTGCCTGAGCGCGCTCTTGAATCGCCCGAAGTCCGGGCTCCGGAACTCCTGCCATTCGGTGCAGATGGCGAGCGCATCGGCGCCGTCGAGCGCCTCGCCTGCGCTTGCGCAGAGCACGAAGTCGGCACGCGTACCGTAAATCCGTCGCGCCTCGGCCATTGCCACGGGGTCATAGGCGCGCACACTTGCGCCCGCCGTCCACAGCGCCTCCATCAGTACACGCGAGGGCGCCTCCCGCATGTCGTCCGTGTTGGGCTTGAAGGCGAGGCCCCAGACCGCAAGCGTGCGCCCGGTGAGCTTGCGGTCGAAGAATCGGGAGATCTTGTCGAACAGCACGGTTTTCTGCCGGTCGTTGACCGCCTCGACGGCCGCGAGCACACGCGCCTCGTGGCCGACATCGTGTGCCGATCGCGCAAGCGCCTTGACGTCCTTTGGAAAGCAGGAACCGCCATAGCCCGCGCCCGGATAGATGAACGAGTAGCCGATGCGCGGATCCGAGCCGATGCCTGCGCGGATTTTCTCGATGTCGGCGCCGAGGCGCTCGGCAATATTCGCGAGCTCGTTCATGAAACTGATCTTGGTCGCGAGCATCGCGTTGGCTGCGTACTTCGTGAGTTCGGCCGAACGCAGGTCCATGATGATCATGCGCTGGTGATTGCGCGTGAACGGGTCATAGAGCACTTTCAGAAGCTCGGCCGTTCGCGGATTGTCGGTGCCGACGACGACACGGTCGGGCTTCATGAAGTCGGCTATCGCCGCGCCTTCCTTCAGGAATTCCGGATTCGACACGACGTCGAAATCGACCTGCGTGCCGCGGGCGATCAGCGTCGCACCGACCGTCGCCTTGACTTTGTCCGACGTGCCGACCGGCACCGTGGACTTCGTCATGACGACCTTGTAGTCGTCCATGTGCTCGCCGATGGTGCGTGCAACCGCCAGCACGTGCCGCAGGTCGGCCGAACCGTCCTCTTCGGGCGGCGTGCCAACCGCGATGATCTGGAACAGGCCGTGCGCGACGGCGGCCTTCGCGTCGGTCGTGAAAGACAGACGGCCCTTTTCGCGATTGCGCGCGATCAGTTCGTCGAGGCCGGGTTCGTGAATCGGCACCTCACCGGCGTTCAGGCGCGCGATCTTGGCGGCGTCGATGTCGACGCAGACGACCTCGTTACCAGCGTCCGCCAGGCAGGCACCCGTGACGAGCCCGACGTAACCTGAGCCAAAGATTGTGATCTGCAAGTTAGATCCCTGATTTTCTTCGGAAAAGCGACGGGCAGACTACCCAAAGGCGACGCCATGGTAAAGCGCGGCAAGCGCCCATCGTGAGGCAGGTCTCAGGCCGCCCGGAGTCAGGCGCCGGCGGGGGCCTTTTGCGCGCGGTGCGCCGTCAGGACGGCGACCTTCGGATCGGCCGGGCGCGGCACGCCCTGGTCCGCGGGCTGCTGCCCGAAGACGAGATCGTGGATGACGGGCGAACTGCGGTATTCCTTGACCGCCTTCTCGAGCACCGACATGACCTGGCGGCAATCGATGCGATTGACTGCGATCGTGAGCGCTGCCAGGAGGTCGCGCACTTCTTCCCAGGTCGGCGACGGCTCGATCGCG
>CAYPQX010000206.1:0-33939 GCA_964412975.1 uncultured Steroidobacteraceae bacterium
GCGTATGCTGGGTAAGAATTGAAGGCGCCATGGTGCACGAGGCCCAACGTTTGATACCCGCCGCGCGCCACGGCCGCTGGCCTTGGCGCGTCGATTGAAGCGAAGGGTCGGCGCTAATTCGCTAACGCACCAGGAGTTGCCAGGCGATGACCGCCTGCGCGAGGAACCCCGCCGTGAAGGAGAGCGTCCTGACCCATGGAATGGCGAGGGTATAGCCGACTGCGTGAAGCAGGCGTGCCCAGAAATAGATCATGGCAGCGGTACCGATGACAGGGCCTGTGAGTCCCGTGGCGTGCGCAATAAGCAGAAGAGTTGCGAAGACGACGAGGTTTTCGACTGCATTTGCGTGCGCCTTCATCAGACGCTGCGCCCACTTCGATTGCGGCTTTGGATTCTCCGGATACCCCACGGCCTCCATGAGCCCGCGGGTGGCCATGCGATCAAGGATGTACGGCACCCAGAGCAGGCCGGTCAGCACCGTGACCAGGGCCAGGTAGAATAGTTCGGTCGGCATGATGGTTGTCTCCTGTTGTTGACGAACTGGCGGAACCAGACTACATCGCGCTCACGAGCACCGCGACGATCGCGATCGGGCAGGCATATTTCAGGAGCAAGACGAGCGTGGCGCGCATTGCGTCCTGTCCGCCAAAGGCCGCCTCGACTTCCCTGCGATCGAGCCGCCATCCGACGAGCAGCGAAGTCAGGAGCGCACCCACCGGCAACAATACGTTCGACGCAAAGATATCCGTGAGTTCAAATATCGTTGCAGTCCGGAACCGCTCGATCGCCGAGAGCGGATGGAAATCGCTCCAGTAGTTGAAAGAAAGTACCGTCGCGAGTCCCAGTACCCAGGCGATGGCCGCAACGAGCGCGATGGCCGGCACGCGCCTCATGCCGAAGCGCTCCATCAGCCACGCGCCCGCGGGCTCGAGCCCGGCGATCGAGGATGACAACGCGGCGAATGCGAGCAGAACGAAGAACAGGGTACCGACCAGTGCACCGCCCGGCATTCCGACGAAGATCGATGGCATGACGATGAACGCGAGCTGCGGGCCCTGTGCCGGATCGACGCCGGACTCGAACACAAGCGGGAAAATCAGCAGGCTCGACAAGACGGACGCGAGGATGATCGAGAATGTCACGACGACGGCCGAGCGCGGCAACGAAGTGCTGGCCGCGACGTGGCTGCCGTAGGCGATCATGATCGCCATGCCGACGCCCGTCGCGAAAAACGCCTGGCCGACCGCGGCCAGTACGAGCTCGCCGGTCAGCTGCGCCAGGTCGACCTCAGTCAGGAAAGCGATCGCGCGACCCGCATTGCCCTGCTCAAGGGCATAGATTGCGAGCCCCAGCAGGATTCCGAAAAGCCCGGGCATCATGATCTTGTTGCCGACCTCGATGCCGCGCTGGATGCCGGCCGCAGAAATCCCGACGGTCGCGCCCATGAAGACCGCGTGCCAGAACGCCAGCCGCCACGGATCGGCGAGCAGGGCGCCGAATCGCGCCGTCAATCCCGCGTGATCGAGATCTGCGGCGCCACCGAAGGCGTAGGCCTCGACATAGGAAAGAACCCAGCCGCCGATAACGCTGTAGTACGTCATGATCAGGAAGATCGCGAGCGTGCCGAGAATGCCAACCGCCGCCCACGCCGGTGAGCGGCCGGAGGCCACCGCCAACCGGCCGGCCGCCAGTGGAACGTTGGGTCCGCCGCGGCGACCGATCGTGAACTCCGCGACCAGGAGTGGAATCGCCACGAAGAGGCAGGCGGCAATGAATACGAGCACGAACAGCCCGCCGCCATGCTGCCCGACGAGAAACGGGAATCGCCAAAGCGTGCCGAGGCCGATCGCGGCGCCCGCGACGGACAAATAGAAGGCGAGGTTCGACGACCAGGTTTCGATGCGGTTCGGGGCGCTCACGTGGTCACGTGGCGGTCAATCCGGTGGCAGCGTCCTGGAGCCAGTCGTACAGGTACTGAGCTGCGGCGCGGTCAACGATGCATTCGAATCGCTCGAAGCTCGCCCGGCGAATGACGACCGGTAGCTGCGCAAGTCGCGTGCGCGTGCATGAACTCGTGTGGAAGCTGGTCAACGAGAAGTCGAGGCCGCAGCCACGTGCAAGAACCGCAGTCGATTGCGCGCCCTCGAGCGTGAGCGTCGCGAGTGCGTCGGACACGTCGGTCACGATGAACATGCGCCGCCCGCAACCCTTTCGGACCGCCTGCAGGACGTCGACGGCGTCGTGCAGCGCGGATTGCAGCAGCCAGGTATCCGGCGCGATTCGCGAGATGACCGGGTCGGTGCCGGTCCAGCAGTTTGCGGTGATCGGCAGCGGCCGCCCCGCAATGCGAATCGCGTTGACGGTGCCGAGCGAACGGGCAGCCACTTGCAGCCGCAGCGTGGATCGCTGGGGCGGGATGGATAGGCGCAACGTATCGGAAAACACGCGACCGCCGGAGGGCAGGGCGGATTGAGCGACCAGCGATGCGACCGGCTCACGCATGGAGTCGTACGCCTTCAGGATCGAAGAAACGGGGGTCGACTACGGTCGCCGGGCATCGCCTGTCGAGGTCGTGAACGGTGAGTTGCTCGCGCTGCCGCGCGCGTCCCCCGCACAGGAGCGCAAGCGCAATCGGGCGGCCGAGCGCGGGCGACATCGCGGCGGATGTCACCCAGCCATCGCTGCCCTCGGTCGTTCCATTCAGCCGCAGGTGTGCGCCCGGCACCAGGATGCGGGCATCGTCGGCCGCCAGGCCGACGAGCTGCAGCCGATCCGGGCGAAGGTTGTCCGGCCGGCGGAGCGAACGCTTGCCGATGAAATCGCCTCTCTTGCGTGCGGCAACCTCGCCCCAGCCGATGTCGGCAGGTGCCGTCGTCCCGTCGGTATCCACGCCGACGTGCAGGAAGCCTTTCTCCAGCCGCAACAGCAACGCGGTTTCGACGCCGTACGGCGTCACGCCGAGGTCGGCGCCGGCGGACAGCAGTTCTCGCCAGAGCGCAGCGCCGTGGCGTGCGGGGACGTTGATTTCATAGCCGAGTTCACCCGAGAAACTGACGCGATAGAGTCGCGCCGGCGCTCCGGCGAACCGACCATCCGCCAGGCTCATGTGCGGAAGCGATTTCGCATCAATCGCGATGTCACTTGCGAATCGCGCGAGCAGGTCGCGCGCGCGCGGCCCGGCGACTGCAACGGTCGTCCACTGCGTCGTCACGGGAGAAACGAAGACGTTGAGATCCGGCCACTCGCACTGGCGCCACTCCTCCAGCCACTGGCCGATGCGGCCGGCCCCGCCGCTTGTCGTCGTCACCAGGAAATGATTGCGGTTGAGCCGGGCCACGGTCCCGTCGTCGATGATGACGCCGTTCTCGTTGAGCATCAGCCCGTAGCGAACGCGGCCTTCGTTGAGCTTCGCCACATTATTGATGTAGAAGCGGTCGAGGAAGCGCGCGGCATCGGTGCCGCTGACCTCAATTTTGCCGAGCGGCGAAGCGTCGAAAATACCGACGGCGGCTCTCACGGCTGCGGCTTCGCGCTGAACCGCACGATGCGCATCTTCGCCGGCGCGCGGATAGCAAGCAGGGCGCATCCAGCCGCCGGCCTCCCACCAGAGGGCGCCGAGCGCCTGATGCTCCGCATGCGCCGGTAGCAAGCGCCGTGGCGCGTAGCGTTCTCCAATCTGGCGTCCGGCGAGCGCTCCGAGTGTGACCGGGGTGAAAGGCGGCCGGTACGTGGTCGTGCCAACTTCTGCGGGATGACGGCCAGTCATTCCGGCGACGGTGAGAAGCGCGTTCAGGTTGCTGGTCTTGCCCTGGTCGGCCGCCATGCCGCAGGTCGTGTAGCGCTTCAGGTGCTCGATCTGCGTGTAGCCCTCGGACAGGGCGATCTCGGCATCGGCGACGGTGACGTCGTGGAGGAAATCGAGCCACTGTCGGTCGCTCTTGCCTTCGATCGGGCGATGGAGTGCGCCGACCTGCGCGGCGACGGGCGGCTCTTCGACCACCGGCCGCGCGACCTGAGGATCCTTCGGCCGGCCGGCCTGCTCGAGCACGCGCTCCGCCGCCCGCATCGCGTCCGCGAAACTTTCGTCGAGCGTGATGCGGCCGGCTACCGCCCCCGCTGCGAGCAGCCCTCCCTTGGCATCGCGCGGCAGGAAACACTGTCTCACCTCGTCGAATGCGAGCGGCGTGCGTGCATGGGAATGGAGATGCACCGTCGGCGCCCAGCCTCCCGACATACCGAGTGCATCGCAGGTGACTTCCTCGCCCGTACTCAGTTGGATCGCGCGCAAGTCATCCTTGCCGATGGCTTTCACAATCGATGTACCGGCGCGCACTTCGACGCCCTGCGCGCGCAACCAGCCGGCGAGCTGGGCCGGCGTCTCGGCGCGGCTGTCGACGAGCAACTGCACGGGTGCGCCGGCTGCCACGAGATCGAGCGCCGCGAGATATGCGGAGTCGTTGTTGGTCGCAAAGACGATATGCCGGCCGGCCGCGACGGCATAGCGATTCACGTACTGGCGGATCGCGCCGGCCAGCATGACGCCCGGCAGGTCGTTGTAGTCGAACACGAGCGGCTGCTCGATGGCACCCGTCGCGAGGAGCGTCTGCTTCGCATGTACGCGCCAATATCGCTGCCGTATCGGCGGTGCATCGCCTTGCAGGTCGAGACGCTGCAGCAGGCCAGCGCTGCCGTGATCGTAGAGACCGAAGGCGGTCGTGGCGGTGAGGAGCGTGAAGTTTCGCGAAGTGGCGAGCTCGCCAAGCACGCTTGTGAACCAGACGGCGACCGGCGCGCCGTTGATGAGCGTATTGGTGGCGAGCAGCCGGCCGCCGCACTCGAAATCCTGCTCCGCGATCACGACTGTGAGTCCCGCGCGGGAGGCGACCTGCGCCGCAAGGAGTCCCGTCGGGCCGCCGCCGACCACGAGCAGGTCGCAGTGCGTGTTGACGGCGTCGTAGCGCGCGGGGTCAGGCTTGCGAGGCGGGTTGGCGATGCCGGCGGTTCTTCGAATCCATCGCTCGTAGAAATTCCAGGACGGCCACTTGAACGTCTTGTTGTAGAAGCCGGCGTGCCAGAGTGGGGCAGTCGCGTCAAGCACGCGCCCGAAATCGCGTTCGACCGAAGGCCAGGCATTCTGTGCGCGCACCTCGAGCCCGTCCCGCACCGGAATCGTCGTCGCGCGCGCCGAGGGCTCGAGTTCGGCGTCGCGGCCGAGCGTCACGAGCGCGTTCGGTTCCTCGATGCCGGCGGACAGAATGCCGCGTGGGCGGTGCAGCTTCATGCTGCGTGCGACGATGCGCACGCCGTTTGCCAGGAGCGCCGAGGCGATCGTATCGCCCGCGAAAGCCTCGAGCGGCCGGCCGTTCCAGCGGATGTGGATCGGATGCGAGCGGTCGATGTGGCCGCCGTGTTCGAGGCGATAGCCCATCAGTGCGCGACTCCGGAGGCGGCCCCTTCGTCCACGAGCGCACCTGTGGTGAAACGTTCGAGCCCGAACGACGTGATCAGCTCGTGCGGACGGCCGTTTGCGATCGTCCAGGCCATGGTTTCGCCGCCGGCGGGAATCGCCTTGTAACCGCCCGTTCCCCATCCGGCGCTGATGAAGAGGCCTTCGACGGGCGTGAGTCCCATGACCGGGCTCGTGTCGGGCGAAATGTCGACGGTGCCTGCCCATTGCCGCATCACGCGCAGGCGGCTCAGGCAGGGGAAGAGCTCGACGGCTGCCTGGGCATTCGCCTCGAATACCGGCAAGCCGCCGCGCTGCGCGTAGGAATTGAAAATGTCTGCGGCGCCGCCGATCACGACCTCGCCCCGGCTCGTCTGGCTTACATAGACATGAATCGGTCCCGATATCACGACGGTTTCGATGAGCGGTTTGACCGGTTCCGTCACCATCGCCTGCAGGCAGGTACTGTGAAGCGGCAGCTCGACGCCGGCCTTGCGCGCGAGCACGCTCGAGTGGCCGGCGACGGCGATGCAGACGCGCGGTGCCGCGACCAGGCCTTGTGTCGTCTCGACGCCCATCACGCGGCCGTCCTCGATCATGAATCCGGTGACTTCGCAGCCCTGCACGATATCTACGCCGAGTGCGCCCGCCGCGCGAGCGAACGCCCAGACGACGGCGTCGTGCCGGGAGATGCCGCCGCGCCACTGGACCGCCGCGCCCTCGACCGGGTAGCGGCAGTCGATCTTGAGCATCGGCTCGAGCTTTCGCAGGTCGGCGACCGCGACCATTTCCGCGTCCACGCCGTTCATGCGGATGGCATTGACCGTGCGGCGCATGACTTCCATCTCATGCGGGCTGTGCGCGAGGCTGACCTTGCCGCGCTGGCTCAGCATGATGTTGTAGTTGAGCTCGCGGGAGAGCCCCTCATAGAGGCGAAGCGAGCGGTCGAAGAACTTCGAGCTGACCAGGTGGTAGTAGTCGGAGCGCACGACCTGCGTGTTGCGGCCGGAATTTCCCTGCCCAACGGCGCCACGCTCGAGCACGGCGACGTTGCGCATGCCATGATTCTTCGCAAGGAAGTAAGCGGTCGCGAGCCCGTGGCCGCCGCCGCCGACGATGACCGCGTCATAGGACTTCTTGAGGGCCGGCTGGTGCAGCACGCGCGGCCAGTCGTGGCGACCGTTGACCGCGTGCCGGGCGAGAGCCAAGAATGAATAACGCTGCATCGTGTGACCCCATGGAATCATAGAGCATGCTCAGGATCGAATGTCCGTGGTGCGGATTGCGCGACGAGCCGGAGTTCAGCCACGGCGGCGAGTCGACCATTGCGCGCCCGCCGCCGGGATGCAGCGACGAAGAATGGTCGCGCTATCTGTTCTTTCGCTCAAACCCGAAGGGCGAACACACCGAGCGCTGGTGCCACAGTTTCGGCTGCGGGCAGTGGTTCAACGTGCTGCGGGACACCGTGACGCACGAGGTCGTCGCGACCTGGCGCATGGGCGAGCCGCGGCCGGGGTAGGGGCGGAATCCGGCACGCGGGCGCTCAGGGTGTCGTGCGCAAGAGGCGAGTGCGGCCGAAGGTCCGCCATTCGCCTTCTTTCGTGAATACTTCGTCGGTGACTTCGAGCCCCTCGGCCGAGAGGCGATAGTGGCTTCGTCCGCGCTCGATGGCGTCGGTGCCCCACTGGATCGTCATCGAATCCTGTTCGACGCCACCGGCAAGCGGCAGCGTGATGCCGCGGGAATCGAACCAGTTGCCGGTGATGGTGCCGTCCTGTTCGATCCGGTAGTAGGACTGCGCCTTGAAGTGCCAGGCCTTGCCTTCCGCACCGGTCATCCGGTTGTCCATCGTGAGGCGCAGGAACCGGCCGTCGAGCACTGGTTCCCAGGTCATCCGCATATCCGCGGCCATCTGGTTCACTTCGCCCCCGCCCTGCCAGTCACCGGCGAGTTTTCCGAAGAAGGCCGATGCCGCGGACTCCTCGGCGAAGGCTGGCGGCATGGCAAGCCACAGCAGAAGCATGACGAGTGCGTGTTTCATCGCGTCGCTCCGGAAGGCTGGTAGACGCTCAGCATGTGGCCATCGGGATCGAGGAAATCCGCGGACAGGCCGCCATCCGGCGTTTCGCTGACCGGCATGACGATTTCGACGCCCTTCGCGGCGAGCGATTCGACGACCTCATCGATGCCGGAGGAAAGTCGGAACACGACGATGGGCGTGCGCCCGGCGGGCTCGTCGCGCCGGATGAATACGAGCTCGACGGATCCGGCGGTCGCGAGCGCGAAAGGTCCGTCGTGGCCTTCGATCGTGCGTGGCTCGAGTCCGAGCGCATCGCGATACCAGGCGACCGTGCGTGCAAGGTCGTGCACGAAGAACACCACGGCGCCGACACTGGGATTCCGAAGCATGGCGCGTCTCCCCGGGGACCTGTAACACTAGTTGCCGCGGATCGCGGAATTGTGAGGTCAGCGCGAGCGGATTGCGAGCAGGTGGCCGTCGGGGTCGTGGGTTCCGACGCCCTGGCCGCCGCGCAGGTGGTGCAGGAGCGCACGGCGGATCAGGCCGAAGTCGAGATGCGCCGCGCCGGCCCGCCGGGGCTGCGAGTAGGAAAGCGCAAGTGCCTCACGGCGCAGGGGCTCTGGCAATTCCCCGAGCGCGCGGCGAAGCGCCGTCAGTCGCTGGCGAAACGCGGGCGGCCTCAGGCCGAGCGCGTACTGGATCTCCTGCGGGTTCAATCCGCAGAGCGCGAGGACGGCAAGGCGGCGGCAGCCTTCGGTCAATCGGCTGAGGATCTCCTCACGCGCATCATCGCCGGTCGCGGTCACGAATTCCGTGGGTTGTTCCGCGGCCCAGCGCGTTTCACGCCGGCGGCGGCGGGATTCGCTCCGCGCGGACTCGGCCGCGAGATTCCGGAGCGTGCCGGCAAGCCAGGCATGGTCCGCGGCCTTCGAGAAGTCCAGCCGGCCCGCCTGCACGCCGGCCAGCATTCCCTCGTGCAGAAGATCGGCTGCGTCTGCGGCGTTTCGTGCATATCGCCGCGCGAGCGCGAGACAGCGGCGGTATTCAGCAAGCGTCATGCGCGGCGGTCGTTGTTGCGCTTCTTCTCGTACATCGCCCGGTCGGCCCGCGTCAGAAGTTCGTCGAGGGGAATCTCGCACTTGCGCGGCAGTTCCTCGATTCCGACGCTCATCGCGAGCCGCATCGATGGGGCTGCCTGCTCATTGAACCGGTCGATGGCTGCCTGCAGGCGATGGCTGATGGTGTTCGCGCCATCGCCTTCGTCGAGCACGGCAAAGATGGCGAACTCGTCGCCGCCGACACGCCCGACGACGTCACTCTCGCGGAACACATTGTTGAGGATGCCGGCCGCGTCGGCGATCATCGCATCGCCAGCGGCGTGGCCGCGGGTGTCGTTCACGCGCTTCAGGCCGTCGAGGTCGATGAAAACGAGCGCGCACCTGGCCTGAGCCCGGTGCGCCATCCGCAGCGCCTGTTCTGCGAGGACGAGAAAACCGCGCCGGTTGCGCAGCCCCGTCAGTCCATCGGACAGCGCGAGTTGCTCCATCTCGCGGCTGAGATTGCGAAATGCCGTTTCATCATGCCGGAGACCGGAGACAGTGGCGGCGAGTGTCAGCGCCATGACGGTCGTGAGGCCAATGAACGCCTGCAGCATCAGCAGGGACTCGTTCGTCTTCTCGTGGCCGAACGGCCCGGCGCCATTCGCGGTCGCCGCAACCGCGATCGCGGACAGCAGGAGGATCCCGAATACAACGCCGCTCGGCCTGAAGCGGCATGCGATCCACACGAGAAAAGGCAAGGGAAGGAATGTCAGCGGACTCGCCGGGCCATCGGTGGGCAGGGGCTTGGCGAAGATGAGCATGACCGTGATCGCAAGCAACGCGAATGAAATGAATGCTTCGGCCATGCGCCAGGGCGTGCGGTCGATCTGCAGGGACTGCCGCCAGGTCAGAAACATCGGCGCGAAGACAAGGACGCCGATCAAGTCGCCGAGCCACCAGGTTTCCCAGGAGTTGAGATAAGTTGAAGCATTGAGGACACCCGCGATCCAGAGCGTGCTGGCTCCCCAGGTCGAGGCGATGAGACAGCAGGCGGCCGAGATGCCGGTGAAGGCGAGCGCTGCCGAACCGGACTCGAAGAGTTTCGCAACACCGACCCAGCGCTGGAGTGCTATCGCGGCGACCAGTGCCTGGAGCGTCGAACCAGTCGCGATGCTGGCCGCGACCAGGAGACTGGTCAGGTTCAGGCCAACCTGCGCGGTCGTCAGTGCGACTGCGGCATTGACGAGGAACGAACCTACCCAGATGCCGGGCCAGGCCGACGGTCCCCACAGGAGAAGTGCGGCGAGGGCGATGCCCGACGGCGGCCAGACAGCCGTCGCGTAGCCGGGAGGAATCGCAAGCGAAAGGCCGACGATCCCTGTCAGCGAATAGCCGGTCGCCAGGATCACGATCCGGATCAGGCGATCGGTATTGAGCGAATCCGGAATTGGCGTCAGCCCCCTGAAATGCCCGCCGGCTCCCGGGGATTTTAAGGGAATTTAAAGGGGACGCTCACCTTTAAAGGGGACGCTCACCTTTAAAGGTGAGCGTCCCCTTTAGGGCAAGCAGGCCGAGGAGCAGCAGAAGAAGGCCGAGGCCATCTCCGCCGCCACCGCTGCCACCTTGTGGCGGCGGCGGAGGAGGCGGTGGCGGTGTTGTTGCCGCACGGCAATCCACCGTTGCAGCGGGCGGAGCCGCGCCCGCCTGCGGTGCGACGAATGGCTTGAATGAGCAGTCGGCGCCGCCGCTGTCGCCCTGAATACCGGTCGTGTTTTCGTAGCGGAGCCATGCGCCGCCGCCCCAGTCCACGGCGCTTGCCGGTTCGCCGTCGAGCGCCATCTGCGCCAGGTCGGTCACATTCAGGAACAGCGCCGCGGGCGTAGCCGCGGTGACGCCGACCGTGCCGGGCAGCGTGAAGTCCACGGCGAAGGCGTCGTTCGCGTAGCGCAGATAGCCGTTTGGCGCGCCGCCGGCCACGCCGAGCCAGGTGCCGTTCCCGCCGAGCGAAACGTCCTGGCCCGTGAGCGACGGAATCTCGAGCGTCATCGTGCCGACGGCGGCGCCCGGACTCTGACCGGCATAGGGCACGACGTTGCCGCCGGCATCGGGGATTCGCATCAGCTTGTTGAAGGCGACCCACAGGCGATAGCTGCCGCCGGGCACGAGCGATTCGTTTGTGTCGACCGTGAGCGCGCGGGTAGTCGCGGAACTCATTTCCCAGCGCGCGCGGTACACGACGGTGTTGCCTGTCGTTTCCCGGATCTCTGCGGCGACGGCGGCGGGCGGGCCACTCTGGCGGTAGAACCCGAGGAGATATTGCCGCGCCACATCCGCGCGCATGCGCGCGGCTTTCGCCGCCGGCAGGACGAATCCGCTATGACCATGCGACGCGAGGCCACCGTAATCCTGGCCGCCGTTCTTGGGTTCAACCTCCATCGTCCAGCCGGGAATCTCGAGATCGAAGACAAAGTGATCGGCGGTCGTACCGATGCCCGGCGATCCCTGCGGATCGGGCCCGAAGCCGTAACCGCGGCCGGAGGCAGCGATCATCCGGTTGGCGAGTGTCTGCGTGATGGCGTTCAGGCGTGTATTGGCCGGCGTCGGCGCGAAATAAACCTGTCCGAAGGAATGCGTATCGCTGTAGAACCTCAGCCGTGAAGCGGGGCCGAGCGTGGCCGCCTGCTGCAGGGCGAGCAGCTCCGGTTCCGTGTCAGGCGCCGAGCTCCGGTAGACGAGGCTCGTGATGAGCGTGCTGCTTCTGCCTAGCTGGCCGAAACCCTCCGCAGAATTCCGGTTGGGATCGACGCCCCAGAAGTTGTCCGCGATCGTGCCGATGTCCGAATCGATGGCGACTTGCGTGACGGGATTGCGCAGGTTCTTGCGCCGCATGCGGCCCTCGCGTGGCTGCTGGCGGTCCGCGGTCGTTGAGTCTGGATAAAGTTGTGTCTGGATGAAGCCGTCGACGTTGTTGACGGGCACGACGACGGCTTTCAGGTTTTCGACCAGGTACTGGCCGAAACCCGCATCGGCCTTGCCGGCGACGAGCGTCTCAAAGAGCCCGGTGACAGCTTCGGGCGTCTGCCACTCTCGGGCGTGGATGCCGCCGTTCACCAGCACCGCGCCCTCCGCAAATCCTTCCGCGGTTGTCGTGTCCGCGTCACCGATGACGTACGCCCAGATATCGCGGCCCGCGACCGTCTGGCCGACGACCTGTCCGGCCACTTCATCGTGCAGCGTCAGGAGCGACTGGTGCTGGGCGAAGAGCGAGGCGTACTCGCGGAAGCCTGCGACCGGCGTCATCGACGCGACCGGAACCGGCGGCGGGTATCCGAGCGCGATACTCGTCCCGAGGTTGTCATTTTCCGTGTAGGCGAAGAGCACGTTGCCGCAACCCGGTTCAAACGGATTCGTAATCTCGCCATTGCCGTCGAAGACGCAGTCGGCGACCGCCGGCGACGCAGCGGCGAGGAAAAGTGCGATGCCGGCGGTGCGGCTCAGCGATCCAGCCACTGCCGGACCTCCCGCTGCAACTCAGCCGAGCCCTGCTTCGACGCGGCGAAGCGCCACAGTTCCTCGCGAGCGCCGGCGCTCGCATCAAGCCTGAGCGCAAGCACGACCATGCGCCTCGACTCCTCGGAACGGATCCCGGCGAGCCGCCGGCCAAGTTCGGCGGCGACCGCGGGATCGCCGAGCGCTGCGAGCGCGGCGGCCGCCGACGGTCCGATGTCGGATTGCTCGAGTGCGTCGAACAGGAACTGGCGCGACGCAGCGTCGCTTTTCGCGAGCCGTCCGATTTCGAGCACGGCTGCCGAGGCGATCTCCGCGCGGCGGCTTGCGATCGAAAGCCGTCCGAATGCCGTCTGCGGATCGAGAGTGCGCGTGACGGCCGGGACCGCGGTGAGTGCGACCGGCCCATCCGCAAGGCCGAAGACGAGATCGAAAAGTTCGGCGTCCGCCAGCCGCTCGGCGAGGATCAGCGCAAGTTCATCGACGCGGCGGCCGAGGCCGATCGCCTCGATTATCGCGAGGCGCTGCGGACGGAGGAGCACGGGTGCCGCCGCCCGGAAGGCATCGGCAATGCCTGCGCGAACGGGATCGAATCCATCGTCGGTCGCGCGAACCGAAAATTGTTCGACGACTGTCGTGCGGCCCGCCGCGAGATCTGCGTTGGCCGCGCCGCGGGCGGCGTTTCGCTCCCAGTTGCGGAGCACGAAGCGGGCGGTGGCCCCGGCATCATATAAAGGTGTCGCGCGATCGCCGTGATCGGGATCGATGCGCGTGTACACGATCGGGCGGCGGGATGTGAGTCGCAGGACCGTTTCCCGCGCCCGCGCGGTCGGCTCGAGGCGGGCGAGGGAATGCAGGCCGCGATCGAGCAGCCATTCCTGGGCGACGTCTGAAATCGTCCGGTCGTGCGCGATGAGATCGAGACGCGCGGCAAGATCGGTGACGCGTCGCTCGGACGCGAGCGCAGAGAGTTCCGCGTCCACGGAGACGATCGCGGGACCCGCAATCGCCTGGCGCGCGCTTGCGGGGTCCACCACGCGGGCGGCCGAAGCCGCCTGCCCGGCGAGCCCCACGGCGAGCGCAAGCGCAATGATTCGGGCTGTTCCCCCTCCCATGCGGGAGTTGGACCGGGAGGGGTCGGCCGGGTTTCCTCAGTCGCCCGGAGCCCCCGGCGCCGATGCGAGTGCGGGCTGTCCGCTCAGGAGATCCTTCCACGTGAGCTCGTGGCCCTTGCGCTTGCCTTTCGGCACGAGCTTCAGGCCCTCGGGCGAGATCGTGAGCGTGTACAGCTCCTCGTTCACGGCGAGTTCGCGTCTCAGTGGCTTTTCCAGCTTCGTTGCCATATTTCCTGACCGCCTCAGTGACTTTGGGGAAGGCTCAGGGTATCCGGTATATCACCCTTGTGCGCGAAGCGGCAAATCGCTCCGGTACAATCGGCGCGATGCCCCTGTCCGTCGTCATCCTGGCTGCCGGCCAGGGCAAGCGCATGGCGAGCGACCTGCCGAAGGTGCTCCAGCCGCTCGCCGGCCGGCCGCTTCTCGCACACGTCGTCGAAACGGCGCGGTCACTCGACCCGGACGCAATCCACATCGTGCACGGACATGGAGCTGAACGAGTCCGCGCTTCGATTCCGGGCGCGGACGTCCGCTGGGTGCTGCAGGCGGAGCAGAAGGGCACGGGTCATGCGGTCGTCCGGGCCATGCCTAGCGTTCCGGACGACCACACGGTGCTCGTGCTCTATGGCGACGTGCCGCTCCTGAGCGCGGCGACGCTCGCCGATCTCGTGTCGCGGGCCGGGCCGGATTCGCTCGCGCTCCTGTCCGCACGCCTTGCCGACCCGTCGGGCTACGGCCGCGTGATCCGGGACACCGCGGGACGCGTGGCGCGCATCGTCGAGGACAAGGACGCGAACCACAAGGAACTGGCCGTCCCGGAGATCAACACCGGCGTCCTGGCCGCACCCGCGGCGAAGCTTCGCGCCTGGCTCGGGGCGCTCAGGCCCGACAATGCACAGGGGGAGTATTATCTGACTGATTGCATCGGCGCCGCCGTGCGCGACGGTTGCGCGGTCGAAGCCGTCATCGCGCAGACGGCAGCGGAGGTCCTTGGGGTGAACGACAAGCTCCAGCTCGCCGAGGTCGAGGCGACGCATCGCCGCACTCGCGCGACGGAGCTAATGCGCGCGGGCGTCACCCTCGTTGATCCGGCGCGCGTCGACATCCGCGGCGAAGTGAGCTGCGGCCGCGACGTCATGCTCGACGTCAACGTGATTCTCGCGGGAAAGGTGAAGCTCGGCGACGGCGTCCAGATCGGGCCGAACTGCCTGCTGCGTGACTGCGAGGTCGGCGCTGGTACCGTCGTCAACGCGAACTGCGTCCTGGAATCCAGCGTTATTGGCGCCAATTGCTCAATCGGTCCGTTCGCGCGCATGCGCCCCGGCAATCGGCTTGCAGACGGCGTGCACATTGGCAATTTCGTCGAAGTGAAGAACAGCGAGATCGGCGCAGGCAGCAAGGCGAATCACCTGAGCTACGTCGGCGACACGACGATCGGTGCGAAGGTCAACGTCGGCGCGGGCACGGTGACCTGCAACTACGATGGCGTGAACAAGCACCGCACCGAGATCGGCGACGGCGCGTTCATCGGCTCGGGCACGATGCTGGTCGCGCCGGTGTCGGTCGGGGAAGGCGCAACGATCGGTGCGGGCTCGACTATCACGAAGCCGGCGCCGGCCGGGAAGCTGACGGTCGAACGCAGCCGGCAGCAGACGGTCGAGAACTGGAAACCTCCGGAGAAGAAGCCGGGCTAGGGGCGCGTCCTCGCCGCACGGCTGCGACGAGTCGCGGCGTCCGGACCGGGGTTTTCCAGGACCTGAATGCGGTTCTCAAATGGCCCGGCGCCGGCCGTTGAACATTCGAATAGAATGACCGGCTTATGTGCGGAATCGTCGGAGCGGTTGCTGACCGGGACGTCGTCCCGATCCTGATCGAAGGCCTCAGGCGCCTCGAGTACCGGGGCTATGATTCGGCGGGTGTCGCCGTGCTGAACGGCGGCTCCCACGTCTCGCGCCTGCGCGCGGTCGGCAAGGTGTCGAAGCTCTCCGAGGCGCTTGCCGCCACCCCCACCTCCGGCCACCTCGGAATCGCCCACACCCGCTGGGCGACGCACGGCGTGCCGAACGAGCGAAACGCCCACCCGCATGTGTCGCGCGACGGCGTTGCAATCGTGCATAACGGCATCATCGAGAATCATGAGGAACTCCACGACGAGCTCGAAAAGCTCGGCTACGAGTTCACTTCAGAGACGGATACGGAAGTCATCGCGCACCGCATCCACTATCACCTGGGCAAGAGCAAGAACCTGTTCGCGGCGGTGCAGAAGACCGTCACAGAGCTGCGCGGCGCTTATTCGCTCGCGGTCATGTGGGGCGAGGATCCGGATTGCATCGTACTCGCGCGTGCCGGCTGCCCGGCGTTGATCGGCATCGGCGAGAGGGAGAACTTCGTCGCCTCGGACATCGCGGCACTCCTGCCCGTGACGCGGAAGTTCATCATCCTGGAGGAGGGCGACGTCGCCTGCATCCGGCGCAAGAGCATCGAGATCGTCGATGCAGGCGGCCGGAAGGTCGAGCGCAAGCCTTACATTTCGGAGCAAAGCGCGGAAGCCGCCGAGCGCGGCCAGTACCCTCACTTCATGCTGAAGGAGATCTACGAGCAGCCGCGCGCGGTTGCACAGACGCTCTCGGAGCGCGTCGCCGGCGGCCGCCTGCTGTCGCAGGCTTTCGGTCCCGCCGCGATGGAGGTCTTCAAGCGCACGACGTCCGTGCACATCGTCGCCTGCGGTACGAGCTACCACGCGGGGATCGTCGCCCGCTATTTCATCGAGCAACTCTGCCGCGTGCCCTGCCGGGTCGAGATCGCGAGCGAGTTCCGCTACCGCGATCCGGTCGTTCCTGCCAATTCGCTGTTCGTCTCGATTTCACAGTCGGGCGAGACCGCCGACACGCTCGCGGCGCTTCGGCTCGCCCGCAAGGCGGGGTTCCTGTCGACGCTCGCGATCTGCAACGTCCCCGAAAGCTCGCTGGTGAGGGAATCCGAGCTCGTGCTCCTGACGCGCGCGGGACCGGAGATCGGCGTCGCCTCGACCAAGGCCTTCACGACTCAGCTCGCCGCGCTCGGCATGCTCGTCATCGCGATCGGCAAGCATCACGGGCTGCCGCCCGAGCGCGAGAAGACGCTCGTGCAGCGGCTGCTCGAGCTGCCCGCGATGCTCGAGCAGACGCTCGCGCTCGACCCGGTCATCCAGGAACTGGCAAAGAAGATCGAGCCGAAGCACCACGCGCTCTTCCTCGGTCGCGGCGCCATGTTCCCGATTGCGATGGAGGGGGCGCTCAAGCTCAAGGAGATCTCCTACATTCATGCGGAGGCCTATGCGGCGGGTGAACTGAAGCACGGGCCGCTCGCGCTCGTCGATGCCGACATGCCCGTGATCGCGGTCGCGCCGAACAATGACCTGCTCGAGAAGGTGAAATCAAACCTCCAGGAGGTGCGCGCGCGCGGCGGCATGCTGTACGTGTTCGCGGACCCGGAGTCTGGAATCGAGCCGTCGGACGGCGTTCAGGTGATCACCATGCCGCGGCACGTCAGCTACTTCCAGTCGCCGGCTGTATACACGCTGCCGCTGCAGTTGCTCGCCTATAACACCGCCGTGCTGAAGGGCACGGACGTCGATCAGCCGCGCAATCTCGCGAAGAGCGTCACGGTCGAATGAATCAAAGGGGACGTTGACGTTTAAAGGGGAAGCTAACCTTTAAGAGCGGATAACAGAAGGTTGCCGATACTCGTCGCTAAAGGTGAGCGTCCCCTTTAAAAGTGAACGTCCCCTTTAATTCTTTATCTGATGTTCGACGCCCGCTTTTACCGACGCTACTACGTCGACCCGCGCACGAGGGTCGCATCGCGTGCAGATGCGGTCCGGCTCGGGCGCTTCGTCTGCGCCTACACGAGCTACCTCGGCTTCACGGTGCAGCGCGTCCTCGACGCGGGCTGCGGGCTCGGGCAGCTGCGCGGGCCGGTACGGGAGTTTTTCCCTCGCGCCCGTTACGTCGGGCTCGAGACGAGCAACTACCTGTGCCGGCGCTATGGCTGGGTGCGCGAAAGCATCGCCGACTACGCGCCGGAATCGCCCTTCGATCTCGTTTTCTGCCACGACGTCCTGCAGTACCTGGCAGATCGCGAGGCCGTGTGCGCGCTCGTCAATCTCAGCCGTTTGTGCCGCGGCGCCCTTTACTTCAGCGTGCTGACGGCCGAGGACTGGCGGCGGAATGCCGATCGCGCGCGGACGGATTCCGGGGTACGTCTGCGGCCAGCCGCCTGGTACAAGGCCCGTCTCGCGCGGCATTTCCGTCCCTTGGGCGGGGGCTTGCTGGTCCGGCGCGGCTATCAGCCGTTACTTTGGGAGCTGGAACGGCCCTGGATCGCCGCGAGGGCCGCGGGCTCGCCCCTGCGCGGGGCGAATTGATCTAGAATCGGCGCCTGATTTCGGGGTCCCGATGCGGACCAACAACATGGGGAGCGATCGACAATGTTGAAGCATTCGGGCCTCGGTGCCCTCGGTACTGCCGCCCTGGCGGCCTTCACGCTCGTCGCCTGCGGCGGTTCGGGCAGCGCCAACGACGAGTTGCCGCTCATTCGCGCGACTGTCTCGATCAAGTCCGTATCACAGGGCGGAGTCTGCGAGACCGTCCCGGTCCGCATGACGCCGAAGGAACTCATCGGCCAGGCGAACAAGTATGCGAACAACCGCATGATGGTCGCCGAGATCGTCACGACGGGTCCGACCGACGAGAACGGCGCACCGATGTGCAACGGCTCGGGCCAGACCCTGCCGCTCGCACCAGGCAATTGGGAATTCAGCGCACCGCTCGCCTCCGGTTCAGCAACCTGCACGCGCAACATTCAGGCCGACGGCGACCTGGCAATCAACTTCATCGACGGCGTCGAAGGTTGCGGTGGACTGGCCGCGGCCGCGCCGACGGACGCACTGATGCCCGCCGAGGGCGAAGTGCCGGCCGAAGGTTGGGCTCCCGCCGAGCCGCCCGCGAACTGACGTTCCGCGGTCACTACCGATTGGGGGCCGGCACGGGTAACCTTGCCGGCTTTTCTATCTGTGCCGAGCCCGATTCCTTTTTACCTGCCGCCGCTTCTCGCAATTGCCGGCCGGCTCGCGCCGAAGGCCGCCGCGCGGTTCATGGCGGACATGATTTCGCGTCCGCGCGGTCGCAATCCGACCCAGCCCTGGGAACTCTCGACCGGCACCGCCGGCCGCGCGATCGAACTGCGAACCGGGCTGCACGCACAAAGCTGGGGCGAGAGCGGCCCGATCGTACTCGCGCTGCACGGCTGGCGCGGACGCACGACGCAGTTTCGTCCCCTGGCGACGGCGCTACTCGCACGCGGGATGCGCACGGTCGCCGTCGACCTGCCTGGCCACGGCGTGTCAGTCGGCGACAGCGCGACGCCGCGCTTGCTCGGCGAGATCCTGGTCGATATCGAGCGCATCGTGGGGCCGGTGCATGCTGCGATCGGACATTCCTTCGGTGGCGCGGTGCTTGGCGCCGGCCTCGTCTATGGATTCCGCCCGAAGCGGCTCGTCATCGTCTCGAGCCCGACGCGCGTCAGCCGCATCCCGGTCTTCATCGCGAAAGAAGCCGGGCTGCCGCCGCGCGCCATGAAGGAGTTCGTGAAGATCCTCGATGAGGACGCCGGGCGGCCGTCCGCCGAGCTCGACCTCGTTTCGACGGCGCCAAAGAGCGGGATTCCGGCGCTTGTCATACACGACCTGAAGGACGCGGTGATCCCCTACGTCGAGGCGGAAGCGCTGGCGAATACCTGGCCGGGCCTCAAGGTCATGACGACTTCCGGCAAGGGCCACCGCGACATCCTGTCGTCGCCAGACGTGCTCAAAGCGATCGTCGAGTTCATCGATCCTGCGACGCCAGCCGGCCCGCCGTAAAGGGCGACCTTCAGGGCTTGGGCGTCGCGTTCGCGGTGACGAGTTCAGGCGCCACCGTGATCCGGAGCCGCCCGTAGGGCGAGGCCGGCAAGGCCGCGTCGCCGCGCCGTTCGATCCACGCAAGCGCTTCCGGCGACAGCATGTCGCCCTCTCGCCGGCTGTCCGGCGGCGCGCCGAGCAATGCGGCCGGCGTGAAGACGACCAGGTAACTGCCCCTTTTGTCGGCAGGATCAATGCCGAGCGAGACGGCGAGCCCCGTTTCGCCGCCCACGGTCGCGAGCGCGGGCTCGAGCCGCAGGCTTTCGAGGCCTGTCATGTACACGACGATGAATGTGTCGTCGAGCAGTGCGACCACCGGATAGAAGACACCCGCATTGTCGCCGCCTTTGCCGTCGAAGAGGCTCTTGACGCGGACGCGGTATGGCGCGCTTTCAGAGGGCAGCTCGAAGGCGACGAACGGACTGAGTCCGCTGTGAAAATCGAATACCGGGCTCGAAAGATCGACGACGGCGTCCGCGTTGCCTTGCTGCGGCAGGGCGTTGAACTGAAAGCCGGACGGATCGTCGCAGCAAGGCGTCGCTTTGGCGTAGGTGGCGAGACGCGCCTCTGTGGTCGCCGGGTACGATTGCGAGGACTGCGTCGCGCAGCCGCCCAGGAACGTTGCCGCGATCGCTGCGAGGATTGCAATTGAAGTCCGCATTGAAGCCGAAGGCTAGCATGAAATCCACCTCGGTCGCCGTGGTCGGCGCCGGGCTTGCCGGCATCGCCTGCGCGCGGCGTCTTCGCGAAGCGGGCGCGCAAGTGCGCGTGTTCGAGTCGCAACGTTCGCCGGGCGGGCGGCTCGCTACGCGACGGTTCGCCGCAGCAAGCTTCGATCACGGCGCGCAGTACCTGACGGCGACCGACGCGAAATTTCGCGGCGTGCTCGAGTCGGCCCAGTATGCAGGCGCAGCAACTCACTGGCGGCCGACCTGGCGGGATGGGGATCGTGGGCGCGAACTCTGGATCGGATACCCGGCCATGAGTTCGCTGGCGCGATTCCTCGCCCGGGACCTCGACGTCGAGTACGGTGCGCGCATCCTGCGGCTCGAGCGCGACCGCGGAGGCTGGGCCCTGATGGACGATCGCGGTTCCGCTCACACGGATTTCAGCGCAGTCGCGCTGGCGGTGCCGGCGCCCGCTGCCGTAACGCTCGCCGGTGCGCACACGTCCCTCGTTGCACGCGTGAGCGCAGTGTCGATGGCGCCTTGCTGGGCGGCGCTCGTCGCGTTCGATTCGCCGCTCGACGGCGTTCCGGATGCAGGCTTGCTGGGCGATCCGATACTCAGCTGGTTCGCCAGGAACGGATCTAAGCCGGGGCGTGAGGCGCTGGACTCCTGGGTGCTCCACGCGTCCGCCGACTGGTCACGGGCCGAATACGATCAGCCGGCCGAAAACGTGCGGCGTGCCTTGCTCGGCCGGTTTTCTGAACGGGTTGGCCGGGCGCTGCCCCGCGCGCTCCTGTCCGACGGGCATCGCTGGCATCACGCGCGTGTGGAAACTCCGCTTCGCGAGCCGTTTCTCCTCGACCTTGGAGCGGGGATCGGATTCTGCGGCGACTGGTGCCTCGATGCGCGTGCCGAAGCGGCCTGGCTCTCCGGGGACGCCCTCGGAGCGGCACTTTCGGAGGCGCGGCACGCGGTGAGCTCCGGTAAGATGCGCGGCAGTCGATGAGCAATTCGCGCCTCGCTTTATTCCTGGCCGTCGCGCCCGCGCTGTGGCTCATAGCCTGCGCGAGCGACGCGCCGCCCACGCCGGAGCCCTACAGCATGCAGAGACCTGCGCCGGTGCCGCCGATCGCCGCCGTCCGGCTCCACGCCGTTGAATCGCCGAACGGCAACCGGACCGACGAGTACTACTGGCTGCGCGACGACACGCGTGAAAGCAAGGAAGTGCTCGCCCACCTGGAAGCGGAGAACGCCTACAAGGCGGCGATGACCGCCCACACCCAGGCGCTTGAGGATCGCGTGTATGGCGAGATCATCGCGCGCCTCAAGCAGGATGACTCGACCGTGCCGTACCGCAAGCGCGGGCACTGGTATTACGCGCGCTACGAAACCGGCAAGGAGTATCCGGTCCATGCGCGGAAGGCAGGCGATCTCTCGGCGGCGGAACAGGTGATGCTCGACGGCAATGCGCTTGCTGAGGGTCACGAATTCTTCGAGATCGGCACAATGGCCGTTGCGCCGGACAATCGACTGCTGGCCTGGGTCGAGGACACGGTCGGCCGCCGCCAGTTCACGGTGCGATTCAAGGATCTCGCGACCGGTGAAACCCTGCCGGACCGCGTCGAGAACGTCGATCCCTATGTCGCCTGGACCGCGGACAGCAGGAGCGTGCTCTACTTGGAGAAGCACCCGGAGACGCTGCTCGGCTACCGCGTGCGCCGGCACGTCCTGGGCACGGACCCGGCGCAGGATGCGCTGGTCTACGAGCAGGACGACGAGAGCTTCTATACGAGCGTCGCGATCACGAAGGACGAGCGCTACATCGAGATCCTCGCGCGCAGCACGGTGTCCACCGAAATTCGCTATGCCGACGCCGCCGATCCGGAACTCCGCTTCCGCGTGTTCCTGCCGCGCGAGCGCGATCACGAGTATTACGCCGAGCATTTCGACGGCCGCTGGATCATCCGCAGCAACTGGCAGGCCCCGAATTTCCGGTTGTTGGAGGCGAAAGTCGGCGAGGAAGGCGACCGTGCAAACTGGCGCGAGATCCTGGCGCACCGCGACGACGCCTTCGTTCTCGGCTTGGACGTATTCCGGGAGTTCCTCGCGGTCGAGGAACGCTCGGACGCGATGCGGAAGATCCGCATCCGGCCGTGGAGCGGGGGCAAGGATTTCTTCATCTCGGCCGACGAGGCGGCGTACACGACGTCGCTCGGCCAGAACGCCGAGATCGACACGCAGATCGTGCGTTATGAGTACGTCTCGCTGACGACGCCTGACACCGTGTACGACTACGATATCCGGACGGGCGAACGCCAGCTGTTGAAGCGCACGCCGGTGCTGGGGACTTTTGATCCTGCGCAATATCAAACCGAGCTGCTTTGGGCGCAGGCGCGGGACGGTGCAAGAGTTCCCGTGTCGCTCGTCTACCGCAAGGGGTTCAAGCGCGACGGCTCGGCGCCGATGCTCCAGTACGGCTACGGGTCCTACGGCTATTCGATGGATCCGCATTTCTCGATTGCGCGGCTGTCACTGCTCGACCGCGGATTCGTGTTCGCGCTTGCCCACATCCGCGGCGGCCAGGAAATGGGCCGGCGCTGGTACGATCAGGGCAGGCTGCTCAACAAGAAGAACACGTTCACCGATTTCATCGACGTCACGCGCTTCCTCGTCAAGGAAGCCTATGCCGACCCGAAGCGCGTGTCCGCGATGGGCGGAAGCGCCGGGGGCCTGCTCGTGGGCTCCGTTGCGAACATGGCGTCGGCCGATTACCGCGCGATCGTGGCGCAGGTGCCGTTCGTAGACGTCGTGACGACGATGCTCGACGAGAGCGTCCCGCTCACGACCAACGAGTTCGACGAGTGGGGCGACCCGAAGAAGAAGGAGTACTACGATTACATGCTGTCGTACTCGCCCTACGACAATGTCGCAAGGCAGGATT
Organism: uncultured Steroidobacteraceae bacterium; assembly: GCA_964412975.1. Classification (GTDB taxonomy): domain Bacteria; phylum Pseudomonadota; class Gammaproteobacteria; order Steroidobacterales; family Steroidobacteraceae; genus SCUD01. Next base: position 22,676 of record CAYPQX010000206.1, read on the forward strand.
ACCCGGCGATGCTGGTGACGACCGGCCTCTGGGACAGCCAGGTGCAGTACTACGAGCCCGCGAAATGGGTTGCACGCCTGCGCGCACGCAAGACCGGCTCGAACCCGCTTCTCTATCGCACGACAATGGAGGCCGGCCACGGCGGCAAGTCCGGACGCTTCCAGCGCTTCCGCGAGATTGCCGAAGAGTACACTTTCATCCTCGACCAGTCAGGTATCGTGGAATAGCCGATGAACCTCAGTCGCATCGAGCAGGTTGCGATTCCGGTCCGCGACCTGGCGCGCGCCACGGCCTTCTACCGCGATACGCTTGGTATGAAGCTCCTGTTCGAGGTGCCGCCGCAGCTCGCGTTCTTCGACTGCGACGGCATCCGGCTCGCGCTGTCGACCTCCTCGGACCCGATGTACGATCCGCCGGGTTCAATCGTCTACTACCGGGTCCCGGACATCGAGGCCGCGCACGCGGAACTCGAGGGACTTGGCGTCGAGTTCCTGCAGGGGCCGCACAAGATCGCTGAACTCGGCGACATCGAGGTCTGGATGGCGTTTTTCGAGGACACTGAAGGCAACACGCTCGCAATCACGACTGAAAAGCCCGTCGCGCGCGGATGACCGCGCTGACGTTTGTCGAGCGCAGCCTTTCGCGTGCGGTCGACGTGCGGCCGGCGGAGGTTCGCGGCCTCCTGGCCGCATTTGCCTACCACTTCCTGCTTTTCACTGCGTACTACATTCTGCGGCCGCTCCGCGACAGCATGGGCGTGACGAGCGGCGTCGAGAACCTCGACGACCTCTTCGGCTACACCCTGCTCGGGATGCTGGTCGCGGTGCCGCTCTTCGGCTGGATCAGCGGACGCTTCCGCCGCGCCGTGTTCCTGCCATGGACCTACCTGTTCTTCGTCGCCCAGCTGGTCGTGTTCTGGGCGCTCTTCACGGCGCATGACGACGACCGGACGCCGGCCATGGTGTTCTTCGTCTGGGTCAGCGTCTTCAACCTGTTCGTCGTATCGGTGTTCTGGAGCTTCATGGCCGACCTGTTCGACAAGGAACAGGGCAAGCGCCTGTTCGCCGTGATCACCTCAGGCGCGAGCGTCGGCGCGATGACGGGTTCCGCGATCACGGCGTTCCTCGCGAAGGCGGTCGGCGACGTCAACCTGCTGCTGGTCTCGGCGGCATTGCTCGCCTCGACGCTCCTGCTGATGCGCTACCTCCTCGGCTGGAGCGCGAGCCGGGGGGGCCGCGGCGCGCGTGTCGAGGAGCGGCCGATCGGCGGCAATCCGTTCGCCGGCCTCAAGCTCGTCTTTACGTCGAAGTACCTGTCGGGTATCGCGGCCTTCGTCTTCCTGATGGCGGCGGTCAACACTTTCCTGTACCTGCAGCAGGCGGAGCTGCTCAGCATCCACTACCCGGATCCTTCGGCGCGAACCGCGTTCCTGGGCGCGATCGAACTGACGATGAGCGTGCTCACGCTGCTTCTGCAGTTGTTTGCGGTCGGGCGGCTGACGCAGCGTACGGGGGTCGCGCGCATGATCGTGCTGGTGCCGCTCTTCGTCGTGGCGGGCTTCCTGCTCATCGCCGCGTCGCCGACGCTCGCGACACTCGTCGGCGTCTTCATCGCGCGGCGGGTCGGCCAGTACGCGATTGTGCGGCCCTGCCGCGAGATGCTCTACACGACGGTCGCCCGTGAATCGAAGTACAAGGCGAAGAATGTCAACGACACGCTCGTTTACCGCACCAGCGATTTCGTTGTGGCGAAGGCGCACGACGCGATCGTCTCGGCCTACTCGGCAAGCCTGGCGGGCATAGCGGTCGTGGGGGCCGGCGTCGCGGCCGCCTGGGCGGTCACCGCGTTCCTGCTCGGCCGTGCCCATGAACGCATGGCCGAAGCGGGGCAAAAGACCTGACTATTCCTCGAGCCGGAAGCGAAGGCGCGTCTCGACGCGCTGTTCGACGATCGTTCCGTTGACGACGCGGGGCTCGTAGCGCCAGCGCCTGACGGCGTCCAACGCCGCGCGATCGAAGACACCAGCCGGTTCCGCGGCGCTGACGCTGGGATCGTGTGTGGTGCCGTCCTTCGTCACGGTAAATTCGAGATCCACCCAGCCCTCGGTTCCGCGTTCGCGAGCACGCACGGGATAGGCTGGGGCGATGAAGAACGTCCGGCGCATCTGGTTCTCGGGCAGCACTGCGGGCGCGGCATCCGCGGCCGGCGGTCGCACGATGCGCAGCGACATGATCTTCGCCGAGAGGTCCGAGACCTCGGCCGCTGATGCGCCGGCATCGGCCGCTGCGCGAAGGAGAGTATCGGCGCGGTCCGGGTTGTTCGCGGCGAGCGCGATGCGGGACTCGGCCATGGCGCGTACCGCGAGGAGCGCACTCGTGTCCGCGAGTCCCTCGAATTTCGGATCGGCCGCGCGCAGCAGGTCGACGTAGTGCCGGGCGGAATCTCCCTTGGGTTCCACCAGGCGCCCCTGCGCGAGGCGCTGGTTGGCGAGCATGAGAAGCCTCGAGTTGCCGGCGCGGATGTTGCCGATGCGGGCCGCGTCGATGTCCGCGCGCATCATCGCGATCTGGGTCCGGTCGACGTCGAGTTCCATGGCGCTCTGCAGCCAGCGGCTCGCGTCGTCGAGGCGGTTCTCGCGGATGGCCTTCTGCGCATTGCTCTGCAGAAGGATCGCGAGCGCGCCGATGCCTTCCTGCACGCCAGCGCCGGCCGGATCGAGCTGGCGGGCGGAGAACAGGTAGGCGTGCGCGCTGTCCTTGCCGATGAGCTGGTTTGTGCGCATGCGCTCGTTGGCAAGCTGCACGAAGGCCTGCACGCGGACCGACGGCAGTTGCTCCGTCGCCGCGGTCTCAATGGGGCGGCCGAGCGTGTCGACCGCGCGCACCGGCTGCCCGGACTGGCTCATCAGGGCGCGCTCGCGCTCGAGCTGGCTCACGAAGAACTCGAGGCGGGGATGATCGGGGCGCACGGAGCGCACGGCATCCACCGCGCTCGCGAGGCGTGTCACGTCCTGTTCCATCAGCGCGCGCTCCGCCTGTACGAGGAGCTCGTCGGCGACGCTGTCGATACCGCGGCGCGCGAGCCCGTTGCCCGGGTCGCGGGCGAGCACCGCGCGATAAAGTTCAAGCGCGTTCTGCCCGGGCGGCTCGATCAGCGCGCCCTGGGAGAGCGCGAGTCCGGCGGCGTCCAGCAGCTTCTGAACGCGCGCGTCCTCGGCCGGGTCGGTGGCCGCGACCGGCGCGGGCGCGGGCGTCGCCGATCCGGTGGAGATCCGGTTCCACGGCTCCCATTCCATGATGCCCCAGGCGACGAGGATGATCGGGATGAGGAGCAGGCTCCGCCGGCCCCAGCGGCGCACGCTTGCGTCGTCGAGCTTCAGCTTCAGCGGCGCGAGGATCGGGGTCTCGGTCGTGCCGCCGAACAACTGGTTCTTGTGGCGCGGCGGCATCGTCGCCGTGAGGTCCGTGCCATTCGCCCGGCGCTGCGTCGCGTCCACGAAGTTGCGGATGCGCTCGGCGGATGCCGGCTTGTGCAGGAAGCGGAAGATGATGCCTTCGGAGACGAGCGGGGCAAGCTCATGCTCGTCGTCTCGCCGGCCCGCGACGATGATCGCGAGATCCGGGAACTGCCGGTGGATCTGGGTGACGATATCCTTGGTGTCGTGGTCGGCGAGCGAGGAATCGATCAGGAGCACCGCGTTGCCGGACGCGACCATGAGGTCCGCCGCGTGCGTCGCGTCGTCCGCGCGCCAGACGCGGTGCGTCCCGGCGAGCGAGTCGCGCAGGAGATCGATCAGCGCCGGATCAGCCGAGAGCACGACGACATTCGCGCTGCCGGGCCGCACCTGCGGTTCCGGTGCGCCGTCATTCGGTGCCTCGGCGTTCGAATAATCGATGATCACTGGCTGCATGAACCCGCGCAAAAGTGCGTCGCCACAGGCACGGGTGCCCATGGCCGACAGGAGGGTCAATCCTTGACAAAATCGGTCGTGGCGAACGAGACACAGGTCGCGATTCCGGGAGGCGCCGGGGCATCGGGTTCGAAAAACCCCACGGACTCCGCGACTTGCAAAAATGCATCCCCAGGGTGTCCACAGGACCACCCGGGGCGTTGCTGTGGCGCCACATCGGCAGTCGTTTTTTCGAGTTTCACAGAATTATGTGAACCTCGACAGGGACTGGAAGGCGCCGGTAAGGTGGTCCGGCCTCGCGACAAGTGGGGGCTGCAACGGGAGTGGCGGTTATTAAGCGACAGATCACGTTCGTATCGACCTTGCCGGCCGAAAACTATCACCAGCTCGAAGTGTTGCTGTTCTTCAACGGACGGCAGCACCGGGTCCGCAAGGGCATCGAGACCGCGATCGACCGCTACGGCTCGCCCGAGATCGTTGCCGAGGGCAAGTCACTCCGCGTGCGGGTCGCGGGCCCTTCCGACGCGCAATGCCTGTTTGCGGTCGAGCGCGAGGGCAAGACGTCGCGGCCGGTGGGCGTGATCCTCTACGTGCGCGACAGCTTCGAGCGGATCACCGTCCTGCATCTCGTCGTGGCCGAGGCCTACGCCGTCGGCGGGCCGCGCGCCGGCTACAACCTGCTGCTCCGACTCGTGCAGGCCGTCAAGCGCGTTGCGCGCTGCACCTCCGGCATCCGGCACGTCGAACTCGTCTACTCACAGAACAGGCCCCGCGTCGCCTACGCCTGAGGCCGCCGGGTCGTACTTTTGCTCATAGCGGCGCCGGGTCACATTCTCGTAACCTTTGGAATTAAGGGATTAAAGGGGACGTTCCCCTTTTGTCCTTCTTGTCTGGAGATCTTCATGAAACGCCTGATTCATCCGCTGCTCGCAGCCACGCTGCTCATGTTCGCGACCCTGCCGGCATATGCCGATTCGAAGGAAGTGATCGATGCGGAGGTCAATGATGCGAAGGCAGAGCTCTTCAAGCAGTCGAGTGCCGCCAGGGACCTCGCCGCAAAGGCCGTCGGGATTCTCTGGTTCCCGAAGGTCGTGAAAGGCGGCGTGGGAATCGGAGGCGAATTCGGCGAGGGCGCATTGCAGGTCGGCGGCAAGACCGTCGCGTACTACAACACCGCCGCCGGATCCATCGGCTTCCAGCTCGGCCTTCAGCAGAAGAGCCAGGCAATCATGTTCATGACGAAGAAAGAGCTCGATAAATTCCAGAAGAGCACTGGCTGGAAGGCGGGCGTCGACGGCAGCATCGCGGTCGCGACCCTCGGTGCCGGCGGCCAGATCGACACCGAAACCGCGAAGAAGCCGATCATCGGGTTCATCTATTCCAACAAGGGCCTGATGTTCAACCTGACGTTCGAAGGGTCGAAGATCACCAAGATCGACAAATAACCGTCAGGAGTGCCCGCCCGAGAGCCCGCCCGTGAGCACCATGCGCATGGCGGTTTCGACGGACAGGTCGAGCGGGACGATGCGCGAGCGCGGCAGAAGCACCGTGTAGCCGCCGATCTGGTAGCTCATCGGGAAGTAAACCGCGAGCAGATCCTGATCCGGCGGGACGATGCCGAGTTCCGAGGCGTCGTCGCGCGTGACGAAGCCCATCAACTGCGCATCGCCGAAGCGCGCAAGGACGACGCGCGACAGGTCGCGTCGCTTGCCACCCGCCGGCAGCAGCTTCATGAAATCCCGGCTTGCGCCGTAGATCGTCTTGACGACGGGGATGTGCTCGATCATCCGTTCCCAGGACGCCAGTGCGCTCTGCACCAGCAAGGCGTTGAACACGCTCCCCGCCGCCAGCAATACCACGAAGGCGACGACGAGGCCCATGCCGGGCAGGTAATGCTCGGCCGGGATCACGAGCAGGATCAGGTTGCGCAGAACCGCCTCGGTCGAGCTTCCGAGCCACCAGAGGAGCCACAGCGTGAAGCCGATCGGCAGCACGACGACGAGACCGCGCAGGAGCGCGCTACGGAGCTTGCGAAGCATGGCTATCTCCCATTCTGAGCGCGCATCATAAGGGCTATCATTCAGATGGGGGACCGAAACACAACCAAGGAGCAGGCCATGACCATCGCGAAAGTCAGTGAGATCACATCGACGTCCGACAAGAGCTTCAACGACGCGATCAACCGCGGCATCAAGCGCGCGAGCAATACGCTCAAGAACATCACGAGCGCCTGGGTTGCCGACCAGGAAGTGACGGTGGAGAAGGGCAGGGTGACCGGCTACCGTGTGCGCCTGCGGATAACCTTCGTTCTCGAGGGCTGAGCCGTGCGGCGTCTGCCATTCATCGTGCTGGCGGCTGCGATCGCATTCAGCGCAATCGCAGCGCCGCCCGCGTCGGTTGAGCCGCAGGCCGTCCTCGAACGGCTGGCCTGGGGCGACCGTTCGCTCGTCCTGCTCGATGTGCGCACGCCCGCCGAGTACGCAGAGGGCCACATTCCAGGCGCGATCAACATCCCGCACACGGAGCTCGCGGCGCGAATCGCGGAACTCGAGAAGTCGAAGGACCGCGACCTGGTCGTGTACTGCCGGAGCGGCAAACGCTCGCAGCAGGCGCTCGGCGTGCTGCGGGAAGCGGGTTTCAGCCGCCTGTTCCACCTGAAAGGCGACTACCCGCGCTGGAGCGCGTAAAAGCGACCGGTGACCGTCGCGCAGTGATCTACCGCTTCTTCGCGGATGCGGTCCTGGTCCTGCACCTTGCCTTCATCGTGTTCGTCGTGTTCGGCGGGCTCGTCGTGCTTCGCAGGCCCGGGCTCGCCTGGGTGCACCTGCCGGCGGTCGTCTGGGCCGCTGCCACGGAGTTCTTCGGCATCATCTGCCCGCTGACGCCGTTCGAGAACCGCCTGCGTGCGCTCGGCGGCGATGCGGGTTACGGCGGCGGCTTCATCGAGCAGTATCTGACCGCGTGCATCTATCCGGCAGGACTGACGCGCGACGTGCAGTTCCTGCTGGGTGCGCTGGTCCTCATCATCAATGTCGCGGTCTACCTGAAGCTCTGGCAGCGCAAGGGGCGCAGAGGGGACGGGCGCAAAGGGCGCAAAGGGGACGCTCACCTTTAAAGGTGAGCGTCCCCTTTGAGTTCGTCGAGTTCCTGGGCCGCAACGACGATGCAGCCGGGGCCGCCGTGCACGCCGAGCGCGGTGCCGAGCGGGATCACCGGAAGTATCTCGGCGCGCGGCAGCGCCTCGGCAATCGCGTCGCGAACCTCTGCCGCTCCCTCGGGTACGTTCGCGTGGGAGATGCCGATGCGCCAGCGCCGCGCGGGATCGAGTCGGCGCCGCAGAAGTTTTCCGAAGCGCCGGTACGGATTCCTGCGGCCGTACAGCACGCCGCCGATCCCGAGCCTGCCGCCGCTTCGCACTGCCAGGATTGGGGTGAGGCGAAGCAGGTCCGCAATGATCTTGACCGATCGCGGCACGCGGCCGCCGCGCACCGAGAATTCGAGCGTGACAAGCAGGCCCCAGGTCCGTGTCCGGCTTCCAGCCTCGATCGCGGCCTGCTTCACGGCCTCCGCGTGACCGCCGGCGGCAGCAACTTCCGCCGCGCGCATCGCGATGAGTCCCTCGCCGAGCGCCGCGGTGCCGGAATCGTGCGTCAGGATCTTTGCGCGCGTGCGCACGCGGGCGGCTGCGGTTTCGGCGCTCTGGAAGGTGCCGCTGACTTTCGCCATGAGCCCGACATAAACCACCGCCTCGTAGTGCGAGCCGAGAAACTCGAATGCGCGCCTGAAATCGCCGGGGGGCGGCTGCGAAGTTTTGGGATGCAGCGGGTTGGTCGCGAGCTCGCGGAAGAACTCCTCCGATGAAAGCCCGATCTTGTCGAGGTAGCTATGCGTGCCGAAATGCACGCGCACCGGGACGACGTGGATGTCGAGCGCCTCGAGCACCGACTCGGGCAGGTCGGCCGCGGAGTCGGTGACAACGGCGACCTTGCGGCGCGACGGGTGATGCGCCATTTCCTGCTGGCGCTGCATGTCGTCCGCTTTTTCGCTGCCGACCGTACCGTAACGCGCGGCGAGCGCGAATAGCCGAGGCGGCTCGTTCGTATGGATGTGCAGGCGCACCTTGATCGCGGTGCCGGCGACCACCAGGCTCGAGCCAAGCGTGGACGCCTCTTCGCGGAGTTTTCGCCGGTCGATCGCCGCGCCCAAAATCGTGCATTCCGTGCAGAAGCGGTGCTCGAGATCGACCTGCGACCCGGCCGTCGCATCGTCGTCGCGCAGCAGCGTAATGGCCGCGTCGTCCTTCGGCACGACCCCGGTCTCGAGATAGTCCGTCATGCCGGCGATGAGTTCGACGAATCCAAGCGCGCCGGCATCGACCACGTTTGCACGACGGAGCACTTCGAGCTGGCCGCGGGTTGCCTCGAGCGATTCGCGTGCCGTGGTGAGCGTTTTGCGGAAAAGCAGCCGGAAGTCGCGTGCGCCTTTTTGCACCTCGGCTTCGAGTGCCGCCGCGAAGTCGGTCAGCACCGTGAGGATCGTGCCTTCGCGCGGCTCGGCGAGGGATTCGCGCGCGTAGGCCGCGCCGGCCGTAGCCGCTGCCGCGAAGCCTTCGGTCGAGAGCTCGGCCGACTGGCCGGCGCGGTCGCCGACGCCCAGCAGGAACTGCGCGAGGATCGCGCCCGAGTTGCCGCGCGCGCCGTCGAGTGCGGCATCGGCGACGCGTGTCAATAGCTGCCCGGCATGCGACTCGGGATTCGCGCGAAGTGCCATGAGCACGGCCTGGAGAGTCAGGGCGAGATTGGTGCCGGTGTCGCCGTCGGGCACCGGGAACACGTTTATCTTGTTGATAAACTCCTCGCGCGACATGAGGCGGTGAATCCCGGTGCGCAGCGCTGCTGCGAGCTCCGTGCCGCGCAATGCGAGGGCTGGCAAAACCGCGGCATTCATGCGCGGGCGGCCGGGTTACAGCCGGGGTAGCAGGAAGCGTCGGCCGCGATGATTGAGCACCGCGCCGTCGCGCGTGATCTCCTCGACTACAGGCCCTTCGACGATCCTGGCGCCCTGCACGTAGCGACGGCCGTTGATGAACACGGCCCGCTTGGCCGGGTCATCAGCAAAGATATGGAGATCGACGCTGAGCTCGGGTAGCCCCGCCGTGCCCTCCGTGGGGAAATTCTCGATCGCCGAGGGCGGTGCCTCGGCATAAGTCACGCCGGGACTCGACACGGGCGTGTCCGGAATCAGCGTCGGATCCGGCGCATCTGGCGGCTCGGTGGCGGACCAGCCATAGACCTGCGCAGGCTGGCTCGCCAACTCATCGATGGGCGCCGCAGCGGTCGGTGCGGCACCTTTCGGCAGGGGCGTGGGCGTTTCGGCGGCGGGCGCCGCATTCGGCATGGTTGTCGCAGCGGCCGGTGCCGGTGCGGTATCGCGCGCATCGCGCAGCAGGAAGAAAAGCACGACCGCCACGTTTACCGCGAGCAGGAGACCGATCGCGAGCAGGGCGACGGGCAGCCGGCGATCCTCGCGTGCGACGGGAAACTCCGCCATGCTCGGGCCGCTCTGGCGCTGGCGCTCGATCTCGGACTTGCGGAGTGCGTCGAGGATGAAGCTCATGCGCCGGCCTGCGGTCCGGATTCGGCGAGCGTCGGCGTGCCGGGCGCACCGAGCGCCGCATCGAGCACGAGTTGTGTCTGGAGGCCCGCGATGCCGTCCACGGCGAGGCGGCGGCTGCGCTGAAATTCCTCGACGAGGTGCTGAAGCTCCGCATCGAAGTAATCCTGCATGGCGGTCGACGCCGGCAACCCGCCGAGTTGCTCGAGTCCCTGGCGCAGCCAGCGCACGTCTTCGCCGCGCATCCCGGCCCGCAGGGGACGGAGCCCGTCGGTGCGCGGCCGCCACACGACGAGGAACTCGCCAAACCAGTAGTCGGCGAGTTCAGCAATCGGCACGTGGGAATCACCGGAGCCTATCCGGAGCTTTGCGCCGTCTGCGTCGATTCCCGCGAGCACGACCTGGTGCAGCGCGCCGCTCGAATCGATGAGTGACAGGATCGCGGGGCGGTTGATCAGCTTGAGCTGCGCGAGCGAACCGCGCTGCCAGACGCAGGAAAGACCCCATGCGTCCGCCTGCTCGCAGGCGAGACCGGAGCCTGCCCGGTACTCCGTGCCCCAGAGCGAGAACAGGGACGCAAATGCGGCATCCATCGTGGTCGCTGCGGGATCCTTCGCGAGCACGGTGCCGAGCGGCTCGCGTGGCGGCGTCGCGGGCACGGCCGCGACGACAGGCGCCTTCGCGGCGGCGGACGCCTCCGTTGCCGGCCGCTCGAACGCGGGCAGGGCACGCCAAAGCACGAAAGCGACGAGTGCGGCGCCGGCAGCCGCGCCTCCGATCGCGAGCGCGCGGAACCAGGGTGACAAAACAGGCCGCCCGTAGACTTCCGAAGCCGCCCGCCGGACGAGTGCGCCTTCGACTTCATGTTGCTCCCGCGTGTAGGCGCCGAGGAGCGCGCGATCCGAGATCACATTGATGATGCGCGGCACGCCGCCGGACAGGCGATGAATTTCGCGCAGTGCGCCGGGCTTGAACAGGTCGCGCGTCGCGCCGGCGACCCGCGAGCGGTGACGGATGTAGGCGAGCGTTTCGTTCCGGCGCAGCGCCTCGAGGTGATAGCGTCCCGTGACGCGCTGCGCAAGCTGGCGGAGTTCCGGCTTCGCGAGCACGGCGCGCAGTTCCGGCTGGCCGATCAGGATGATCTGCAGGAGCTTCTGCGTCGCCGTTTCGAGATTCGTGAGGAGGCGCACCTGCTCGAGCACGTCGGGATCGAGATTCTGTGCCTCATCCACCATCAGCACGATGCGCCGGCCGCGGCTGTGCGCGTCGAGGAGGTAATGCGTCAGCAGGTCCACGAGCGCCTTGACGCTGCCGGACGCGTGAGCCGGGACGTGGACGTGCAGCTCGTCGCAGATTGCGAGCAGGAACTCCGCCGGCGTGACGCGCGGATTCAGGATCAGCGCGACGTCGCAATGCGGCGGCAACTGCTGGAGGAGACTCCGCAGCACCGTTGTCTTGCCCGTGCCGACTTCGCCTGTCAGCTGGATAAAGCCGCCCGCTTCGCTGATGCCGTAGGCGAGATGGGCTAGGGCCTCCGTGTGCCGCTCGCTGAGATACAGATACCGCGGGTCCGGCGTGATCGCGAACGGCTTTTCGTTCAGCCCGAAGAAGCTCGTGTACATGAGGCGGCCATGATGCCCTCACGGGCAGCAGGCTGCAAAAATGTGACTAAAGGGGACGTTCACCTTTAAAGGGGACGTTCACCTTTGGCAAGCTAGGCGCACATTTCTGAGCCGTCGCA
>CAYPQX010000207.1:0-14020 GCA_964412975.1 uncultured Steroidobacteraceae bacterium
GGGACAGGAGCGCGCCGACGAAATCTTCGCGCAAGTGCAGAAAGGCGTGTACGAGGCGGGAGTTGCCGACGGCACGATCAACACTTACGGCTGGCTTGCCCACCATACCGGCGGCAAGTGGCGACGCGCAGTCTATTTCGGCGCGGGCAGCGTACAGGCGCTCCTGGACGCACAGGACAAGGTCGTTGACCAGATGGATGCGAAGAACAAGAAGCTAGGCGACGAGTTCTCGAAGATCTGCAATTCGCACGACGATTACATCTGGCGCAGGGTCGCCGGCAACACCGGCGCGGTGGCTCGCGGTGGCGCGGCCTTCACGGCCTATTTCGTCTGCGACCAGACTCGTGAGACCGAAGCCGATGCGCTTGTGACACAGGTGTTCGGGCCCGTCTACGACAAGATGGTCGCGGAGGGGAAGCTCAAGACCTGGGGCTGGAACGAGCACATCGTCGGCGGCAGCTATCGCCGGCTCGCAACCATCAGTGCGACGGACGTGAAATCGCTGATGGAAGCACGCGACGCCACTGTTCAGGCAATGATCGACAATCCGCTCGGTGACACGTTCACCGAAATCTGCGGCGACCACACCGATTACATATGGGAGATCACATCCCAGAGCCCGTAACGCGGGACTCCATTTCGGATGTCGCGGGGCCCGGAACGTGGCTGACACGCCCGGGTCCCGCGACCTGTCTTTACACGGCCCGCGCCCTGCGGGACTTCGGTGACGGCTTCGTAGCCATCCTGCTTGTCGTCTATCTGACCGAACTTGGGCTCGGCCCACTCGAGATCGGCGTCATCGCGACGGCCGCATTGCTCGGTTCCTCGCTCCTGACGCTCGGCATCGGCCTGCTGGGCCGCCCGGGCATGCAACGCACACTCCTGCTCTGCGCTTCCGCATCGATGACAGCGACCGGCATCGCGTTCGCGCTTGCAATCGATTACGCCTGGCTCCTCCTCATCGCCTTTGTCGGTACGGTCAATCCCTCCGCCGGCAACGTGAGCATCTTCGTTCCCATGGAGCACGCGCTGCTCGCCGGCATCGCGCCGGCGGAGCGTCGCACGCGAATGTTTGCGGTGTATGGCCTGACCGGCGCGATCGCGGCGGCCATCGAGTCGCTCGCCGCGGGTAGCCCGGATTTCCTGGCGCCCCTCGGGTGGTCTCGCATCGATGCACTGAAAGCGATGTTCATTCTCTATGCGGCACTCGGCATCGCGGGCGGCATCATGTATCGCCTCGTACCGGCAAGTACCGACGCCGAAACATCCAGGCCCGGGTTTACCCTGGGCGAATCGAAGCCGGTCGTGTTGAAACTCGCGGGGCTCTTTAGCATCGACGCCTTTGCGGGCGGATTCGCCGTGCAGTCCCTGATTGCCTTGTGGCTTTTTCAGAAGTTCGGCATGTCACTCACGGCCGCCGGAGTCTTCTTCTTCTGGTCGGGCCTCCTGGCCGCCCTTTCCTATCCCGCGGCCGCCTGGCTCGCGCGCCGCATCGGTCTCCTGAACACGATGGTCTACACGCACATCCCGTCGAGTCTTTGCCTGATCGGGGCGGCCCTGGTGCCTGATCTCCATGCGGCGCTCGCACTCCTGCTGGCGCGCTCGGCCCTGTCGCAAATGGACGTGCCGACGCGATCCTCCTACGTCATGGCCGTCGTGACCCCGCCCGAGCGCGCGGCCGCAGCAAGCGTCACTTCGGTACCACGCGGCCTCGCCTCCGCTGCAAGCCCCGCGCTGGCGGGCGTCCTGTTCGCCACGGGGTACACGGCACTGCCTTTCATCCTCTGCGGCGCGCTGAAAATACTTTACGATCTGCTGCTGCTATGGACATTTCGGCACGTCCGACCACCGGAGGAACGGACATGATCGAGAATGACATCGTTGTCGAAGCCTGGAATACGGTTCTCTTCGACAAGTTCGTCCGCTTCAAGCACCTGCTGATTGCGGGGCTTGCGGGCCACAGCAACGAACTGCTCTCCCGCGGGCTTTTCCGCCCGGGCGATCGGGTCCTCGATGTCGGCTGCGGATTCGGCGACGGTACGGTCCGGATTGCCCAGCTCGTCGGCCCGAAAGGTCAGGCGGTCGGCGTCGACTGCGCGGAAAATTTCATACTTGCGTCCGAACAGGATGCGGCTGCGGCCAGCGTCAGCAATACCAGCTTCTTCGTGGCCGACGTGCAAGGCGACGATCTCCGGGGTCCCTACGATCACGCATTCGCGCGCTTTGGGACCATGTTTTTCATGTCGCCGGGCGCGGCGATGCGGAACGTCCGCAGGGCCCTGAAGCCGGGCGGAAGCTTCGCCCAGATCGTCTGGCGCAAGCGCGAGGACAATCCCTGGCTGCACGAGGCCGAGTTGCGCGTGCGGGAAATTGTGCCGGTGATTTCACACGAAGAAACGGACCAGGTCCACTGCGGACCCGGGCCCTTTTCGATGTCAGGGCCGGACATGGTCAGCTCTATGATGCGAAGCGCAGGATTTACGCGCGTCACATTCGAGCGGTTCGACACGGATATCTGCATCGGCAGAGATCTCGACGACGCGGTGGAGTTCGCCATGGCGCTTGGCCCGGCGGGCGAGATCATGCGGCTCGCGGGCGCCGACGGCGAACGATTGAAGCCGGAAGTTATCGCGGCGCTTCGCGAGACACTTGCGCCATATGCGCGCGACGACGGCATCTGGGCCCCGTCGAGCACCTGGTTCATCACGGCACGCAATTCCGGCTGATTGGTCGGAGCGCCGGGATTTGAACCCGGGACCCCTTGCACCCCATGCAAGTGCGCTACCAGACTGCGCCACGCTCCGACGGTTGAATGATAGCCGATCCGGCGGACGCCGGAATCAGCGGCGCAGGATGCGCAGTAGTTCCTCGAGTTCGGCACGCACCTGACGGATCACCTGCCGGCTCTGCGTGTTGTCCTCGCGCGCCTCGTCGCCGTCGAGCCGATTGCGCGCGCCGCCGATCGTGAAGCCCTCGTCGTACAGCAGGCTCCGGATCTGACGGATCGTGATCACGTCCTGACGCTGGTAGTAACGGCGGTTGCCGCGGCGCTTGACGGGCTTGAGCTGCGGGAACTCCTGTTCCCAATAGCGAAGCACATGTGGCTTGACGCCGCACAAGTCGCTCACTTCACCGATCGTGAAGTAGCGCTTGGCCGGGATCGCCGGCAGGTCCTTGTTGTTACTTGCTTCCAGCATAGGCTTCGACGCGCGCTTTCAGCTTCTGTCCAGGACGGAACGTCACGACGCGCCGCGCGGAAATCGGAATTTCCTCGCCGGTCTTCGGATTTCTTCCCGGACGCTGGTTTTTGTCTCGAAGATCGAAATTGCCGAAGCCCGACAACTTCACCTGTTCGCCGGTCGCAAGCGCGGCACGGATCTCCTCGAAAAAGAGATCGACGAGCTCGCGCGCTTCGCGCTTGTTCAAGCCGAGCTGGTTGAACAGCGCTTCGGCGAGTTCCGCCTTCGTGAGTGCCATTCGGACTATCCCCGGATCCCCGCCTTCAGGTCACCCTTGACGCGCTCGATGACCGCAGCGACTACGGCATCGGCCTCCCCGTCAGTAAGGGTGCGAGAAGTTTCCTGTAAAATCAAGCCTAAAGCGACACTTTTTCGTCCGGGTTCTACCCCCTTGCCCCGGTACACATCGAATACGTTCAATTCGCGTAACAGGCCTTTCGCAGCCAAATTAACACTTTCGCGCAGTTCGTCCAGCGTCACTGATTCATCGACCACGACGCCCAGATCGCGTCGTATCGCGGGGAACTTTGAAATCTCTGCGAATACAGGTACTTCCGAGCGGAAGCTCGGGTCGATTGAAAGCTCAAAAATCCACGGCGGATCGCGCAGTTCCAGCTTGCGCGCGATCTCCGGTTGCAGCTGACCGATCCAGCCGAGGCGTTGGTTGCCATCAAGAATTGCTGCGCTTCGTCCGGGATGCAGACTGTCGTGCGGCTCGGCGATGTAACTTATTGCAGCCTGTCGACCCGTCAACGCAAAGAGCGCTTCGACATCGGATTTCAGGTCGTAGAAATCCGCGCTGCGTTTTTCTGCGCCCCACTGCTCCGGCAACGCTGGACCGTTGATGAGGCCTGCAATTCCCTGGCTCTCCGCGAGGCATCCGCCTTCGATTTCGAAACGCGTGCCGACTTCGAACAGCCGGATCCGGTCCTGCTGACGCCGGAGGTTGAATCGCAGGGCTTCAATCAATCCCGGCCACAACGAAACGCGCATCTCGCCGAGCTCCGCAGAGATCGGATTCTCGAGCACGAGCGCCGCGCTCTTCGGGAACATCAACCGTTGCAGGCACGGATCCACGAAGCTGTAGGTGATTGCTTCCTGATAGCCACGGTCGACGAGCAGCAGCCGTAGCCGTTCGCGCGTCACGGCCCGCTCGGTCGCCGGTTGTGGCCGCTGCGGCATCCTGGCGTCGCTGCGCGGAATGTTGTCGTAGCCGTAGATGCGCCCGATTTCCTCGATGAGATCCTGCTCGATCGCGATGTCGAAGCGATAACTCGGCGGAATCACGCCAAGCACGTCGCCTGCACCGGCCACCTGCATGCCGAGCCGCCGCAGGATGTCCTCGATCTCGGGCCGCGGAATCTGCACGCCAAGGAGGCTCGTTACGCGCTCCGGCCGCAAGGTGACGCCCGGACGTCGCGGCTGCTGCGACTCGTCCTGGGTGAGCACGGCAGGTCCGGGGCGGCCCCCTGCAATCTCGATGAGCAGCTGCGTCGCGCGTTCGATCGCGCGTTCCTGTCCGCGCGGATCCACGCCGCGTTCGAATCGCTGGGCCGCATCGGTCACGAGCCCGAACCGGCGGGCAACGCCCCCGACCGCGTCCGGCGTGAAGAATGCGCCTTCCAGGAACACATTCGCCGTGTCCACGGCGATGCCACTCTTCTCGCCACCCATGACGCCCGCGAGACCGACCGGACCTGCGCCATCCGCGATCACGAGCGTCTCCGCGTCCAATGCGATTTCGCGGCCATCGAGCAGCTTCAGGCGCTCGCCGGCCCGGGCATTGCGGACTTCGATGTGGGAGTTGAGCCGCCGCAGGTCGTAGGCATGCAGTGGCTGGCCAAGCTCGAGCATGACGTAGTTCGTCACGTCGACGATCGGCCGGATCGGACGCAGCCCCGACCGGCGCAGGCGTTCCCGCATCCAGATCGGGGTCCGCGCCGCGGGATTGATGCCCTGGATCACGCGACCCGCGAATCGAGGACAGGATGCCGGGGCTTCCAGCCGCACGGGGAACTTGACGCGAGTCGCCGCCACGACCGGTTCCATCGCGGGCGGCGTGAGTTTTCGCCCGACGATGGCGGCGACTTCCCGCGCCACGCCCTGTACTGAAAGCACGTCGCCGCGATTCGGCGTCACGTTCAGCGTCAGAATCGTATCGTCGAGGAGCAGCGCTTCGCGAAGCGGCACGCCGGTCACGAGTTCATCCGGCAATTCGAGGATGCCTTCGTGCTCTTCCGACAATCCCAGTTCGCGCGCCGAGCACAGCATGCCCGCCGACTCGACGCCGCGCAGGCGGGCCTTGCGGATGACATCCCCGGCCGAGAGCCTCGCCCCTTCCAGCGCGAGCGGCGCCTTCATGCCGGCGCGGACGTTCGGGGCACCACAGACGATCTGCAGGAGGGCAGCGCCGCCGCCCGCGACCTGACAGACGGTCAGCTTGTCGGCATCCGGGTGACGCTCGACGGACAACACCTCGCCCACGACAACGCCCTGGAAGTCGCCTGCCGCAGGTTCGATCGACTCGACCTCGATGCCGCTCATCGTGAGGCGCGATGCGAGCGTGGCTGCGTCGCATCCGGCGTCCACCCATTCGCTGAGCCATGCAAGGCTGATGCGCATCCTAGCCCCGGTTGAATTGCGCGAGGAAGCGCAGGTCGTTTTCGAAGAACAGGCGCAGGTCATTGACCGCATAGCGCAGCATCGCGAGCCGCTCAATGCCCATGCCGAAGGCGTAACCCTGCCAGCGTGTCGCATCGATCCCGCAGGCCGTCAGCACGTTCGGATGGACCATCCCGCAGCCGAGAATCTCGAGCCAACCCGTCTGCTTGCAGATGCGGCAGCCGGCGCCATCGCAGAGCACGCACTGAATATCCACTTCGGCCGAAGGTTCGGTGAACGGAAAGTACGAGGGACGAAACCTCAATCCGCGGGGCTTTTCAAAGAACTGCTCGGCAAACGCGGCGAGTACGCCTTTCAGGTTCGCGAGACTCACGTCCTCGTCGAGTACCAGGCCCTCGACCTGATGAAACATCGGCGTGTGGGTGACATCGGAGTCCCGGCGATACACGGGGCCCGGCGCAATCACCCGGATCGGCACGCCCTGGAGCTTCAACGCCCGGATCTGGACCGGCGAGGTATGTGTCCGCAGCAGGCGCCCGTCGCCAAAATAGAACGTGTCGTGCATCGCGCGCGCCGGATGATTGGCGGGGATGTTGAGCGCCTCGAAGTTGTGGAAATCGTCCTCGACCTCGGGGCCCTCCGCGACGCTGAATCCCGCGCGGCGGAATATCGCCTCGATCCGGAGCCGTGTGCGCGTGACCGGATGCAGGCCGCCGACGGATTGTCCGCGGCCAGGCAAGCTGACGTCGATCGCGGCGGTCTTGAGTTCGCGTTCGAGCGAGACCGCCTCGAGCTCGGCACGTCTCGCATCGAGCGCCGCGGCGATGCGGTCCCTGGCCACGTTGATCTCGGCGCCGGCAGCGCGCCGTTCGGTCGCCGGCAATGTACCGAGACTCTTGAGCAACTCGGTTACTGCGCCTTTCTTGCCGAGCGCTGCAACACGTACGGCATCGAGCGCGGAAAGGTCCGCGCTCGAGCCGATATCGGCGAGCGTGCCCGCGACCAGCGACTTCAGGTCCGTCACCCGACCTGCCCCGGCGCTACTTGGCAGCCAATGCGGCCTTCGCCTTCTCCGCGATCGCACCGAACGCGGCGATGTCATGTACCGCAATGTCGGCGAGCGCCTTGCGATCGATCTCGATGCCTGCCAGCTTCAGGCCGTTGATGAGGCGGCTGTAAGACAGGCCGACGCCGCGTGCGGCGGCGTTGATGCGCTGCACCCACAGGGCACGGTAATCGCGCTTCTTCAGGCGCCGGCCGACGTATGCATACTGGCCCGCCTTGATGACCGCCTGCTTCGCAACGCGATAAACCTTGCGCCGGGCGTTGTAATAGCCCTTCGCCTTCTTGAGAACTTTCTTGTGGCGGCGACCCGCGGTGACGCCACGCTTTACTCTTGCCATGTCACATCACTCCTCTATCGATGGGCGTCAAACGTGGGGCATCAGCCGGACGAGGCGGCCGACATCGGTCTCGTGGACCATGGTCGAGCCTCGCAGCTGGCGCTTACGCTTCTTCGTCATCTTGGTGAGGATGTGGCGACGATTCGCCTGGCCACGCTTGAAGCCCTTCGCTGTCTTGCGAAAACGCTTCGCCGCGGCCCGGTTGGTTTTCAACTTGGGCATCAGTTAACTCCTTTTATGACCTCTTCACTCCGCTTGCGCGGGCTGGAGGCGTATCGGCGGCTAGCCGCCGGTCACTTCTTTTTGGGAGAGATCACCATGGTGATCTGGCGCCCCTCCATCGCAGCATGCTGTTCGATCGCGCCGTAATCGGCAAGGTCGATCACCAGTCTGTCGAGGAGTTTGCGCCCGATCTCCGTGTGGGCCATCTCCCGGCCGCGGAACCGCATGGTTACCTTGGCCTTGTCACCCTCGGTCAGGAAGCGGATCAGATTACGCAGCTTGACCTGGTAATCCGCCTTCTCCGTTCCCGGCCGGAATTTCACTTCCTTGAGCTGGATCTGCTTCTGCTTCCGCTTCGCGGAGTGAGCCTTCTTGTTCTGCTCGAACAGGTACTTTCCAAAGTCCATGATCCGGCAGACGGGCGGCTCAGCGTTTGGCGAAACCTCCACGAGATCCAGTTCCTCAGCGGCAGCCTTTGCGAGGGCCTCGCTGCGGCTCAGGACGCCGACCTGGCTTCCATCGGCGCCTATCACGCGTAATTGCGGCGAAAGGATCTCCTCATTGCGCCGTACGCGTTTTGTTGTCGAAATACTCAGTCCTCCAAATGACCAAGGCCGCGGCTCGCCACATCCCGGGCGATCCGAGCGGCCACCTCTTCCAGGGGCATGGCACCCAGATCCTTCCCGGAGCGCGTGCGCACGGCCAACTGCCTGGACTCGATTTCCCGATCGCCAGCGACCAGCAGATACGGGACACGCTTCAGCGTGTGCTCGCGGATTTTATAGCCGACCTTCTCGTTCCGCAAGTCGGTTTCAGCGCGAAGCCCCTGATTTCTAAGGAATTCGGTGGCCTCAACCGCGTAATTCGCCTGCTTTTCGCTGATATTCATTACGACCGCATGCAGCGGGGACAACCAGGTCGGCAACTTGCCGGCATGGTGCTCGAGCAGGATGCCGAAAAAACGCTCGAGGGAACCGAAGATGGCCCGGTGCAGCATGACGGGCGTGCGCTTCTGGCTGTGCTCGTCGATGTAATAAGCGCCGAGTCGTCCCGGCAGGTTCAGGTCGACCTGCCAGGTGCCGCACTGCCAGTCGCGACCGAGCGCGTCCTTCAGCACGAACTCGAGCTTTGGCCCGTAGAACGCGCCCTCGCCCGGATTGAATTCGTACTCGACGCCCGCAGCGCGCGTACCCGCCTTCAAGGCCTCTTCGGAACGGGTCCAGGTGGCGTCGTCGCCGACGCGCCGCGCCGGGCGGTCGGCGAACTTCACGCGGACGTCGTTGAATCCGAAGTCGCGGTAGATCGACATCATCAATTCGATCCCGCACACGGTCTCATCCGTGATCTGGTCTTCCGTCACGAAGACGTGCGCATCGTCCTGCGTGAAGGCGCGCACCCGAAGGAGGCCGTGCAATGCGCCTGACGGTTCGTAGCGATGCACCTTGCCGAACTCCGCATAACGAATCGGCAATTCCTTGTAGCTGTGCAACCCCTGACGAAACACCTGCACGTGGCCCGGGCAGTTCATCGGCTTGATGGCATAGACGCGCTCATCGGGCGTCTTGGTCAGGAACATGTTCTCGCCGAATTTCTCGACATGTCCCGACTGGACCCATAGCTCGCGGTCCATTATTTCCGGACTGCTGATCTCCTCGTACCCCGCGGCGTTCTGCCGTTCCCGCATGTAGGCAATCAATTGCTGGAAGATCGTCCAGCCGTGCGGGTGCCAGAACACGGCGCCGGGCGCCTCCTCCTGGAAGTGAAACAGGTTCAGCTCGCGGCCGATGCGGCGATGATCGCGCTTCTCCGCCTCCTCGAGGCGATACAGGTAGTCTTTCAGCTGCTTTTCGTCGGCCCAGGCCGTGCCGTAGATCCGCTGCAACATCGCGTTCTTTGAATCGCCACGCCAATACGCGCCTGCGACCTTCGTCAATTTGAAAGCGCCGAGCTTGCCCGTTGACGGCACGTGCGGTCCGCGACACAGGTCCTCCCATTCGCCCTGACCGTAAAGCGAGATTTCCTCGCCCGCGGGAATCGCCGCGATGATCTCCGCCTTGTAGTGCTCGCCGATCGACTTGAAGTGGGCAACTGCCGCGTCGCGCGACAGCACGCGCCGGTGCACCGGCTGGTCGGCCTTGACGAGCTCGCGCATCTTCGCCTCGAACTGCTCGAGGTCTTCCGGCGTGAAAGGCCGCTCGAAGGCGAAGTCGTAATAGAAGCCGTCTTCGATAACGGGGCCGATGGTGACCTGCGCCTTGGGGTAGATCGCCTGCACGGCCTGCGCCAGCAGGTGCGCGGTCGAGTGGCGGAGGATCTCGAGACCTTCGGCGTCCTTCGACGTGATGATACGAACCTTGGCGTCAGCCGCAATCTTGTGCGACATGTCGACCAGCCGGCCGTCCACGACGCCCGCGAGCGCCGCTTTTGCGAGACCCTTGCCAATGTCGGCCGCGACCTCGGCCACGGTGACCGGGCGATCGAAGGATCGCTGGCTGCCGTCGGGAAGCGTAATGTTGGGCATGGGCCTTGTTGTCGTTCAGTGGTGGGCGCGACAGGGATCGAACCTGTGACCCCTACCATGTCAAGGTAGTGCTCTACCGCTGAGCTACGCGCCCGGAAAGGCGCGGAATGGTAATTTATTCGGGGGCCTGGGTCCACCTGATGGAGTCAAAGTACATGACCTGCAATCACCGTCCTTCGCCCCTCAGCCTGCCCGGGTTGCTAGGCCTGCTGTGGGCCGCATGCACGCCTGCAGCGCAAGCCGGCGATCTCGCTTCCGATGTCGCGGCCGACTACTCGCGCCTGGAAGCGCTGTTTCACCATTTCCACGCCAATCCGGAACTCTCGATGCAGGAGTTCAAGACGTCCGACCGGATAGCCGCCGAACTTGAAGCCGAAGGGTATGAAGTCACACGCGGCATCGCGAAGACCGGCCTTGTCGGAATCCTGAGCAATGGCGAGGGCCCGGTCGTGATGATCCGCGCGGACATGGATGGCCTGCCCGTGCAGGAGAAATCCGGCCTTGCGTACGCCTCCCGCGCCCGGCAGGTGAACCTCGACGGCGTGGACATGCCGGTGATGCATGCCTGCGGCCACGACATGCACATCACAACGCTGATCGGCGTGGCAAGGCAACTCAAGGCGCGCAAGGCGGACTGGCGCGGGACAGTCATGCTGCTGGCCCAGCCGGCGGAAGAGAACCTGGACGGCGCCTACACGATGGTTGCTGACAACCTGTATGGCCGCGTCGGGCGCCCCGACTATGCGCTGGCGCTGCACGTCATCTCCAAGTATCCGGCCGGGAAAATCGCCTTCACCGAAGGCACCATGTTCTCCGGCTCCGACACTGTCAGCATCAAGGTGCACGGCATCGCGACCCACGGGGCAGCGCCCCACCTGGGCCGCGATCCGATCGTCATCGCCAGCCAGATCGTGGTTGCCCTGCAGACGATCGTGACGCGCGAAGTCTCGCCGCTGGAACCTGCGATCATCACGGTCGGCTCGTTCCATTCCGGCACGGCGTCAAATGTCATCTCCGACAACGCATTGCTCGAGATCACAGTGCGTTCCAACTCCGAATCCACCCGAGATCTGCTCCTGAAGAGCATCGAGCGGATCGCGATCAACACGGCGCGAGCTGCCGGATTGCCGGAAGACAAACTGCCGGAAGTCAAGGTGGCGCCGCACCGCTCACCGGTCACGGCCAACGATCCCGGACTGGCACGCAGGCTGCGCGCGGCCATGCAAGCGAAGTTGCCGGCGACGTCCTTCACCGAGTGGAAGCAGACCGACATGGGCGCCGAGGACTTCCCGTACCTGGTCAACGTCTCGCCGCCGATCCCGAGCGTGTACTTCGTGGTCGGCGGCACGCCACAGGCGGATCTCGATGCCGGGAACTGGGCCGGCCACCACTCGCCACTGTTCAAGATCGATCCGACAGCATCGATCAAGTCCGGCGTCGAGGCGATGACCATTGCGGCCCTGGATTTGCTTCGCAAGCCCTAGCGGGCCACGCCACCCCGGTGCTCAGAAGCTGTAGGTCGTCCTCAGGCAATAGAAGGCGCCGTTGCACGTGATCGGCTGAAGCACGTCGTACGGCAGGTTGCCGAAGTATTTGATGTCCGCGCTCGACAGGTCCGGATACTCGTCCAGGACGTTGTTGGCGCCAATCGCCACGGCAAACTGCTTCGTCACGGCGAATTCAATGTCGACATCGACACCCACTCGTGCCGCCTGCGCCCCCTGGCCGTCCCGCGGGACGGCATCGCTGCGCGCGGCGACTCGGGGGAGAGGAGTCTCCGGGCGTACAACCAGGAAATCGTCGCCGGGGTCGCGACCCGGAATGCTTACCTTCACCCTCGCGGCTGCGATTCCGTCTCGCCCGCTAACTGCGCCACGCTTGCGGGCTTACAGGGAGCTCTCTTATACGTACTATCCGTCGAAGGTGAGCGCTGCCACGCTTGGCTCTATTCCGTTGGCTCCTTCCGCACCATTGGCTCTCATCTCATTGGCCGCAACGCCGAGCGGCGCGCTGATACGAGTTTCGCTTCGAACATTGCAGTGTCAATCGGCAACGTTTGGCACGTTTCGATGTGGGTGCGCCGGATTTCGAATTGATTGTACTCATAACTAAGCTTGCCGCAGTAAATCCAGAATTGGCGATCCAGCCTGGAAAACAAATACGACGTTGTAGCCAAGGCTATGTTTGGCGCCAACGAGGCGGAATATAGCCCGTTCGATTTGTTCGGTAAGCGGCCAAGGAAGAACGGCCTTCTTCTCTGATTGCGGAAGGATGCCCATCGAATATTGTCTTACCAACCATAAACCGTTTGTTCGCGCCAAGCTGATCATCTGTTCATTCGTCATTCCCTTGGTACCACCGCGAAGGCTTAAGCGCTGCACGAAATACGGAACTGACCAGAAGTTTCGATGATTGTTGCAAACAAGGTATCCACGCGGCTTTAACTTGAATGCTATGAATCGCATCGCATTTTTTCGCAACTCGACTTCTGCATTCGGAAAAAATCGAAACGCAGTAACCAAGTCTATGCTCGCATCGGTGATTTCCGGGACACCTTCGTTGAAGTCACGTTGGATTAACTTTGCACTTGGGACAATTTGCGCGGCAACTGCGAGCATCTGCTGTGAAACATCCAACACATACTGCGTACTACAATGCCGTTTCAGGACACTCGCGATTCGACCAGTGCCGCCAGCAAAATCCAGATGGCACAAGAAAGGACCCTCCTCAAGGGCAAACGATTCAAGTATCTCTTGCTCCATATGCCAGATAATTCGGCGGCCAGGCAGGACGCTGAAACCTGAGTGATATTCGGGTCCTTTGCCGATATGAGAGTAGGTGTATGCCGAATACTGGGGCGTTGGTCGAACCTGAAAGGGCATTCGCGCTTTCCTTGCGATGGCTGTCCACAAAGTTCCATTGCGACAATGTTTGACGAACCTAGAACTCATCTCACTTCGTCCGATCTTCCTGACACCGGGGCTACGTGGAATGGTGAACTCGGGGGTGTCAGATGGGCAGGCGGGGATTCACGTAGGAGTTTAGGCTCGAGGCGGTCAAACTGGTACGCAATCGCGGGGTGAGCTAGGCACAGGTGGCCCGTGATTTGGGGGTGCACTTCAACGTTCTCAGGAAGTGGGTAAAGGACTCAAAGGCTTACGGGGCACAGGCATTTCCGGGACGCGGGAAGATGCGGCCGGACCATGCGAGGTGGCGCGGCTGCGTCGCGAGCTGGCCCAGACTAAGGCCGAGCGGGACTTTTTAGAAAAAGCCATCGCGTTATTCGCCAAGGAACTACGGTGAAGTTTGAGTTCATTGCCAAGCATCGCGGCGTCTGGCAGACGCTGCGCCTGTGTCAGGCGCTTGGTGTATCGCGTAGTGGCTCTTGCGAGTGGATGATTCGGCCTGAGAGTGCACGCGCACAACGCAACCGACAGCTCACGCTGCGGATCCGTACGAGCTTCGAGCAAAGCAATCGAACCTATGGAAGTCCGTTGGTGTGGCGTGATCTGCGCGCCTGGGGTCTTGCCTGTGGCGAGCATCGCGTGGCGCGCCTGATGCGGGCGGCGGGCTTGCAGGCGCGCGGCAAGCGACGGCGGCTGCCGTTCGATGTCGGGCTATGGCCCGAGCACTCGATTGCACCGAACTTGCTGGATCGGCAGTTCGAGGCGACGGCTCCGAACCAACGCTGGGTCGCCGTCTTCACCTACGTCTGGACTGAGGAAGGCTGGCTGTACTTTGCGATGGTCCTCGATCTCTTTGACGCCGGGAACTGGGCAGGACACCACTCGCCGCTGTTCAAGATCGATCCGGCAGCCTCAATCAAGTCCGGCGTTCAGGCGATGACCATTGCGGCCCTGGACTTGCTTCGCAAGCCCTAGCAGGCCACCCCACCCCAGTCTCAGAAGCTGTAGGTCGTCCGCAGGTAATAGAACGCGCCGTTGAACGTGATCGGCTGCAGCACGTCGTACGGCAGGTTGCCGAAGTAGTAAATGTCGTCGCTCGACAGGTCC
>CAYPQX010000208.1:0-15731 GCA_964412975.1 uncultured Steroidobacteraceae bacterium
TCGGCCAGTTCGAAAAG
Source organism: uncultured Steroidobacteraceae bacterium (assembly GCA_964412975.1). Classification (GTDB taxonomy): domain Bacteria; phylum Pseudomonadota; class Gammaproteobacteria; order Steroidobacterales; family Steroidobacteraceae; genus SCUD01. The sequence goes on from CAYPQX010000208.1 coordinate 18, forward strand.
GCCTTGAGCGCTTCGCGCAGTTCCGGCTCCTCGAAGATATTGACGTGGCTGTATTCGGCCTTGAGCGCGCGCAGCGCTCCTGCGGTCTGCGCCGAGAAGCCGCATTGCGGGAAGTCCGGCGTGCCTTTCATGAAGAGCACGACGGGCGCGGAATCGAGCTGCTCCCGGATCCGCTGCTGCAGGGTTTCATCGATCATTTTCCACCACGTTCCTTTTCGTCAGCGAGGCGCCGCTCATCCGCCCGCGCGACCGTCGCCCATCGCGCTGCGGCGCCCATCCCAGTCCATTCCGCGATCTCGGCGAGTGTCCTGAAACAGCCGCGGCAGACGCCCCGGTCGTCCAGCGAGCAGATATTGAGACACGGGGAAATGGGGCCGCGTTCTTCCATGTACGGGGACGCTAACGCGTTGAATTATGGGGTGCGCTGGCCTATTCTTCAATGAATCCAGGGGAGAAACGACATGAACCCGTTGAACAGCGTGCGCGGTTCGATCATTACTGCATTCGTACTGGCAGCAATCGTCAGCATCTGGCTCACACTGCTCGCTGGCGGCGAAATCGGCGCGTACCACGCGCAGATCGGGCGCTGGCTGCATATCGTTTCCGGCGTCATGTGGATTGGCCTGCTGTACTACTTCAACGTCGTCCAGGTGCCCGGTCTTGCAGTCGCTGCGGCCGACACGGGCGGTCCCGGCGGCGCCGGCATCAGCAAGTACATCGCCCCGCGCGCCCTCTGGTGGTTCCGCTGGGCGGCCGTACTGACCTGGATCACCGGCGCCTGGTACATGTTCGCCGCCTACGGCGGCGGCAAGGGTATTCACCAGGCTTTCATGCTGCAGGAAGGATTCCGCGTGATCGGCGTCGGTGCCTGGCTCGGCACTATCATGCTGTTCAATGTCTGGGGGCTGATCTGGCCGAACCAGAAGAAAATTCTTGGTTTGGTACCGGCGACTGATGAACAGAAGGCAACGGCACGAAAGACCGCGCTGCTCGCCTCACGCACGAATTTCGTGTTGTCCGTCCCGATGCTGATGTGCATGGGCGGCCAGATGCACGGCCTGCCGTTCTAAAGGGGACGTTCACCTTTAGTCGGGGTCAACCGGCACCGGAATTGCTGAACTTCTTAAAGGTGAACGTCCCCTTTAAAGGTGAACGACCCCTCCTGGCAAGAAGGGACAGTCCCTACGCAATCGCCGCCCGCTGCACCCGCTGCGGCTGCGACACGCCATAGCCCTGGGCGTAATCCACACCCAGGCCGCGCAACACCTCGATGATCTCGGCGTTCTCCGCCCACTCGGCGATCGTCTGCTTGCCGGTGAGGTGACCGATCTCGTTGATCGAGCGCACCATCTCGCGGTCGATCGGGTCGTGCAGCACGCCCTTCACGAAGCTGCCGTCGATCTTCAGGAAATCCACCGGGAAATGCTTCAGGTAGCCGAACGACGACAGGCCGGTGCCGAAGTCGTCGAGCGCGAACTTGCAGCCCAGTTCCTTCAGGGCCTGGATGAAGCGGCTGGCCTGCGAGAAGTTCGCGATCGCCGCCGTTTCCGTGATCTCGAAGCAGATCTTGCTGCCGTCAATGCCGCTCCTGTGGAACTGCTCGATCACGTACGGCAGGAACTTGTCGTCGCCGAGGCTCTGCCCGGACAGGTTGATCGAGCACATCGTCAGCCGACGACGCTCGTCTGCCTCGGAGACGAGCCACCGGAACGCGCTGTCGATGACCCAGCGGTCGATCGACGGCGTGATGCCGTATCGTTCCGCCGCGGCGATGAACTGGTCGGGTGCGACGATTTTGCCGCTCTCGTCCCGCATCCGGAGCAGCAATTCGAAGTGCTCGCCCGCATCCTCGACCTGCAACGGCAGGATCGTCATGCGGAACAGCTCGAAGCGCGACTCCTCGAGCGCATTGTTGATGCGGGCGGCCCACTGCATCTCGCGCCGGCGCCGCATCAGGTCGATGTCGTTGTCCTCGAAGCAGTGCACGCGGTTCCGGCCGCTCTCCTTCGCTGCGCCGCAGGCGGAATCCGCGGCCGACAGTACGGAGGCCACGTCCTCGTTTTCGGCGGTGATCGGCACGACGCCGATCGACGCGCCGAGCCGGAACGTGCGGTCTTCCCAGGTGTAGCGGAAATTGCGGATCGCCTCGCGGAGCGATTCGGCCGTGCGCAGGGCCTCTTCGAGCGAGCAGCTCTCGAGCAGCACGCCGAACTCGTCGCCGCCGAGCCGCGCGAGCGTGTCGCGCCAGCGCACCTTGGACTTCAGCAGCGCGCCGACCTGGCCGAGGAGCGCATCGCCCGCGCTGTGCCCGCAGGTGTCGTTGACGATCTTGAACTGGTCGAGGTCGATGTAGCAGAGCGCATACGAGGTCTCGCGCGCCTTGGCGCTCTTCAGCGCGCGCTCGAGCCGTGTCTCGAACTCGCGCCGGTTGACGAGCCCGGTCAGGACGTCGTGGCTCGCGTGATACGAAAGCCGCCGGTTGAGCTCGCGCGACTCGGAGACATCGTGAAATACGAGCACGCCGCCCGTCACCGTGCCGCTGCCGTCCCGGATCGGCGAGGCCGTGCTCTCTATGTAGAGCTCGTTGCCGTCCTTGCGGATCAGGAGCATCGGCCGCACCGACTTGATCGAGCGAATCCGGCGCACCGCGACCGCGAGCGGATTCTCGAGCGGCTCGCAGGTTTCCTCATGGAACGCCCGGAAAATCTCGTCGATGGTGCGCCCGAGGCTGTCCTCGAGACGCCATCCGGTGAGCTCTTCGGCGACGGGGTTCAGGTACTCGACGCGACCGTGCTCGTCGCAGGTGATCACGCCGTCGCCGATCGACTGCAGCGTGATCTGGGCACTCTCCTTCTCGCGGAACAGCGCCTCTTCGTAGAGCTTGCGCTCCGTGATGTCGAGTTCGACGCCGATCAGGCGGCGCAGCCGCCCCTGGTCGTCGACGCGCGCGCAGGCGCGTCCGATCACCCAGCGCCATTCGCCGTCGGTGTGCTTCAGGCGATGGACGCTTTCGAACATCGGCGTCTTTCCGGCGATGTGATCGCGCATCGCGGCGGAGACACGGGCGAGGTCCTCGGGATGCACCATGCGGTGCCAGTCCGGCGACGTGATGATGTCGTTCTCGGCAAAGCCGAGCATGCCTTTCCAGCGTGGCGAGAACCAGGTGTGGTTCGTCTGCGCGTCGTAGTCCCACAGGCCGTCGTTGGCGCAGGGCAGCGCCATTTCCTGGCGCTCCTGCATGTCGGCGAGCCGGTCCGCGAGCGATACCTTTTCGAGGCCGCAGGCGAGGCTCGTACCGACGAGCTTGAGCAGCAGGTGGAGGTTGACGTCCCAGCCGTCGCGCGGCGTCGACGAGGCAAACGCGAGGAAGCCCCGGACCGTCCCCTGCACCGCAAATGCGATCAAAAGCAGCGATCGGATGTCGAGGCCCGCGAGCCTTGCGGCATCGCCCGATTGCTCGGCACGCCCGTTGACGGTGTCCCGGATCTCGAGGATGCGCACGTGCTCGAGCCGCGAACGGATCCACGGCAGGGCTTCGAGCGCCTCGCCCTTCAGCACTTCGGGCCGGCATTGCGCGAACGGTCCCTTGGCGACCGCGATCGAGTCGATGCGCTCGCCATGACCGTCGAGCAGCGCGAGGAAAACCGCATCCGTGCTGGTCGCCTCGCGGAGGATGTCGAGGCTCTGGCGGATCACCGCATCGGCATTGCCGGCCGTGATGTTCTGGAAATCGACCGCAATTTTGGTGCAGGCAAGGTCGATGCCGAGCGGCGGCCGATCGGGCCGCGGCTGCCACAGCTTCGTCGACAGGACATCCGAGGCCGTGAACTCAGGAAGCGATTCGCCTTGCACCGTCGGCACCCCGATGGGCTCCCCCTAGTTTTCAAGGCAGTCTGTCAGCGATGGCGCAAGCCACCGAAGGAACCAGTTAACGAAACCGGCCTTGCGGCCAAATCGCTAGTTGCGCTGCATTTTGTCAGAAACTTTTAGGAATGCAAGCTAAGCATATGTATTTGCTATAATCCTAAGTTCAGCTTGGGGGAGAAATCACTCCCGACTTCACGATCCGAGGGTTGCCGTCGGCGTCGCGCTGCACCTTCCAGCGACGGTAGTTCCACAGCCAGTCGGGTGGGCGTTCGCGAGTCAGCGACTCAACCGCCGCTGCGTATCGTTCGATCAGCGCGCCCGGTGCCAGCTCCTCACCCGCTGCTGACAGCGGTACGAAATTGATCCGATAGCGACCGCGGGACTCGCGCCGCATCTCCAGATACCAGACCGGGAGGCGCGCACTGCGCGCGATTGCCTCCGGACCGATGAAGAATGCGGTATCCAGCCCCATGAACTGCGTGAAGTAGCGCACTGCCGACGAGGTCGGCGCCTGGTCAGTGACCATCGCGACGATTCGGGAAGGTCCCCGATAGCGCAGCACGCGCATCAGCAGCCGCTGCGCCGTGATCATCTCGGCGCCGAAGCGCGAGCGAATGGTGAGCATCAGGCGGTCGCCGAAGCGCCCCTTCAACGGCTTGTAGGTCGCGTGGACGGGGTGACCCATGGCAATGCTCAGCTTGAGCAGCGCCCACTCCCAGTTGCAGTTGTGCGAGGTCACGACGATGATCGATTGCCCCGCGTCGAGGGCCATGCGCGCGGCTTCCACGCCCTCGAAGCTCACCCGACGGTCGATCTCGTCGGGCTTCATCGTCGCCGCCTTGATGATCTCGACCGAGACATCCGCAAAGCTCTTGAAGAATGCACGCCGCGTGGCCTTGATCCACGCCGCATCGCGGTCTGGAAAGCAGGCTGCGAGCTGCATGTTGATGATCCCGTGACGATGCGGGAACACGTATTCGAGCAGCCAGGCGATGAATCTGGCGAATCCGTACCACACGGGCAGCGGCAGCGACGACAGCATGCGCAACCAGAGGGGTATCCGCTCAAATGGCTGGCGGTTCTCGAGGTCGGCGGCACGGCGCCGGACCCGCTGGTTGCGCGTCTTGTGAATTTGGGGTGGTAAGCGCATCCCGTGGCGCAGCTTACCGGAAGCGTACCGCAGGTGGCGCTGCGGCTGAATCGACGACCGCGGCGCCCGGGGCGCCGCGGCCAGCCGCTCAGAACTTAAATGAGAGGCCCGTAGTCATGTTCCAGGAGTAGAACTCGTTCTCGGCAAGCCGGCTGCGATCGCCGCTGTAGAAACGCAACGGCTCGTCAGTGATGTTCTGCATTTGGAGATATACGCTCAGATTTGGCGTGGCCTGATAGCTCGCCTTCAGGTCGAGCTGGCCGTGCGAATCGACATACAGGTCGCTCTCCGGGCCGTCGCCGACCGCATCGAGATACTCGCTGCGGTAGGCGTAGCCCAGCCGGAATTCGAACCCATGCTTGGCCCAAAACATGGCCAGGCTCGCGACGTGATCCGACTGCAGAAAGAATGGCAGCTTGGTGTCGCGGTCGAACACGTCGGCCTCGCTGTCCGTGTACGTATAGCCGACCTGCACGCCGAGACCGTCGAACGGCGCGGGCAGCATCCGGAACTGCTGCTGATAATTCAACTCGACGCCGAGAATCGTGCCGTTACGCGCGTTTTGCGGTTGTTCGATCTCGAGTTCCGAATAGAATCGTCCTTCGAAGTCGACGTCTTCGAGCACCTGAATGCGCGTGAAAATCGGATTGTCGATATCCTTGTAGAAGGCGCCGATCGCCAGAATGCCGGCGGGCTCCAGGTACCACTCGAACGCCGCGTCGAAATTCATCGATTCCAGTGGATCGAGATCCGGATTACCGGCCTCCAGCGCGCCTTCAAAGACCCCAGGGTCATCCACGTCGATCTCGAAAATCCGGAACGGGACGGTTTGCTCGTACGACGGGCGGCCGATCGTGTTGGTCCAGGCGACGCGCCACATCATGTCTTCACGCATCGCAAAGTTGACCTGCAATCCCGGCATCCAGTTCGTATAGTTCTTTTTGCCGGAGACAGACGGCGGCGGATCACTGGCGAGATCGCCGTCGACGAACTCCAGATCGAATGCGTAGAAGTCGGTTTCCGTTCGCTCGACGCGGACGCCCCCGATCCAGGTGGCCCGATCCAGCATCACCGTCCCCATCGCGTAGGCCGCAGAAACGACTTCGTCGACCGTGTAATCGACGCCAAACGATTCGACGGCAGTATCGGCGTCAGATTGCTCGAACGAAGCCTGAATCGCCTGGAAAAAATCGTTCGCCGAGTTGAAGTCGACGCCGCGACCAAATACATAACCGCCGGCGGCGGATTCGAAGGTCAGGCTGTTCGACTGCGCGACCTGCGAAAGCAGGTAGTCGCCGTCGAATCCGTCATACACGACCATGTCCTGATCGCTCTTCTGCTCCCGTCCCACGAACTTCGCGCCGAACTTGATTGAACCTGGTGTTGCGCCGTACATCAGGTCACGGCCGAGATCGACTTGGCCGATGAGCATGTCTTCCTTGATCAGCTGGCCGCCGTCGAAAGCCTCATCGAATTCATAGCGATCCACGTCAAACGTCTCGGCACCGCCGTCCACGCTGTAAAAATGCCTGGAGGTGTCGTAAGTCATCGGCACTTCGCTGTCGAGCGCGAATACGTAGCCAATGTCGTACGGCGTGTCCTGTTCCGTCTCCCCGTAGGTTGCAGATACTCCCAGGTCCCAGTCACCGATGGCGAATTCTCCGCCGAGAGTTGAAGTCAGGATCGATTGAATCTCGCGGCGCTCGCCATTGGCCCGCTGCGCCTCACCCTCGGTGAATGTGCCCGATGTTTCGGTCTGGTTTTCGAGGTCGCCGTTGCGGTAATCAAGCACGAACTCTGATTGAAGCTCGGTATCTTCGTACCGGTTGAAGAGATTACGGAAATAGAGATTGACGCGATCGCTTGGCTTGTATTCGAGATTCGCCACCAGCCCCTTGCGAATCCGCCGGATCTCGTAGTCGCGCAGCGCGAACTCATCCGGCACGAGGAAGTCGCCCTCCTCCGTCCAGGGGTCGCCGCCCTGCACGTTCTGGGAACTGAACTCGCGATCCGAGTACGTGGCGGATAGCACGACGCCCCACTGCTTTTCGGCACCGAAAGTTTGGCCAAGCGCGACCCCCGCGCCAAAAGGATTCTTGCCATTCAGATCGTAATAACCGGCATCGGCAGTCGCCGAAAAGAAATGCCCGTCAGGAACATCGAATGCGCTCGGCGTGACGAGGTTAATGGTGCCGCCGATCGCATTGCCGTCGAGATCCGGTGTAACCGCCTTGATCACCTCGAGCTTCGACAACAGGTCCGCAGGCACTGTATCGAGCGCGACACGGCGCGTGTCGCCCTCGGGTGAACCAATGAGCTGGCCATCCACAGTGACGTTACTGAGCGCCGCGTCGATCCCGCGAATGGTGACATAGCGTCCCTCGCCCTGGTCGGTCGTCACTGAAACGCCCGGTACGCGCGACAGGGTCTCGGCCGCATTGCGATCGGGGAGCTTGCCCGCATCGTCTGCGGTGATCGAATCCTTGATCACTATCGAAGATCGCTTGTCCTGAAGCGCTGTGGCCTGAGCGAGACGGTAGCCAACCACCGTAACAGCCTCCAACCCGGTGCCAGCCAGGGCGAAGTCAGCGGCAGCGTCACCGCTCTCACCCACGACCACAGACTGCGTTCGACGATCGAATCCGACATAGTCGACCACGACCTCGTGCGACCCTGGTGGCACGTCGCTGATGCGGTAGGACCCGGATCGGTCCGATGTCACTGTCCTGTCGAGACCGTCGATGCGGATCGTCGCGTTCGGGAGTGGCCGGCCTGAATCGCTGTCCGTGATCCGGCCCACGACGTCGCCCGCCTGCGCCGTGCTGACGCCGAGCAACAACGTCCCAGTCACCATCCAAAATCGGAATGTCGCGCTGTGAAACATGATTGCCGCCCCGGGCTGAAGCCCTTCGACAAGAAGACGCTTGTAATTCTGCTGCCCGTCTATGACGGGCCGAAGACAGTATAGAACGAATTTTTTGTTCCATTCAACAGGTGAAACTTTTGTTCTATACTGCTGGGACAAGGCACGGCTGACTTCCCGCGCCTCACCGTCGGATGCCAGGGGGCAGTTCAGTGGAATAGCTGTTCGAAACTTGAAACGATCGGGATCCCACCCATGACCGAGGCAGTGACCGGACTTCCGGACAAAGCCATGAATGCCCGAAACAACGTCGAGGCCCTGCGTGCCCGGATCGTGCAGCGCTACGAATCGCTCTCCCCGCGGCTCAAACAGGTGGCTGCCTACACGCTCGAGCACCCGAACGACATCGGGCTCGAGACGCTCGCCGTGATTGCCAGGCGTTGCAAGGTGCAGCCTTCGACGATCGTGCGGTTCGCCAAGAGCTTCGGCTACGACGGCGCGAGCGAGATGCAGCGCCTGTTCCGCGACGAGCTCCTTTCCCTCGCGCCGAGTCCGAGTTACGCCGAGCGCATCCGGCAGTTCAACGAGCGTGCCGGCGACGTCACGAAGCAATCGCCTTCGGACCTGTTGCACGAATTCGTCCAGGGCAATATCGCGGCCCTGCAGCACCTGAGCGAGACGACGCGCCAGTCGGATCTCGAGCGCGGCGTACGCCTGATCGCCGAGGCCGATGCCGTGTACCTGGTCGGGCTCCGCCGCTCCTTCCCGGTTGCCGCCTATCTGGCCTATGCGCTTCGGCACGCCGACAAGCGCACCTATCTCGTCGACGGACTGGCGGGGATGATCGTCGAGCAGAGCTCGATGCTGGGCCCGGGCGATCTCCTGATCGCGACGAGCTTCAGGCCCTATGCGCAGCCGACCGCCGACATCGTCAACGAGGCGCACGAACGCGGCGCCAAGGTGATCGCGATCACGGACAGCCGCCTGTCCCCCATCGCCCACCGCGCCGATCTCTGCTTCGAGATCAAGGACGCGGAGTTCCGCAAGTTCCGCTCGCTGACCGCGTCGCTTTGTCTCGCACAGACGCTCGTCATCAGCTATGCATTCCAGCTGACGGCTCGCGAAACGGGGCCGGGCCAAGCATGAAGACGTTCGCGCTCTTCGGCGCCGGCCGCATCGGCCGGATCCATGCGGCAAACATCCATGCTCACGCCGCGGCACACTTGAAGTACGTCGTGGACGTCGATGCCGCTTCCGCCAGCCAGATTGTCGCGACGACCGGAGCGGCCCACGTGGAGGCGGCAACGGCGCTCGGTGACAACGGCGTCGATGCGCTCATGATCGCGAGCCCCACCGACACGCATGCAGCCTTGATCGAAGCAGGCGCCTCTGCCGGCAAGGCGATACTGTGCGAGAAACCCGTCGATCTCGACATCCGGCGCGCGCGCGAGTGCGTCGCCGCCGCGGATCGCGCGGGCGTTCTGCTCGCGATCGGCTTCAATCGACGCTACGACCCCTCGTTCCGGCGCGTCCGGCAGGGCATCGACGACGGCGAGATCGGTGAGGTCGAGTCGGTCCTGATCATCAGTCGCGATCCGGCGCCGCCGCCGGTTTCCTACGTCGAGCATTCGGGTGGCCTGTTCCGCGACATGACGATTCACGACTTCGATATGGCGCGCTGGCTGCTCGGCGAAGAACCCGTCGAGATCACTGCACAGGGAAGCTGTCTCGTCGATCCGGCGATTGGCAAGGCGGGCGACATCGACACCGCGGCCGTGACGCTCAGGACCCGTGGTGGGCGCATCGCGCAGATCGTCAACTCCCGCCGCGCCGCTTTCGGCTATGACCAGCGCATCGAGGTCTGCGGTGCACGCGGCATGCTCGCGGCCGGCAACATGCGCGCCACGAGCGTCGAGCACGCGACCGCGGCAGGTTACCGGAGCGACCCCGCGCTGCCCTTCTTCCTCGAACGCTACGCCGACGCCTACCGGCTCGAGCTCGATGCCTTCGTGCGCCGCCTGCACGGCGAACCGGCCGACATCGTCGCTGGCAGCGATGGAATCCGCGCGCTCGAGATCGCGGATGCGGCTGATCGCTCGATGCGATCGCGAGCAACGGTCCTGCTGGAGACGCGTTGATGCAGAACTATCGTGTCGGCCTCATCGGCAGCGGCTTCATCGGTCGCGCTCATGCCATTGCGCTCCAGGGCGTGGGCGCGGTGTTCCCGGATATCGCGGCGCCCGTCTGCGAGGTCCTCGCGGACCGGGACGAAATCCAGGCGGTCAATGCTGCGGCTTCGCTGGGATTCCGGCGTGCGACCGGCGACTGGCGGAAACTGGTCGCGGATCCCGCGGTCGACATCGTCGACATCTGCGCGCCCAATTACCTGCACCGCGAGATGGCGCTAGCAGCCATCGCCGCGGGCAAGCATGTCTGGTGCGAGAAACCGCTCGCACTCGATCCGCGCGAGGCCCGCGAGGTTGCGGAGGCCGCGGCCCGCTCGGGCGTCCGTCACCTGATCGGCTTCAATTACTCCTGCAATCCGCTGGTACGGCTCGCGCAGGCGATGATTGCGGGCGGCGAACTCGGCAGGATCATGGGTTTCACGGGGCATTACTTCGAGGACTACATGGCCGACCCGGCCGTGCCGCACAGCTGGCGCTGCGAGCGCCGCTTCGCGGGCGCGGGCGCACTCGCCGATCTCGGCTCGCACCTGATCGACATGGCCGAGGTACTGCTCGGGCCCATCGAGTCGGTGCAGGCGAGACTCGAGACCGTCCACGCAAAGCGGCGCGTCCCTGCGACAGGCTCGATGCTGCCCGTCGAGAACGAGGACATGGCCCGCGCGCTCGTGCGCTTCGCGAGCGGCGTCGGCGGCGGTTTCGAGATCAGCCGCGTCGCGACTGGTTTCAAGTGCGGACTCGCCTTCAGCGTTTTCGGCACGGCCGGCAGCATTTCATTCAACCAGGAGCGCATGAACGAGCTTCGCGTGTATTCGGCCGCGGATGCGGCCGGACGCCGCGGATTCCGTACCATACTCGCCGGGCCCGAGCATCCCGATTACGGACACTTCTGCCCTGCACCCGGCCACGGGCTCGGCATCAACGACCTGAAGATCATCGAGGCGCGGAATCTCATCCGCGCGATCGCGGACGGCGTGCCGGCGCGTCCGGGTTTCGACGTCGGCCTGAGAGTACAACTCGTCATGGACGCCATGGAGCGCTCGCACGCGAGCGGCGCATGGACAACTGTCTGAGGTAAGGCAAGGCATGAACACGGTCATCTCGCAGCACCGCGACGGTTTCGGTCCCGGCTATACGGCGATCACGAAGGCCGGGGAAGGCGACGCCGATACCGGCATTTCGATGGGCGTGCTTCGCCTCGCCGCGGACGAGACACATGTCGCGACGCTCGCTTGCGAAACCGCCTACCTGCTGATGGAAGGTAGGGTCTCGGGGCAAGTCGGCGGCCTGCGATTCGAGCTGTCGCGCAATTCGCTCTTCGACGATTCGCCGGCCTGCCTGCATGCGCCCGCGGGGACGCCGCTCGAAATCCGCGCTGCGACCACCGCCGAGTTCACCATCTATTCCTGCGACAACCAGGCGACCTTCATGCCGCGCGTATTTCGCCCGGACGACGTCGCCGATGAACGACGGGGTGAAGGCCAGGTAGGCGGCCGCTGTCTTCGTCTCGTCCGCACCATCTTCGACGGCCGCAATTCGCCGCCTGAAGTGAATCTCGTGCTCGGCGAAGTCGTGACGTTGCCTGGCGGCTGGTCGAGCTACCCGCCGCATCATCACCCGCAACCCGAGATCTATCACTACCGCTTTACGCACCCGCAGGGCTTCGGGCATGCCGAGCATGGCGAGCAGGTCTTCAAGGTGCGCCAGTTCGACACGGTCAAGATCATGGCCGGCAACGATCACGCGCAATGCGCCGCGCCCGGGTACGGCATGTATTACTCCTGGGTGATTCGTCACCTGCCGGACAAGCCCTACACGGTGCCGGAATTCACGGCTGAGCACGCCTGGACGATGGAGCCCGGCGCCCGGATCTGGGAGCCTGCTGCCCGCCCGGTCGTGGGCAAGACGCCCGCGAGACCCAAGTGACTGCGACGATCGATTTCATCTGCCTGGGTCGCGCTGCGGTCGACCTCTATGGTCTCGAGCGCGGTGGCGGGCTCGAGAATGCCCAGCATTTCGCAAAGTACCTGGGCGGCTCCTCGGCGAACGTCGCCGTCGGCCTGTCGCGGCTCGGCCTCAGGGTCGCCATGCTGACCCGCGTTGGCGACGAGCACATGGGCCGCTTCGTGCGTTCGACGCTCGCGGCCGAGCGGGTCGATGTCAGCGCGGTCCACACCGACCCGCGGCGGCTCACCGGACTCGTGCTGCTCGGAATCGAGGATGCGGAACATTTTCCGCACATCTTCTATCGCGAGAACTGCGCCGACATGGGCCTCGAAGCGGGGGATGTCGACGCGGCGCCGTTTGCATCGGCGAAGGCGCTCGCGATCACGGGCACCCACCTGTCGACCGAGGCCGTGCGCAAGGCCACCCACCGCGCGATCGCGCTTGCGAAGGAACACGGACTGCGCGTCGTGCTCGACGTGGACTACCGCCCGGTGCTTTGGGGCCGGGCGGGCCATGGGGACGGCGCCGATCGGGCGCAGGCTTCCGCGGAAGCCACGCGGCAATATCACGCCGTCCTGGCGGATTGCGATCTCGTCGTCGGAACCGATGAGGAAATCCAGGTCGCGGGCGGCGGGGATTCGCCGATCAAGGCCCTGAAGGCGATCCGGGCCCGGACAAAGGCGACGATCGTGATGAAGCGTGGCGTCGCGGGTTGCGTCATTTACGAGGGCCCCATTCCCGCGGGTGCTTCGCAGGGACTCGTCGTCGGCGGCTTTCCGGTCGAAGTCCTGAATGTCCTCGGTGCGGGCGACGCCTTCCTGTCAGGCTACCTGAGCGGCTGGATCGAGGGCCTGTCGCCCGCGCATTGCGCGCGGCGCGGCAATGCGGCGGGCGCGATCGTCGTCACGCGCCACGGCTGCACGCCGGCGATGCCAGCGCGCGCCGAGCTCGAGGAATTCCTGGCGCGCGCGTCTACGCCGCCGCGTCCCGACGAGGACGAGTGCATCGCGTCGCTCCACCGCGCCGCGACCGCGAGGCCCTTCCAGGGCGAGCTCGGCATCCTCGCATTCGATCATCGCCGCCAGTTCGAGCAGATCGCGGCAGCGGCCGGCGCCGACTACGGACGCATCGCGGTTTTCAAGGGCCTCGTTGCAGAGGCACTGCTCGCGGTCGCGGCGCAAGAGCGGCGCGGGATCGGCTTCGGCGCGATCGTCGACGGCCGGCACGGCGGCAAGGCGCTCGCCCGCCTCAACCGGAGCGCCACCTGGATCGCGCGGCCCGTGGAGCTGCCGGGCTCGAGGCCGCTTGAATTCGAGTCGGCGGGCGGGATCGGCCTCGAACTCATCACCTGGCCACGGCGTCACGTCATCAAGTGCCTCGTGAACTTCCATCCCGTCGACGCGATCGAGCTGCGGCTCGCGCAGGAGTCCCGCCTCGCTGAACTCGCGCACGCGGCACGCACACTCGAGCGCGAATTGCTTATCGAGGTCATCAGCTCCGGTCCCGGCCGGACCGTGGACACGCATACGACCGCCGACATATTGCGCCGCCTCTACCACCTCGGCATTCGCCCGGCCTGGTGGAAGCTCGAAGCCCAGTCGTCCGAATCCTGGCGCGAGATCGCCGCCGTGATCGCGGCAAATGACGCGCTCTGCCACGGCGTCCTGCTCCTCGGGCTCGACGCCAGCGAAGAACAGATCGCGCAATCCTTTGAGGCCGCCGCCCGGCATCCGGTATGCCGCGGGTTCGCGATCGGCCGAACCATCTTCGGGCAGCCGGCGCGCGACTGGCTCGCGGGATCGATCGACGATGCGACCGCCGTCGCGCGGGTGACCGCCGGCTACACGCGAATGATCGACCTGTGGCGACACCTGCGGCCGGCCGCGGCGGCCGCATGAGCGCAACATGAAAACGATCCGGCTCACGATGGCGCAGGCGCTGGTGCGTTATCTCTCGGCCCAGCGCATCCGTTCCGGCACGGGCAGCGATGCGCTTTTCCACGGCGTCTTCGCGATATTCGGCCACGGCAACGTCGCCGGCCTCGGCGAGGCGCTTGCCAGCAGTGGAAAGGAACTGCCGACGTTCCGCGCACACAATGAACAGGCGATGGCGCATGTCGCAATCGCGTTCGCCAAGGCGAATCGCCGCCGGCGAATGATGGCGTGCACGACCTCCGTGGGCCCCGGCGCGACCAATCTCGTGACGGCCGCGGCGGTCGCGCACGCCAACCGCCTGCCGGTTCTCCTGCTGCCCGGCGACACGTTTGCGAGCCGGCGGCCGGAACCCGTGCTGCAACAGCTCGAGCATTTCGGCGATCCGACGATCACGGCCAACGATTGCCTGAAACCCGTCTCCCGATTCTGGGATCGCATCGCCCGGCCCGAGCAACTCCTGGCCTCCCTGCCGCAAGCCCTCGCGGTCCTGCTCGATCCCGCGAACTGCGGGCCCGCGACGCTCGCACTCCCGCAGGACGTGCAGGCCGAGGCCTTCGACTATCCGATCGCGTTTTTCGACGCGCGCATCCACGACATCGAGCGCCCGCGGGCGGACCGTGATCAGGTCGCGGCCGCGATCGCGCGCCTTCGTGGGGCGAAGCGTCCTATCATCGTCGCCGGCGGCGGCGTGCATTACTCCGGCGCCTGCGAGGCGCTCGCGGCATTCGCGGCGGCGCACGGCATCCCGGTCGCGGAGACTCAGGCGGGCAAGGGCGCCCTGTCCTGGAATCACGATTGCAACGTGGGTGCGATCGGCGTTACCGGATCGAGCGCCGCGAACGAACTCCTCGCGGAATCGGACCTTGTGCTCGCCTTCGGCACGCGACTGGCTGATTTCACGACGGGTTCCGGCAAGCTGATTCGGAAATTCGATGAGCGGCTCGTCGCGATCAATGTCGCGCGCCACGACGCGATCAAGCGCGGCGCCCTCGCCGTGCGCGGGGACCTGCTTTCGGCTCTCGAGGACATGGCGCCCGCACTCGGCGGCTGGACGGCCGACGCAGCCTGGCGTGAGCGGATGCGCGCGCTCGCTGCCCGGTGGAACGAAACGGTCGAAGCCGCGACGCGTCCGGGCGGGGACCTGCCGACCGACGCCCAGGTGCTCGGCGCCGTCAACCGGACGCTCACCCGCGATGCCACGGTCGTCTGCGCGGCCGGCGGGCTTCCGGGCGAACTGCACAAGCTCTGGCGATGCGGCGCGCCGGGCGACTATCACGTCGAGTATGGCTACTCCTGCATGGGGTACGAAATCGCGGGAGGCCTCGGGGTGAAGATGGCGCTGCCGGATCGTACGGTCGCGGTCATGGTCGGCGACGGCAGTTACCTGATGATGAACTCGGAGATCGCAACTTCGGTCGCCAACAACCTTCCGCTCCTCGTCGTGCTCGCCGACAACCAGGGGTTCGGCTGCATCCATCGACTGCAGCGCACGACCGCGGGCCATACCCACAACAACCTGTTGAAGGACTCCTTCCCGGAGGCGCCCGCGCGCAGCCGGATCGACTTCGTGGCACACGCCAAGTCGCTCGGCGCCACGGCGATGCACGTGGCGGACATCGCCGCGCTCGAGAAGGCGCTCGCGCGTGCCCGCGGCACCGGTCGCACGACGGTCATCGTGATCGAGACCGACCCGCAATCGGGAACGGAGGCCGGGGGTGCCTGGTGGAACGTGCCGGTCGCCGAAGTCTCCGCCGACCCGCGCGTGCGCGA
>CAYPQX010000209.1:0-7992 GCA_964412975.1 uncultured Steroidobacteraceae bacterium
GGTCCGTTCACTTTTGGTGGGGGGTTTGCCCTGGCGCCACGCCAACCCAACGGTGACCGTCCCATTTAATGGTGAACGTCCCCTTTTGACTCAAGGGCCGGTGCTCGCCTTGCCGCCTTCGCCGTCGGCCGGCCTGGCGAACTGCGGGTCGCCGGCATACTGGTCCTCGACTCCGTCCCAGGTCGCGCCCGTCGGGATAGCGTTCCTGACGCGCGGGGCCTGCGCGACCGTTGCCGCCAGATCGCGGCCCGCGCCGGGGCCGACCGACAACGCGATTCCGGTCGGCTCGGCCGCGCGGATCTGCTCCCAGTCGATCGAGTCCTCATGCTCCGCGACCTTCTTCCACAGCGGAGTCTTCGGCTTCTTCGCTTTCTGCCGCAGGACCTTCGGCAGGTCGGACCAGTCGCGCTTGTCGTCCTCGAGCGATTCGTAGGCCTGCAGCATCAGCCGGTCTCCGCGCCAGCCGAGCAGGTACGGCTGGTTGACGACCGTCACACTGGCCCCATCCGGTACCAGTTCGTAAATCTGCGCGATGTCCTCGGGATACAGGCGGATGCAGCCGGCGCTCGCGCGCATGCCGACGGCGGGCGGCTTGTTGGTGCCGTGAATCAGATAGCTCGGCCAGCCGAGGCGCATCATGTGACGGCCGAGTGGATTTTCCGGCCCCGGTGGCACCTTGTCCGGCAGGATGTCGCCCTCTTTTGCGTGCTCCCGGCGCACTGACACGGGCGGCGTCCACACCGGGTCCTTCACATGCGACACGACTTTCGTGCTGCCCTCGGGCGTCGCCCAGCCCACCTTGCCGATTCCAATGGGATGAGTGATTACCTCGGCAGGCCCGGACTTCGAGGGCTTGGGATAGTAATAAAGCCGCATCGCCGCGAGATTCAGAACCAGACCCTCGCGCGGCGCGTCCGGCAGGATGAATTCGGTCGGCAGCACGATCGGCGTTCCCTCGCCCGGCAGCCAGGGATCCACTTTCGGATTTGCCCGCACGAGTTCCGTGTAGCCAACGTTGAAGCGGCGCGCGATGTCGGCGAACGTGTCTTCGTGCCGCGCGAGGGTGACCTGCAGCCGCCCGACCACATCCTGGTCGGGCGCGACGATGAACCGGTGCGTCGCCTGCGCAAGCGGCAACGGGGGCGCCGCGACGACGGACGCCACGGGCTGCTCGGCGGGCTTCGGCTTTTTCCAGAGCGACTCAAAAGGCGTACAGGCAGCCAGGGTTGCCGCAAGCACGGGTATCGCACAACGAATGGCCAGCCGGATCATGCCCCGGCATTATCCCCGGCCAGTCGCGCGATCACCAGATCTTCACGCGCTCCGCGGCAGGCCGCCACAGCTTGTCGCCCTCTCGCAGGTCGAAGGCAGCGTAGAACTCATCCATGTTCGACACGACACCGTTCGCGCGGAATTCGCTCGGGGCATGCGGATCCGTGAGGACGACTTCCCGCATCAACCCCTCGCGCCACTTGCCGCGCCAGGCCTGGCCATAGCCCAGGAAGAAGCGCTGCGGCCCCGTGAAGCCGTCGATGACCGGCGCTTCGGCGCCGTTCAGCGAGCGGATGTAGGCGCCGTAGGCGACCGCGGCGCCCGAAAGGTCGCCGATATTCTCGCCGAGCGTCAGCTCGCCATTGACGTTGAGCCCTGGCAGCGCCTCGAAGGCCGAATACTGCTTGATGAGACCGCTCGCGCGCGTCTTGAATTTCTCGTTGTCCTCGGGCGTCCACCAGTCGCGCAGGTTGCCATCCCCGTCGTACTGCCGGCCACGATCGTCGAATCCATGGCTGATCTCGTGCCCGATGACCGATCCGATCGCGCCGTAGTTCGCGGCGTCGTCAGCCTTCATGTCGAAGTACGGGGGCTGCAGGAACGCGGCCGGGAACACGATTTCGTTGTTTGTCGGCAGGTAGTAGGCGTTGACCGTTTGCGGCGTCATGAACCACTCGGTCGGATCCTTGGGCTGGCCTGCGCGCGCTGCCTGCCAGTTCCACTCGAACTGGTTCGAGCGCATCACGTTGCCGGCCAGGTCGCCCGGCCGGATCTCTAGCCCCGAGTAATCGCGCCACTTGTCCGGGTAGGCGATCTTCACGTTGATCTTCCTGAGCTTCGTGTGCGCCTCCGCCTTGGTCGCGTCGCTCATCCAGTCGAGCGAATCGATGCCGCGGTCAAATTCAGCGAGGAGGTTGCGGACGAGCTGCTCCATGCGCGCCTTCGCCTCGGGCGGGAAGTGGCGCTCAACATAGGCCGCGCCGATCGCCTCCCCCATAGCGCCGTCGGTCTCCTGCACCGCACGCTTCCAGCGGGGACGGAGCGCCTCGGTACCGCGCAAGGTGCGCGAATTAAAGTCGAAGGAAGCCTCGACGAAGCCGGATGACAGCACGCGCGCATAGGCGCCGATAGTGCGGACGATCAGGTAATCCTTCCAGACCGCGAGGTCGGCAGCCGTCATGTGCTTGCCGAGCGCCGTCGCGTAGGTCGGCTGTCGCACGATGAAATCGCCGGCCGGCAGGCCGCTCGCCGCGTGGTAGGCCTTCCAGTCGAAATCCGGCGCAAGTGCGGCCGCGGAATCGAACCCATGGCGATTGTAGGTCGCGACCGGATCGCGGTTCTGCACCGGTGTCCACTGGTCGGTCGCAATGCGCGTCTCGAGCTCGAGGATCTTCGCGGCGCGTGCGGCGCCGTCAGGCTGGCCTGCGAGCGTAAAGAGCTTCGCAAGGTAGTCCACGTACTTGCTGCGGAACTCGACGTATTCCTTGTCCTCGCGCAGGTAATAGTCGCGGTTCGGCATGCCGAGGCCGTCCTGCGACAGGTAGGCGACGTTGTGCGTCGAGTTGCGCGCATCGGGATACACATAGACGCCGATCGGCACGCTGATGCCGAGTCCCTGGGCACGACCGAAAAAGCGCGCAAGTGCTACCGGTCCGTCGATCGCGGCGATGTCCGCGAAGAGGGGCTTCAGTGGCCCGGCGCCGCGCTCTTCGACCGTCTTTTCGTCCATGAAACTCGTGTACATGTCGCCGAGGCGGCGCATGTCCGGCGTCGCCTTGTCGCCCGCCGCGGCGGCCTCGAGCAGGATCGCCTGCACGTCGGCCTGCGCCTTCTCGAAAAGCATGATCCCGATCCCCGCGCTCGCGTACTCGGCCGGAAACGGCGTGTTCGCGAGCCAGGTCCCATTGACGTAGCGGAACAGGTCGTCCTGCGGCCTGATGCTTCGATCCATCGCGGAGGCGTCGATGCCGGAAGCGAGCGGAGCCTGCGCATTATCAGCCGACGCGATCCCGGCGATCGAGGTGCACAACAGGACAGGCAGCAGTTTGCGAAGCGACATTCCAGATTCTCCAGTCTGCGAGGGCGCGGAGTATAAGGCAGCGTGTCAGGATCCGGGTTCCGCGCCGCGACCAGCCGTTTCTCAGGCGCGACCGGCTCTTATTGACAGGGACCAGCGCACCGGCCTTGGCGAATCGCCCCAAGCCGCAGCGAGCGGCGCGGCGAGCAACGCGAGCGCATCGCGCCCGGTGCGCCCGCGGTAGCGCCGCACCGCGGACCAGGTATCGAGATACGCCAGCATCGCCGCGGCATCCCAATGCGTTCGCATCTCAAAGGCGGGGGCATCGATCGGCGGAAAGGGCAGTACGAGATCGCGATAGCCTTCATCGACATGGCGCCGCTCCCGTGGCCAGTAAGGCCCCACCGCATCCCGCGAAAAGTCTTGCAGTATCCGGTCAATTCCGGCATCGACGACCGCAAGTCCGTAGCACCAGATCGCGAGCACGCCGCCGGGTCGCAGGACGCGCGCCGCCTCGAGGCGGAAACGGAGCCAGTCGAACCAGTGCGCCGCCTGGGCCGCGACGACGAGATCAGCCGAGGCCGACGGCAGGGAAATGGCCTCGGCCGGCTCGAGCCGGTACTCGACGCGCGGATCGGCGCGCGATTCGCGAAGTTGGGCGGCGGAAGGCTCGGTCGCGACGACGGACTCGAAGTGGCGGGCGAGACCGAGAGCGGCCTGGCCGTGGCCAGTTGCGACGTCGATCGCGAGCCGGCGTCGCGGCACCTGCCCGGCGAGCCAGGCAAAAAGCTCGAGCGGATAGTCCGGCCGATACTTTTGATAGGCGTCCGACTGGCCGGTGAAGTGGTCCTTGAACAGCGGCGGCACCGTCATCGCACGATTGTACGGGCCCGAAAAAAAGCCCCGGGCATGTGGCCCGGGGCTGAAGTGCGGACTTTCGGTGAAGGGAAGGAAGTCCGCTAGGGGATACTGACGTAGGCAAAAATAACAATTGAAAGACTAGCGCCGGGGCCGAGCGCCTTGCGTGAAGCGCCCCACAGTTTTGGACGCGGGGTGAGAAAAGCCAACAAATGCTTATAATTCATATGGTTAAGAATTACGCGGTGTACGGTAGTGGCCTCTAAGTACGCAACGCCCGAGGGAGCGAGGCGGCTCCGAGCCGAGCTCGACGAACTCTGGCTCGTCGAGCGCCCGGCCGTCACACGTGCGGTCGCCGAAGCGGCGGCCCAGGGCGACCGCTCCGAAAACGCCGAGTACATCTATGGAAAGCGCAGGCTCCGCGAGATCGACCGGCGGGTCCGGTTTCTCCGCGGCCGGCTCGACGGCCTCAAGATCGTTTCGGAACCGCCGTCCGACAAGGGCCGCGTGTTCTTTGGAGCCTGGGTGACGATCGAGGAAAAGAGAGGCATACGCCGGCGGCATCGCATCGTCGGCCCGGACGAATTCGACCGCGAGCCTGGTTACGTCAGCATGGACTCGCCGCTCGGGCGAGCCCTGCTCGGCAAGCGCGTCGGAGACTCGCTCGAGATCGCGCTGCCCGCGGGCCCGCTACTCGTCACGGTCACTGCGATCGAGTACGAAGAATCAAAGGGGTAATCAAAGGGGACGTTCACCTTTAACGATTGGTGTCGTTCAGATCTGGAGCGGCGGCCGCAGTTAAAGGTGAACGTCCCCTTTGATTACCCCTTTGATTCTTCAGATGACGCGAATGTTCTTGAACTGCCAGGGATCGCTTTCGTCGAGGTCTTCGGGGAAAAGCCGGCCCCGGTCGAAGAGCGGCGTCCAGTCGGTGTACTTTCCGACGACCGGCCCGAGGTAAGGACGGCAGATCTCGAGGTTTCGCCGGAAGTCGATTTCGTCCGGCTCGACGATGCCCATTGCAGGATTCTCGATCGCCCAGATCATTCCGGCGAGCGCGGCGACCGTCACCTGCAGCGAGGTGGCGCTGTTATAGGGCGCGAGCTTGCGCGCCTCGTCGATCGAGAGCTGCGACCCGTACCAATACGCGTTCTTTGGGTGCCCGGCGAGCAGCACGCCGAGTTCGTCGATGCCCGCCGTGATGTCGCCCATCATGATCCGCTTGCGTTCCTGGAGCTGGAAATTGCGTCCGCAGAATTCGTGCACGGAAAGCACCGCGTTGTCCGACGGGTGATAGGCGTAATGCACGGTCGGCCGATAGAGCACACGATCGTTCTGGCGCACCGTCAGGAAGTCGGAAATCGAGATCGACTCACCGTGCGTGATCAGGAAACCGTGGAAATGCTTCGCCTCCGGCGTCCAGGTGCGCACGCGTGTCGCGCAACCGGGTTGCGCCAGGAAGATCGCGCTCTTGCGCCCGAAATCGTGCTGGCGCCCGTCGCGCGGGAAATGCCGCTCGTGCGTGCCCCAGCCGAGCTCGGCCGGCTGGCAGCCCTCGCTGACGAATCCGTCGACCGACCAGGTGTTGACGAACTCGCCCGGCATCTTGGGCTTGCTCGATACCTGCGTGTCGCGCTCGGCAATGTGAATGACCTTGACACCAAGGTCCTTCGCGAGGTTCGCCCAGTCTTCCCGGCCCTTGGGATCGCCGGCATCGCGTCCGCAGCCCGCCGCGATGTCGAGCAGCGCCTGCTTGACGAAATGGGAGACTAGCCCCGGGTTCGCGCCGTGCGTGATCACCGCAGTCGGCCCGTTGGTCCAGCCCTTGCGCACTTCGAGCACTTCCTCGCGCAGTGCATAATTCGTGCGCCGGCTCGCGGGGATATTCGGGTCCGTATATCCGCCCGGCCAGGGCTCGATACAGGTGTCGAGATAAAGTGCGCCCTTCTCGTGGCAAAGCTTGATGAGCGCGATGCTCGATACGTCCACCGACAGGTTCAGGACGAAGTCTCCGCGGCCGACCAGCGGATCGAGGACGTGCCGGAAATTCTCGCGCGTCAGCGGGTGGTTGATGAACTTGATGCCGTACTTGCCCGCTTCCTCGCGGCCCGCGTCGTCGGCCGTGACGATCGTGATGCGATCCGCGGTTAACCCGCCGACATGGCGCATGATGAGCGGCAGGACACCCTGCCCGATGCTGCCGAAGCCGATGAAGATCAGCCGGCCGGGAAAATGCGTGTGGACCGCGTGCTCGCTCATGATGTCGGCAATTCCGTTATCTTGGGAATCAGGGGCAAAGAATGTACCGCAAATCCACGTCGTCGTGGCGCTATCCACTCGTCCTGCTGACGGTCTACGGCGTCGTCTGGATGGCCCTCGGGATCGATCCCGTCTTTCGCCAGGACTGGCTTCTCGAAAACGCGATCGTGTTCGTCGCCGTGCCGCTGCTGGCTGTGACGGCGCGCCGGCTGCGCTTCAGCGATCTTGCCTATACCTGCCTGTTCGTATTCTTCGTGTTTCACGCGATCGGCGCGCACTACACGTATTCCCTCGTGCCGTACGCCGACTGGTGGCAATCACTCACGGGTATCGCGCTGGAAGGGCGTAACCACTACGACCGGCTCGCACATTTTCTGTACGGGCTCCTCGTGACGCCGGCGGCGGTCGAAATATTCGCGCACTACGGACGTTACTCGCGGACCTGGGCCTTCCTCTTTCCGTGGATGTTCATGGCCGGCCACGCGGTCCTCTACGAGCTGATCGAATTCGCGGCGGCCCTCGTGTTCGGCGGCGACCTCGGGCAGGCGTACCTTGGGACCCAGGGCGACATCTGGGACGGACAGAAGGACATGGCGCTCGCCCTCGCAGGCACGACGATCATGCTCGCGGCGCTCACGGCCGCCGGCCGCTTGCCGGTGCGGCGCTAGTTCTGGAACGGAAACGGCGCGGGACGCCCGCAGTTCTGGCGCGTGCGCTCGATTTCGACCGCGCGCCGCCAGAAATCACGCTCGGCATTCGAAAGCGAGGGCAGCGGACTCCCCGATTCAAGCGTGTGCCGGGACTCGCGGGGCTCTGGCATATGTTCGCGGGTGGAGCTGTCCATCGCAGTTAAGATGCACGCGGCGGAAAAAAGGTTGCGTACCCCCCTCTTATCGACAGCTGACCTCGCGGCGCGGCTAGCCGACCCGGATTGGCTCGTGGCCGACTGCCGCTTCGAACTCGGCAAACCCGAGGCCGGCGTGCAAGCCTGGCGCGCGGGCCACGTACCCGGCGCAATCCATGTTGACCTCGAGCGGGATCTTTCCGCGCCCGTGAACGCGAGTTCCGGGCGGCACCCGCTGCCCGCCGTCGCGGACTGCGAGGCGAAGCTCTCGAGGCTCGGCGTCGGCGAGGACACCTGGGTCGCGTGTTACGACGCAGGCAACAGCGCCTATGCCTCGCGGCTCTGGTGGATGCTTCGATGGCTTGGCCATGACCAGGTGGTCGTGCTCGACGGCGGATTCGGCGCATGGACGGCCGAGGGCCGCCCGGTCTCGACCGAAGCCGTCGCGCGCAAGTCCGCCCGCTTCGTGGCCCGCCCACGACCGCAGATGCTCTGCGACGCCGCCGGCGTCACCGACGCTCTCGCCCGCGGCGAAATCCTGGTCGACGTTCGCGGCGCCGAGCGATTTGCGGGAAGCGTGGAACCGCTCGATGCGGTGGCAGGCCATGTCCCGGGCGCGGTGAACCTGCCGTTTGCGGAGAATCTCGGCGCCGGGGGTCGGTTCCTGCCGCCGGAGTCGCTCGAGAAACTCTGGCGCGAGCGCACCGGCGTCGCGCGCGGTGGGGCCACCGTCTGCATGTGC
>CAYPQX010000210.1:0-10898 GCA_964412975.1 uncultured Steroidobacteraceae bacterium
CGGCTTCAGCACGCCGAGCGGTTCCTGTCGGTCGCCGGCAGCGACTGCGGGATCGCGAACGTGAATATCGGCACGTCGGGTGCGGAGATCGGCGGGGCTTTCGGCGGCGAAAAGGACACGGGCGGCGGCCGCGAGGCCGGCTCCGATTCCTGGAAGACCTACATGCGCCGGCAGACCAACACGATCAATTACTCGAGCGACCTGCCGCTCGCCCAGGGCATCAAGTTCGACGTCACCTGAGCGTAAGCGTTGCGTCGCGGTGCAGACTCCGCAGGTAGCGCTCGGCCGTGATGAAGGACCATGACAGCGTAGTGTCGTAGTCTGCGTTCGGCTTCGCTGCGAGTATTTCCTCGATCGACTTGCCTGATTTGACAAGTTCCCACACGCGCGAACTGGTGACGGCAAGCATCTCGCGATAGGCGGCGAGCCCCTCCTTGTCGGTCGCTTTGCCGTGGCCCGGGATGATCCGGGTCTCGTCGTCGGCAATCGCGAGCATCTCGTCAACTGCGGCGATGAGGCCGCTCACCGAACCGCCGGAATCCAGGTCGATGTAGGGATACATCCCGGCGAACATCAGGTCGCCAGTGTGGATCACGTTTGCCTTCCTGAAATGAATGAAGACGTCACCGTCGGTGTGTGCCCGCGGCGTGTGGATGCCGCGAAGGTCATCGCCGTTCACGTGCAACGAAAGGCTGTCGTTGAATGTGACGACCGGGAGTGCGGCGGCGGGCGATGCCGGCGTCGTTCTCTGCAGGAACTCCGAGAACTGCTCCGTGCTCATGCGAACGCGGACCTGGTCATGGGCGACGATCACGGAACCTTTCGCTGCGAGATTCTCGTTGCCACCCGTGTGATCGCCGTGCCAGTGCGTGTTGAGCACGAATCGCGGCTGCTCCGGGTTGATCTCTGCAAGCGCCGCCGACACCTGGGGCGTCATGACTGCGTATTGGTCGTCGATCAGGAAAACGCCGTCCGCGCCTGCGGATACGCCGATATTGCCGCCGCTGCCGTAGAGCACATAGACCCCGGGCGCAACAAGTTCGGAGCGCACCGCGGCCTCCGGCGCATTCTGGGCGACCGCGACATTCATGAAAGCAGCAAGCAGTGCACAAACAATTCTTTTCGACATGCGACCTCCCGTTATTCGACTGCGGGCCTCCCTGTTATAATAGCCACCTTAAACGAGGCATATGCGGGTGACGCCACTTCGATTCTGCATCGGGCTGCTGGCCGTCCTGGCCTGGATCGCGTGGTTTCAGCCCGCGGCGGGCGACCAGACCGGCAGCAGCACCGTCGTGCTGGTCGAAATCAAGGATGCGATCGGGCCTGCGACAAAAGACCACTTTCTGACTGCGCTGGCGCATGCCGAGGAGACCGGGGCCGGGTTGGTCGTGCTCATGCTGGATACGCCGGGCGGGCTCGACGCCGCAATGCGCGACATGATTAAGGGCATTCTGGCCTCCGGAATTCCGGTCGTGACTTTTGTCGCGCCTTCCGGCGCGCGCGCGGCGAGCGCGGGCACGTTCATCCTTTATGCAAGCCACTTTGCAGCGATGGCGCCCGGCACAAACCTTGGGGCCGCCACCCCGGTGTCGATCGGGGGCTCGTCGCCTGCCGACGAGAACGACGCTGCCGCGAATGGCGGCGACAAGGGCAAGGCGGGTGCCGCACCCGCCGGCGGCGCATCCGACCGCAAGGCGGTGAATGACGCCATCGCCTACATCCGAAGCCTGGCGGATCTTCGCGGGCGCGATCCGGAGTTCGCCGAGGCGGCAGTTCGCGAGGCTGCGAGCCTGCCGGCGCAGAAGGCTCTCGAACTCGGCGTAATCGACCTGATCGCGACCGATGTGCCTGAGCTGCTTGGGCTGCTCGACGGACGCGAAATCAGGCTGGCGGGCGAAGTACGCGTACTGAAAACGGCCGGCGCGGTCGTTGAACGCATTGAGATGAACTGGCGCACATCGTTGCTCGCAGTGCTGACGAATCCGCTGGTCGCTTATGGCCTGCTGATCATTGGCCTGTACGGCCTCATGTTCGAGGGCTACAACCCGGGCGCGGTCTTGCCCGGCGTGATCGGTGCAATCTGCTTGCTGCTCGCGCTATACGCATTTCAGGTGCTGTCCGTCAATTTCGCGGGCCTCGCGCTTGTCGTGCTTGGCGTCGCCATGATGATTGCGGAGTTCTTCGTGCTGAGCCACGGGGTGCTCGGTCTCGCCGGGCTGGTCGCGTTCGTGGTCGGTTCCATCATGCTGATGGACACGGATACGCCCGGCTTTGCGGCGAGTGGCGGTCTGATCGGCGGTATCGCGACCTTTGCCGGTACCGCGATGCTCGCCACGATGTGGATCGCGATGCGCGCACGGCGTCGGCCGGTTGTGACCGGTACGGAGCAACTGGTCGGCGACCTGGCCGAAGCCATGAGCGATTTCAGCGGCGAAGGCCTGGTCCGGATTTATGGCGAGCAGTGGAACGCGATCAGCCGCGTACCCGTGACGCGCGGGCAACGTCTGCGTGTGGACCGCGTCGACGGGCTGACTCTCCACGTTTCTCCCGCGGAGTGAAAGGAGACTAGACATGATTTTCTGGGGCGTGGTCGGCGGGTTGACCCTGGTTCTGCTATCCAGCGCGATCAAAATCCTGCGTGAATATGAACGCGGCGTCATTTTCACGCTTGGCCGCTTTTCCGGCGCCAAGGGACCCGGCCTGATCATCGTGGTCCCGATCATCCAGCAGATGGTCCGGGTCGACTTGCGCACGATCGTGCTGGATGTGCCGAAACAGGACGTGATCTCGCGTGACAATGTGTCGGTCAAGGTCAATGCGGTCGTCTACTTCCGCATCGTCGACCCGGGCAAGGCAATCATCCAGGTCGCGAATCCGTTTGAGGCGACCAGCCAGCTCGCGCAAACGACGCTGCGCTCGGTGCTCGGCCAGCACGAACTCGACGAAATGCTTGCAGAGCGCGAGCGGCTGAATAACGACGTTCAGAAGATCCTCGATGCCTCGACCGACATCTGGGGGATCAAGGTGTCACATGTCGAAATCAAGCACGTGGACCTCGATGAGACCATGATCCGCGCGATTGCCAAGCAGGCCGAGGCCGAGCGCACGAGACGTGCCAAGGTCATTCACGCCGAGGGCGAAAAGCAGGCCGCGGCGATGCTGGTCGAAGCTGCGAAGCTCCTCGGCGCGGATCCACGCGCGATTCAACTTCGCTACATGCAGACGCTGACGGAACTCGCCAGCGAGAGGAGCAATACGATCGTGTTCCCGATGCCGATGGACCTGCTGGCGCCGCTCGTCAAGAAGTTCGGCGGACCCGACTGAGCAGCCTCGAACCGCCATCAGTCGCTGCTCGAAGTGTCGCGCCGGGACTGGCAATTGGACGGTTGGGTGGACGGCGGAATCGAACTTCAGCGGCCCGGCAAGCGCAGGCTGATGCGTGCGCCGCCCATCCGGCTCTCGCCGATCTCGAGCGTTCCGGAATAGGCGGCTGCGATTTCGCGCGCGACCGAGAGGCCGATCCCCTGCCCTGCGACGCTTTCATCCGCCCGCGCGCCGCGTTCCAGGACCCGTGACCGCTCGGCCGGCGGTATGCCGCTGCCGTCGTCCTCGACATCGAGTACGAGGCCGGGTCGACGCCACTCCGCCGCAGTCCAGGGAGTCGCCCGAACGGCGATCGCGTTCCGGCAGTACTTGCAGGCGTTGTCCATAAGGTTGCCGGCGAGCTCAAGGAAATCGCCGGCATCGATCGGGTACGCGGTACCGCGCGCGACGGCAAGCGTCGCGCGCACGTTCTTGTCCGCGTAGACCTTTGCCAACGCTGCGCGCAGCTGCTCGAGCGGCTCCTGAACCGCCAGGTCGGTGAGGGTCGTTCCGCTTCCGCCGAACACCGCGCGCTTCAATTGGTGCTGCACGATGGCCTGCATCCGATCGAGCTGCGGGCTGAGCGCCTGCGGTCCGGCCTGGCCCCGCTCGATCAGTCCGCGCATGGCCGCGATGGGCGTCTTCAGGCTGTGCGCGAGGTTGCCAAGGGTCGTGCGGTAGCGCTCGAGCCGCTTGCGCTCGCCGATCAGGAGCGCATTGAGGTTTCCGGTGACGCCGGCGAGCTCGCGCGGCCAGCCTGCGCCAAGCGATTCGCGGCGGCCCGCCTCGATTTCGACGATTTCGCCTTCGAGCCGCCGCAGCGGCTTGAGCGAGACACGCAACGCGACGGCGAGGCCACCGAGAAGGAAAAGGCCGAGCAGGACCGAGCCCGTGATGAGGCCGGTTCGCACGCGATGCATCTGCTGGTACCAGGGTTCGAGACTCTGCGCGGCCCGGATCACGAAATCACGCGCTTCGCCTTCCAACGGCTCCCAGCGGATGCCGAGCGAAAGTCCGATCACCTGCGTCCCGTCGGCGAGCCGCGCATGCTCCAGTCGCCGCCCGCCCGGGGACGGTTGTGCGTCGAGATTCAGGCCGCTGCCGAGAGCGGACGGCGAGCGCCAGCTGCCGCGTGATCCGACGATCTCCGCATACAGTCCCGATCCGGGCGTCGCGAGACGCGGTTCAGCGAGATTCTGCGGAACGAGCCGGCCATCGGCATCAATCTCAGCCGTTGAAATGAGCGCGATCACCTGCGCGTCGAGCACGTCCTCGAGTGCCTGCAACCCCAGGTTCCGGTAAAGAGACTCCAGCGACCAGGCCGCGATCGCCGCGGCTGCAAGCAGCAGCACGGCAAGCATGAGAAGCAGCCGGACCTGGAGGGATGGGGAAGCAGGCGCCACGGTCAGCCGCGTGCAATCCGGTAGCCGCGACCCCGCAGGGTTTCGATGGGCTGTTGCGTGCCTTCGGGATCGAGCTTTCGCCGGAGCCGCCCGATGAAGACTTCGATCGTATTGCTGTCACGCTCGAAATCCTGCTCGTAGAGCTTGTCGGTCAACTCGGCCTTGGACACGACCTGGCCCGCGCGCAGCATCAGGTACTCGAGCAGGCGGTACTCGAATGCCGTCAGTTCGACCGCGGTGCCGCCGACACGGACCTCCTGCGCGCGCGTATCGAGTTCAACCGCACCACTCTTCAGCAGCGGCTGCGACCACCCGCCCGAACGGCGCAGCAGTGCCTGCACGCGCGCCAGGACTTCCTCGAACCGGAAGGGCTTGGTCACGTAGTCGTCAGCGCCGGCATCGAGGCCCGCGACTTTCTCCTGCCAGCTGTCGCGAGCCGTCAGGATGAGCACGGGAAAGGCTTTCCCCGCCTTGCGCCAGGCGCGAATTGCCTCGAGGCCGGAACGCCCGGGAAGGCCGAGGTCGACGACTGCGACGTCGATCGGATACTCGAGCCCGGCGAACTCGCCTTCGACGCCGTCCGCGGCCGCGTCGATCGTGAATCCGGCCGCGCGAAACTGCTGTGCGAGCGTCTCGCGAAGCGCTGGCTCGTCCTCGAGCACCAGGAGGCGCATGGTTCAGTTCTCGCGACCGGAAGCCGCGTCGACGCGCACCTCGAAGACTCGGCCGTCGTCGCCGAGCAGCCGGATGCGGTACTCGACGCGGTCGCCATGGCGCTTTTCCTCCGCGCGAACGGCACGGGCCTTGTACTGACGCTCCGCGCGCGCCACCGCCTCGTCGAGCGAGATTGCACGATCCGCAAGCGCCCGCTCGCTCCCGCCCCGGTGTCTGCGATCGCGGTCAGACGCAAAGGCATCCGTTGCACCGGATGCCAGCATCAGGCAAATCACTGCGAGTGGGACCGTCCGGTTCATCGCCATCCTGATATTCTAGTGGAACCGGCCGCCCGGGCCGCTTGCGCGGCCCGGGCGCTGGTCTCAGCCATTCGTCGGGGTTACGTCCACCCGGACCTGGATGCGCTCGCCCGGGTCGTAAGGCATCCGGGTGACGTACTCGCGCCCGGCGTATTCGTAGGTGACCTCGTAGCCGTCGATGCGCTCTTCATAATTGTCGCGATAGCGGACATCGCAGCGCTCGTAAACCCGGCGCTGGTCGCCATACAGCTGCCGCTGCCGGTCGCGCGACACGTTGGCTCCGATCGCGCCGCCGATGAGCGCACCTGCAACCCGCGCAACATCCTTGCCGCGCCCGTGGCCAATCTGGTTGCCGACGACGGTGCCGAGCGCGCCGCCGATCAGGGTGCCGCCGACGTTGTTGTAGGAAAACGGGCCGTCCGATGCGGGGCTCGTCTCCTGCCAGCATTCGCGGACCGGTTGGCTGACTCGAACCTGGCGGCGGAGTGGCTCCACATGAAGCACCCGTGCAAAGTCATAGTCCCCATTGCGGTTATAGCGGCTGTCGTATGCGCCGCGATGGTCGTCAGCCAGGGCGGCACTCGACGCGAGGGCGATACCGACGGCTGCGACAAGGTACCGAATTGAGCGTGACATGGTGCGCCTCCTCTGTTGGGACAGTGCCAATCTACGCAGCGCCAAATGAATGCGTCCTGAACGCCCGTGACCGGCCGCGGGTCGCAGTTTTTCAGGGATTCTCGGCCTTTGCGGCCGCCCAAAGGCGGTCGAGGAGCTCGGGATCCGCGCGATCCGCCGGTTGACCCAGCCGGGCCAGGGACTGCTCCAGGTGCCGGTAGCGGCGCGCAAAACGTCCGTTCGCATGCCGAAGCGCCGTTTCCGGATCCACCTCGAGGTGGCGCGCGAGATT
The DNA here is from genome assembly GCA_964412975.1 of uncultured Steroidobacteraceae bacterium. GTDB lineage: Bacteria > Pseudomonadota > Gammaproteobacteria > Steroidobacterales > Steroidobacteraceae > SCUD01. The sequence continues at coordinate 6,651 of CAYPQX010000210.1, forward strand.
GACGATCGAGAACAGCAGGTCGCCCAGTTCCGCCTCGCGCCGGGCGACATTGCCGTCCGCCATCGCTCGGTCCAGCTCGGCAAGTTCCTCGTCGATCTTTGCGCGGGGGCCCGCGGCATCGGGCCAGTCGAAACCCGCATCCCCGGCGCGCGCGCCCAGCTTGCGGGCGCGCGTGAGTCCTGGGAGCGCCATCGGCACGTCCGAAAGAACCCCGTCATTGCCTGCCGCCGCCCGCTCCTCGCGTTTCATCTCCTCCCATTTGCGGGTCTGTTCCGCCGCGTCGGCCACGACGGCGTCGCCGAACACGTGCGGGTGACGGCGCGTGAGCTTGTCGCAAATGGCGTCCACGACGTCGTCAAACGCAAATGCACCTTGCTCGCTGGCGAGCCGGGCGTGGAAGACGACTTGGAACAGGAGATCCCCGAGTTCATCCCGGAGCGCCGGCAAGTCCGAGCGCTCGATCGCATCGACGACTTCGTAGGCCTCCTCGAGCGTGTGCGGCGCGATGGACCGGAAATCCTGCTGCAGGTCCCAGGGGCACCCCTGCGCGGGGTCGCGCAACCGCGACATGATTGCAAGCAGCCGGTCAATCGCCATGAATGCGGGGCCCGCCGAGCACTTCCCTGAGCGTGATCAGCATGCCCGCCGTCGCGCCCCAGATGTTGAAGCTGCCCCAGGGCAGGTCGAAGGTTTCGACTTCCTCGTCGCCGAAGCGGTGCCGCCGACGGGCATGTTTCGCCGGATCGAGAAGATGCCGGAGCGGCGCTTCGAAAGTGCCGGCCACTTCCGTCGGGTCCAGTACCAGCTCGAATCCAGGCCGCACCAGACCGACGACCGGCGTGACCCGGTAACCCGTGATGACGGCATGATCGGGAAGAAGGCCCAGGATCTCGATGTATTGCCGCCGAAGCCCGATCTCTTCCTCGGTCTCGCGCAAGGCCGCTGCAACCGCGTCGGCGTCTGCCGTCTCGAGGCGGCCTCCCGGAAAGGAAATCTGGCCTGCATGATGCTTCAGGTCGTCGGCGCGCAGCGTCAGCAGCACCGTCAGTTCGTCGCCGCGATCGATGACCGGAATGAGCACGGCGGCGCGCATCGTTGCGGCGGGCAGCAATTGCGCAAATCGAGTCTTCATCAATCCGGCGTAATGGCCGATCCGCGGTTCGCAAGAATCGGGAATGATGCCCGCGAGGCGATTACGAAGCTCCTCCCGCAGCAACGCGACCGGCAGCCGATGCAGTTCGAGGGCAGTCGCGGCGTTCACGGACCCGGATCCTCACTGCGCGCCAGCCGAGCAGGATCGAGCAGGCGCGCAAGTTCGTCGCGCGGCAGGCCGGTTTCCTCGACGGCAATCTCCAGTATCGGCCGGGAGTCGGTGGCAGCGCGCTTGGCGATTGCCGCCGCCCGGTCGTACCCGATGCGTGGCGCCAGCGCAGTCAGCAGCATCGGGTTGCGCGCCAGCGTTTCGGAGATGCGGGCGGCGTGGACCGTGAGGCCCGGAATCGCACGCTCCGCCAGCGCATTCGCTGAGTCGCCGATCAGCGCGATGGCGTCCAGGACCGCGTGTGCGATGAGCGGCAGCATCACGTTCAGCTGGAAATTGCCGGAAGCGCCTGCCATGCCGACCGCAACGTCATGCGCCATCACCTGGATTGCGGCCATTGCGACCGCCTCGGGAATGACGGGATTCACCTTGGCCGGCATGATGCTGGAGCCCGGCTGGAGCGCAGGCAGGGAAATTTCCCCGAGGCCCGCGAGCGGGCCCGAATTCATCCAGCGCAGGTCGTTTGAAATCTTGAGCAAGACGACGGCGGCGCCGCGGAGCTGGCCCGAAAGTTCGACCGCCGTATCCTGCGATGCGAGGCTTGCGAAACGGTCCGGCGCCGCGGTCAGGCCAAGGCTGGTGCGCGAGGCGAGTCGCGCGATTGCGCGGGCCGCGAATTCCGGGTGCGCGTTGACGCCAGTTCCAACGGCTGTTGCGCCCAGCGCGAGGCGATGCAATCTTGGCTGCACGGCATCGATCCGAAGCGCGGATTCCTCGACCTGGGTTTTCCAGGCATGCATCTCCTGGCCCACGGTGATCGGCAGCGCGTCCATCAGGTGCGTCCGGCCCGGCTTCACTTGCCCGCCGACTTCGCGGATCTTGGATTCGATCGCCCGCGCAAGCTTCGCGACCGCAGGCAAGAGCGAATCACGCACTGCAAGCGCCGCTGCGAGGTGTATGGCGGTCGGGATGACGTCGTTGCTGCTCTGGCAACGATTGACGTGGTCGTTCGGGTGAACCGCCTCGCCGAGCTTCCGGCTGGCGAGGCGCGCGATCACCTCATTGACGTTCATGTTGGTGCTGGTGCCGGATCCCGTCTGCATCACGCCGAGCGGAAACTGGTCGGCATGACGGCCGGCGGCGACTTCGAGCGCCGCTTCGGCGATCCGGGCCGCGAGCGGCGCTGGCAGTTCGCCGAGTTCGGCGTTTGTTTCCGCGGCGGCCCATTTGACGAGCCCGATGGCGCGGATCAGTTCCGGCGGCATCGACGAATGGCCGATGCGGAAGTTCTCGACCGCACGCTGCGTCTGGGCGCCCCATAGCGCCGATGCGGCGACGCGGACTTCGCCGAGACTGTCCTTTTCGATGCGGTCCTGGTCGCTCACGGGTAACATAGGCATTCTATCATTCGCACCCCTGCCCCATGACTGACTCTCGCCTGACCGCGCTGTCGCCGCTTGACGGACGCTACGCCGAAAAGTGCGCCGACCTGGCCGCGCTCTTCAGCGAGGCGGCCCTGATCGCGCATCGCGTGCGTATCGAAGCCGCCTGGTTCCGCCAGCTGGCGAGATCCGCGAGGTTTCCGGCACTCGAGCGCATCCCGAAGTCGGTGGAGGGCCGAATCGAGTCATTGGCGCGCGGTATCGACGAGGCTGGACTCCATCGCGTCAAGGATCTGGAGCGGCAGACGAATCACGACGTCAAGGCGGTCGAGTACTACGTGCGCGAGCAGCTTGCCGCGGCAGGGGCGTCGCCCGCCCAGGTCGAGTTCGTCCATTTCGCGTGCACGTCCGAGGACATCAACAATCTCTGTTACGCACTGATGCTCGTCGCCGCCCGCGAGCGCATCCTGCTGCCTGCGATCGCGGATGTCGCCGACCACCTTGCCGCGCTTGCCACCCGCCATGCCGCGACGCCCATGCTCTCCCGGACACATGGCCAGGCCGCCTCTCCGACGACGCTTGGCAAGGAAGCTGCGAACTTCGCCGCACGCCTGCGGCGCTCTGCGAACGCGTTGCAGGCGGTCGAGGTGCTCGGAAAGTTCAACGGCGCCGTCGGCAACTTCAACGCGCACGTTGCCGGTAATCCCTCCGTGGATTGGCGCACGGAGTCACGCCGGTTCATCGGGAGCCTCGGTCTCTCCCCGAGCGAACACACGACGCAGATCGAGCCGCACGACTGGATCGCCGCGTACTGCGACGCGCTCGCACAAGCGGATACGATCCTCATCGACCTGTGCCGGGATTTCTGGTCATACATCTCGCTCGGTTATTTCGTGCAGAAGTCCATTGCCGGCGAGATCGGTTCCTCCACCATGCCGCACAAGATGAACCCGATCGCATTCGAGAACGCGGAAGGCAACGCGGGTCTTGCGAACGCGATGCTGAGGCACTTTTCCGACAAGCTGCCGGTTTCGCGCGGCCAGCGCGACCTGACGGACTCGACGGTGATGCGGAATCTCGGCGTCGCGTTCGCGCACAGCGCAATCGCCTGGCGTTCGGCGCTCGGAGGACTCGCACGGATCGAACCCGACGTCGCCCACATCGCGGCGGATCTCGACGCGCACTGGGAAGTGCTTGCAGAAGCGATCCAGACGGTCCTGCGCGCGCACGGAATCGCGGGTGGCTACGAGAAGCTCAAGGAATTCACGCGCGGGCGCGGCGTCGGTGCGGCGGAGCTGCAGTCATTCATTGCTGGCCTCGGACTGCCCGACGAGGCGCGCAATCGGCTCGAAAGGCTGACGCCGGCGTCGTACACCGGCCTTGCAGAGGCGCTCGCCAGGGCACTCTGACGGTCTGCCATGGCCGACGGCCAATTAGAATGTGTGCTTACGACCTGGGACGCGGATCACGCTGTCCTTGCGCGCATTCGCCGCGAAGTCTTCATCCATGAGCAGAAAGTCCCAGAATCCGACGAGTGGGACGAGGACGATGCAGTGAGCGTTCACGCCCTGGCGCGCCTGAACCGTGAACCAGTTGGCACCGGAC
>CAYPQX010000211.1:0-7263 GCA_964412975.1 uncultured Steroidobacteraceae bacterium
GTTCCCAGCGTCGTCGTGACGAGCGCCTGGGTCTCGCCGCGCGTGAATATTGCGGAACCGTGCGTGCGGGGCAGCGCGCCGACCTCGATGGAAATCGGCCGGACCGTTTTCAGGTCGCGTCCATCAATGCGCGGCTTGCCGCCCAGGATGAAATCGCGCACGAGGCGGTATTCGAGATCGTGCAGTTCGGTCGTCACCTGGTCCTTGGTGAATTGCGGCTTTTCGCCGCCGGACAATGCGACCTGGACTGCCTGCCGGATCTCGGCGAGGCGCGTCACGCGCGCCTGCTTGACGACAAGGCCGTAAGCGGCCGCAAGATCGGCTTCAGCCAGTTTGGCAACGGCCTGCTTGAGGGCGACATTCGGCTCGGCAGCCCTCCAGTCCCAGCGCGGCTTGCCGGCTTCAGCAGCCAGTTTGTTGATCGCAGCGACGGCGACCTGCATCTGTTCGTGACCGAACAGCACGGCACCGAGCATGATCTCCTCGGATAGTCCCTTGGCCTCCGATTCGACCATCAGCACGGCATCGGCCGTGCCGGCGACCACGAGGTCGAGATCGGATTCCGTCTTGACCTGGGTCGTGCTCGGATTGAGCAGGTACTGGCCGTCCTTGTAGCCAACGCGCGCCGCAGCAATCGGCGCGGTGAACGGAATACCCGACAACGCGACGGCGGCCGAAGCGCCGATCAGGGACGGGATGTCCGAATCGATTTCGGGGTCGAGCGACAGGACGGTCGCAACGATCTGGACTTCGTTGTAGAAACCTTCCGGGAATAGCGGCCGCATTGGGCGGTCGATGAGGCGGCAGGTCAGGACTTCCTTTTCGGAAGGCCGGCCTTCGCGCTTGAAGAATCCGCCGGGAATCTTGCCCGCGGCGTAGGTCTTTTCGACATAGTTGACCGTCAGCGGGAAGAAGTCGCGACCCGCGACGGCCTCGCGGCGACCCACCGCGGTGACGAGAACGACAGTGTCGCCCATCGTGACAACGACCGAACCGTCCGATTGACGGGCCAGGCGGCCGGTTTCTATCTTCACCGGATGCGCGCCGTAATTGAAAGTTTGCGTGGAAACGCTCAAGCGGGTCCCCTTTCCTGTCTGGTACGAGAAACGGGCGCCGGGCGCCCGCGACGCCTCAACGGCGCAGGCCAAGTTCGTTGACGACTTTGGTGTACCGCTCGGGGGCGTTGGCTTTGAGGTAATCCAGCAGCCGCCGGCGTTGTGCCACCATTTTCAGCAGCCCGCGCCGCGAGGCGTGGTCGCTCTTATGCGTGGTGAAGTGCGCGGTCAGCCCATTGATACGTTCAGACAGCAATGCGATCTGCACTTCAGGCGATCCGGTGTCCGCCGGAGCGCGTCGGAACTTGCCGACGACCTCGGCCTTGCGTGCATTCGTGAGTGGCATCTCGTTCACTTAACCCTTTTTAGAGCCGCGCATTGTACCCGCGGCCCGAAATCCCCTCAAGCTCGCACCGCTGGCCCGCCCGACATGTCGATCATGATCCGCTCGGGTGCCAGACGCTGGCCCTCGGGACTCATGCGGCCGACACCCAGAAACAGGCCATTCGCCCCATACATGCGCACGCGTGCAGCGCCAGGGCCGGTCACGGAGATCGCCTGCCCCTGCAAGACAAGGGCCTGTTCCGCGAGGCCAAGCTGGACGGTTGGAAGTCCCGGCAGGGCCGAGTCCACCGGAAGCAGCCACGCGTCGAGCACCTCCGAATGCAAAGCGGTCTCTTCGATGTCCTGAAGCGTGCACATGACGGGACTGCGGAATGGCCCGAGCCCGGTGCGACGGAGGCTTTCCACATGGCCGACCGTCCCGCAGGCCCGAGCGAGGTCCTCCGAGAGGCTTCGGACATACGTTCCCTTGCTGCATACGACCTCGAGTTCGAGCCAGTCGGGGCCGGCCTGCTGCAGGTCGAGTCGATGGATCGTCACGCAACGCGGCAAGCGTTCGACCTCGATACCTCGGCGCGCCAGCCGGTAGAGGCGCTCTCCCTGGTGCTTGAGTGCCGAATACATCGGCGGCACTTGTGTCGATTGCCCGAGGAAACCTGCTGTCGCGCGACGTATGGCTTCCTCGGGCAGAACCGGCACGGAAGCGGTTTCGGAGACTGCGCCCTCACGATCGCCGGTTGTCGTGCGCTTGCCGAGGGCGATCCGGACGCGATACGTCTTGTCCGCATCGAGCAAGAGGCCACTCGCCTTGGTCGCCTGCCCAAAACAGATCGGCAGCAGGCCGCTTGCCAGTGGATCGAGGCTGCCGGTGTGGCCTGCCTTGCGCGCACGATACGCGCGGCGAACCCGCTGCAGCGCGGCGTTTGAGGTCAGGCCTTCCGGCTTGTCGAGGAGGACGATGCCATCAACGTCTCGCCAGGTGCCGGCGGTAGAACGGGCCTGCGGCGTCGCGCCCCTCATTCCTTTTCCGGATCGGTCTCGACGTGCCGTGCCCGGTCGCTTTCGACGGCTTCGTGAATCAGGGTCGAAAGGCGGGCGCCGCGCTCGACCGAATCGTCGATGTGAAAATCGAGTTCCGGCGCGACGCGCAGTCGCATCTGGTTGCGCACCTGGTGGCGCAGGAATCCCGATGCGTGGCGCAGGGCCTCGAGTGCAGCCGCGGCATCGCCGATGCCTGCGAACGGCGTGAAGTAAACCTTGGCGTGCGTCAGGTCCCTCGAAACCTCTGCCGAAGTGATCGTGATCAGGCCGACGCGCGGATCCTTGACCTCGCGGCGAATGAGATCTGCGAGCAGGCGCTTGAGCTGCTCCTCGACCCGCCGGGCCCTGGGGTATTCTCGCGGCATTCGGGCAGCCTCGTTCTCAGAGCTGTCGAGCGACGGTGACGCGCTCAAAGCACTCGATCTGGTCCTTGGCCCTCACGTCGTTGTAGCCCTTCACGCCGATGCCGCACTCGGTTCCGGCGCGGACTTCGGACGCGTCGTCCTTGAAGCGCTTCAGCGATTCGAGTTCGCCCTGGAAGATCACGACGTTGTCGCGGAGTACGCGGATCGGGTTGTTGCGGCGCACGTAGCCATCTACGACGAGACAGCCGGCAACCGTGCCGAACTTGCTCGAGCGGAACACTTCGCGCACTTCCGCAAGGCCGACGATCTGCTCCTTGACCTCCGGTGCAAGCATGCCCGTGAGCGCGGCGCGAATGTCGTCGATCGCCTCGTAAATGACGCTGTAATAGCGGACCTCGACATTCTGGTCGCGCATCGCCTCGCGCGCAGCGGCATCCGCGCGGATATTGAACGCGACAATTTGCGCCTTCGAAGCGGCCGCCAGCATCACGTCGGACTCGGTCAGACCGCCGACGCCACTCGAGATCACCTTGACCGATACCTCGTCGGTCGACAGCTTGATCAGCGCCTCGCGCAATGCCTCGGCCGAACCCTGCACGTCGGCCTTGATCAGCAGGTTGACGGTGCCCTTGGCGTCTTCGCCCAACTGCGCGAAAGCGTCCTCGGACTTCTCGCCCGCCTGGCGCGCCAGGCGAACGTCGCGGAACTTGCCCTGGCGATACATCGCCACCTCGCGCGCCTTGCGCTCGCTGTCCACGGCGAGCAGTTCATCGCCGGCATTGGGCGGGCTCGACAGTCCCAGCATTTGCGCGGGGATCGAAGGTCCTGCGGACTCGATTTCCTTGCCCAGTTCGTCGAAGAGCGCGCGTACCCGGCCGAACTGCTCTCCAGCCACGACCGAATCACCGACCTTGAGCGTGCCACGCTTGACCAGCACGGTTGCGACTGCACCACGGCCGCGCTCGACGCTCGCCTCGAGGACGACGCCCACTGCCGGCGCGTCGCTGACCGCACGCAGCTCAAGCACCTCGGCCTGGAGCAGGATCGATTCCAGGAGCTTGTCGATACCTTCGCCCGTCTTGGCCGACACCGACACAAAAATGTTTTCGCCGCCCCACTCCTCCGCAATAACGCCTTCCTGAGACAGCTCGTTGCGCACCTTCTCCGGATCGGCCCCGTGCTTGTCGATCTTGTTGACCGCGACGACGATCGGGACGCCCGCCGCCTTGGCGTGCTGGATCGCTTCCTTGGTCTGCGGCATGACCCCGTCGTCCGCCGCAACGACCAGCACGACGAGGTCGGTGACCTGAGCGCCGCGCGCCCGCATTGCCGTGAAGGCCGCGTGACCCGGTGTATCGAGAAAGGTGATGACGCCGCGCGGCGTCTCGACGTGATAGGCGCCGATGTGCTGCGTGATGCCGCCCGCCTCGCCTGCCGCGACTTTCGTGCGGCGGATGTAGTCGAGAAGCGACGTCTTGCCGTGGTCGACGTGTCCCATGATCGTGACGACCGGAGGCCGCGCCACCGTTTCCTCGGACGTGTGCATGCCGGCCTGGAGGGCTTCCTCGACCTGGTCGGCCTTGAGGACCTTCGCGACGTGGCCCATCTCCTCGATGACGAGGACGGCCGTGTCCTGGTCCACCGGCTGGTTGATCGTGGCGATGACGCCCATATTGAGCATCGTCTTCATGACTTCGCTCGACTTCACCGCCATGCGCTGGGCGAGTTCGGCGACCGTGATCGTTTCGCCGACTGCGACTTCGTGCTGCATCGGCTGCGTCGGAAGCTCGAATCCATGCTTCCGGTCCGCGCTGACGTTCGCCGCGCGACGGCGCGATTCGGGCCGGGCACGACCCTTCTTGTGCCGGGCCGACAACCCGCCGGCGATGTGGAGTTCCTGGCGGCCGTAACGCGTACTCTTGTCGTCCTCGGCGGTCTTGCGGGATTTTTCCTCGCGCTGGCGACGTTCCTTCTCCGCCTGCTCGCGTGCGCGCTGTTCGGCCTCACGCCGCGCCTGTTCTTCTGCCTGACGCTTCGTAGCCTCTTCGGCCGTGCGGCGCTCCGATTCTTCGCGCTCCCGTCGCTGCTGGTCGCGCTGTTCAACCTCGCGCTGCACCAGTTGTTCTGCCGCCATCCGCTCGGCGTTATCGGCTTCGCGCTGCTGATCGAGTACTTCCTGAGCGACCCGCGCCTGCTCCTCGAGTACATCGCGCTTGATGTACGTGCGCTGGCGGCGCACCTCGACGTTGACCGTGCGCGCCTTGCCCATCGGAGCGGCGACCTTGATTTCGCTCTGCGCCTTGCGGCGCAAGGTGATCTTGCGCGGCGCACTGCCGTCCTCGGCCTTGCCATGCGCCTTGCGCAGGTGAGTCAGGAGTTCGTGCTTTGCGTCTTCGCTGATGCGGTCCTTGGGCCCGAGCGACTTGATGCCAGCCTCTTCAAGCTGCGCCAGCAGCTTGTCGACCGTGACCTTCAGGACTTCCGCGAATTGCTCGACCGTGACCTCGGACATGTGTACCTCTCTCCGTCCGGCCTCAGGCCTGGCCCGCGTTTTCAAACAGGTGCGCACGCGCGGCCATGATCAGCTGGCCGGCGCGCTCCGGGTCGAGGCCCGGCACCGACTCGAGCTCATCGAGCGACTGATCGGCGAGCTCGTCGCGAGTGCGGATTCCACGAGACGCCAGTTCGTACGCAAGTTCCTTGTCCATGCCCTCGATCGCGAGCAGGTCCTCCGCAGGACCCGACTCGTCGATCTTCTCCTCGCTTGCGATTGCCTGCGTCAGCAACACGTCGCGTGAGCGGTTGCGGAGTTCCTCGACCATCTCCTCGTCGAATTCCTCGATTCCAAGCAATTCGCTCGTCGGCACGTAGGCGACTTCCTCGATCGTCGAGAAACCTTCCTGCACCAGCACGCTGGCAACGTCTTCATCCACGTCCAGTTGGATCTTGAACATCTCGCGCAACTGGCCCGCTTCCTCCTCGCTGCGCTCGGTCGCCTGCTGCTCGGACATGACATTGAGGCGCCAGCCCGTCAGTTCGCTTGCGAGACGGACGTTCTGCCCACCGCGCCCGATCGCCTGGGACAGTCGGTCCTCTGTCACGGCGATATCCATCGAATGGGCGTCCTCGTCCATGACGATCGAGGTCACCTCAGCCGGCTGCATGGCGTTGATGACGAACTGCGCCGGATTGTCGACCCACGGAATGATGTCCACGCGCTCGCCCGCAATCTCGTTCGAGACCGCCTGTACGCGCGAACCGCGCATGCCCACACAGGCGCCGACGGGATCGATCCGGGGATCGAGGCTCTTGACCGCGATCTTGGCGCGCGCACCGGGATCGCGCGCAGCACCGAGGATCTGGATCAGCCCCTGCCCGACCTCGGGCACTTCTAGCTTGAACAGCTCGATCAGGAAGTCCGGGGAGGTTCGCGACAGGAAAAGCTGGGGACCGCGCGCTTCCGAACGCACTTCGCGCAGCAGCGCCTTCAGCCGGTCCTGCGGCCGCACCATTTCCCGCGGGATCATGTGCTCGCGCGGCACGAATCCCTCGGCATTGCCGCCGAGGTCGACATAAACGCCGTGCCGGTCGACGCGCTTAACGATGCCGGAAACGAGCGAGGCCACGCGATCCTTGTACTCATCGACGACCTGCGCGCGTTCGGCCTCGCGCACCTTCTGCACGATGACCTGTTTCGCCGTCTGCGCGGCAATGCGGCCGAATGCGACGGATTCCATCGGCACTTCGACGAAGCCGCCAGCCTCGGCTTTCGGGTCGACGTCCACTGCATCGTCGAGCCGCAGTTCGCGCTCGGGAAACTCGAGCTCGGTCGAGTCGTCCGCGAACACCTTCCAGCGCTGGAATGTCTTGTATTCCCCGGTCTTGCGGTCGATCTCGACCCGGACGTCCATGTCATCGCCGTGCTTGCGCCGCGTCGCCGAAGCAAGTGCGGCCTCGAGCGCCTCGAAAATGATCTCGCGCGCGACGCCCTTCTCGTTGGAGACGGCCTCGACGACTTCCAGGATCTGTTTGTTCATGATCAACCCACCAATCGTGCCTTGCTGATTCCGGCGAGCGGAAGTTTCCATTCCCGCCGGTCCACCTCGATCGTCACGTTCCCGTCCGCAACCGGCCCGAGCAGTCCCCGGAACCGCCGCCGTCCTTCGATCGGCGCCGCGAGTTCGATGCGTGCCTCGCTTCCGGCAAAGCGCGCGAAATGCGCCGCAGTCCTGAGCGGCCGGTCGAATCCCGGCGACGAGACTTCCAACCGGTATTCGCGGCCGATCGGATCTTCCGCCTCGAGCACCGCGCCAATCGCGCGACTCACTCGCTCGCAATCGTCGAGGCCCACGCCCGCTCCGTCCGTCCGGTCGATGTACACGCGCACGACCGAATCCCGCCCGACCGCGCTGAATTCGATATCGATCAGTTCGTAGCCGAGGCCCGACGCCACCGGCTCG